>NZ_NKFD01000008.1:0-38712 GCF_002223205.1 Burkholderia sp. AU27893 | reverse complement strand
TGAAATTCGGCCCGTGGCTGCTCGCGGCGGCTGGCGTGCTGTTCGGCATGTTCCGGCATCAGCAGGCCGCTACGGCCACGGCCAAGGCGGCGGCCACCGTCGCGCAGGCCCAGGCTACCGTTGATGCCGGCAACGCCGCGGCAGCGCAGGTCGGACAGCAGGCGGTGGCGACAGCGGCCGTCGCTCAGCAGCAGGCAGCGGCGACGCCGGATTCAAACCTCGACGCGCGGCTCGCCGACCTCGGTGCGCTGCGGAAGGATTGACAATGCGATCACTCAACATTTTTCTCGGCGCTCTCTGTGCGATTGCGCTGATCGAATCAGCACACGCGGAGCCTAATATCGTGCGGCGTCATGGCCCATCGATACAAATGAACCATATCGTCGTGTGCGAAGACCTGAACGCCCCGAACCCATCTGGCCGGGGTTTCCCGGCTATACCTGAGACGGGTGAACTTACGCCTGAAGGCTATGCTGAATTTCAGAGCATGCTGAAAGCGCGGTTTCCTGACTGCCCGGCCACAGACAACCCGACATCGGAGGCGCGATGAATGGGCAAGCTGTCTTCGTCATCGGCTGTGGTTTGCTACTGGCCGGCTGCCAGACCTGTCCGACGGTGCCGCCGGCGCGCATCGTCGATACCGCTTGCCTGTGGGTCAAGCCTATGACGGCATCGCCAGCTGACACGCCCGAGACGAAGCGCGAAATCCTCGAGTACGAGCTCGCGCGGCGAGTGAACTGTCGGACGTCTGCCCCAACTCAAAAATAGCGCTGTGCGAGCGCGTCGCAGGTCTCATCGTCCAGCTCATCGAGGCCCGTCGCTCGCACCCAGCATGAGCATCCGTGGTTCGGTCGTACGCGCATGGGCGAGCACCGCGGGTGCGTGCAGTGCGCAATACCGGCGCCGGGCTCCGCGGTTCCGGCCCAATGCTCGCAGGTCCAACACGTGCGCATGACCGTGCGGATGTGCAGTCCGATATATGGGGTCGCTTTGGTTTCCACGATGCAAGTCAGCACTGTATGGCCGTACAGTGTAGCGCTCCGGTTCGGTTCCGGATGAAAAGCGACGAAATTCTCCCCATTCATTACGCACGCCGCGCTCGCTCCCTTGCAAATAAAGGGAAGGCCGTTTCCGGTCCCCGGCACCACGACACTTCAACATGAACTTTGCTGACTTGTTGAACCGTGTAGAAACAACGGGTTAGCGACCCGACACTGTTGATACATACAGGGTATTTTCCCCACATTGTGGGGAGGGTTGTAGAATGGATTCCCCATTTCCTACGCACGGCTCTCCCCACAATGGCATCGATCACCCCACACAAGAACGGCTTCCGCGTGCAGGTCTATGTCGGCGGCGCGCGCGATTCGAAAGTGCTGCGCACACGGCGCGAGGCAACGGCATGGGGAGCGCAGCGCGAGGCGGAACTGAAGCGCCTGAGTGATACGCCCGCCGCTGACCTTCACACGCTCGGCGAAATGCTCACTGAGTATTCGAGCCGTGTGTCGACGAAGAAGGGCGGCACGAAGTGGGAACAGAGTCGCATCGCGTCCTTCATCAAGCAGTTCCCCGAATACGCTGAGCGGCCACTGTCGCAGGCTGACACCCCGATGTGGGCCGAATGGCGAGACCGGCGGCTGTCAGGCTACGTCGGGCCGGATGGTAAGAAGGTGCGCGGCATCACGAACGGCGCTGTGCTGCGCGAGATCAATCTCTATCGAAACGCGTACACGATCGCACGCCGGGAATGGAAGTGGATCGACACGAACGCGTTCAGCGATCTCGGCGCGCCGCCGGACAACCCGCCGCGCACGCGTCGCGTCGCCCCCTGGAAAGAGGTTCGCCCTATCGTTCGCTGGCTCGGTTATCGAACCGGGCAGGAACCGACGACGAAGAGTCAGGAGGTAGCGCTCGCGTGGCTCGTCGCACTACGCAGCGGCATGCGTGCAAAGGAACTGCGTGGGCTCGGAAAGGATACGCTGAACATGAAGACTGGCGTCGCGCGGCTCGATCACAAGATGCAATACCTGACTGGAAAGCCGCGCGAGATTCCGCTCCCTCGCGCCGCGTTGCGGCTGCTGAAAGCGGTAGCGCATCGTGACCGGTGTTTTACGGTCGAGGCGGGGTCGATGGATACGTTGTTTCGCAAGGCGAAGAAGGCGCTGTTGATCACTGGGATGACGTTTCACGACTCGCGAGGCGAGGCGCTAACGCGCCTGGCTCGCAAGGTCGACGTGCTGACGCTGTCGCGCATCAGCGGGATCAAGGATCTGAAGCTGCTGCAGGAGCACTACTATCGCGAGACGTCCGAGCAGATCGCCGCGCGGCTTTAAACATGCGCCTCGCGCGCCTTGTCAATTTCCTCGATCGGGATCAGGCCGCACCGGTTCAGCTTCAGGTCGCCGGCCTTCACCATTTTGCTGACCGTCCAGCGGCTGATCCCGAGCATTTCGGCCGCTTGCATCTGCGTGACGTGCGTCGGGCGCGGGTGCGTCTCCGCGTAGAGCTGCACCGCGCGGCGGGCCACGTTCATTACTTCGTTCGTTTCCATCATCGTGTCCTCGTGGTCATGGCAAGCTCGACGCGGCGACTGATCTCTCGATCGTATCCGGCGAGCGTGGATTGCAGGTTGGGTGCGAGACGCGGCCCGGCGGACGGCGTATCGAGCGGCGCGCGCGGTGCGGCGACCGGTGTCAGCTGGTACGCAGTGTCCGTCGTGACGCGCTGATCGATCCGGATGCGGCCGGCGTAGAACAGCGTGTCGAGGAAGCACTGCACGAACGCCGTCGACGTCTGGAGTTCGGCCGCTATCTCGCGCGCGGTGTGCGTGCCGCTCGCGAGAACGCCGACCACGGCTGCGCTGTTGATGCGGCGGCTAGACATGGTCTTCCCCTTGTCGTTGCGCGAGGGCGGCGTCGATAGGGAACTCGGGGCGTGCCATCCAGTGTGACGGCACAACCTGCTGGACAGGTGCGCACGAAAACGACTGATTCACCCACATTCCGTAGTTCTCCAGCCACGATGCGACCACTACAATCGACGCAGTCGCATGGACGTAGCGGGCGAACATCACGAGTGGCGTCCCGTCCTTCGGCGCAGTCTCGATCGGCTGCCATCCCGTCACCTCGGCGCGCGGCTCCGGCTGGCAGACCTCGCATCCGTCACCGAGAACCCGTGTGCGCATATCGCAGGTGCATTGCGGCTCCGGCTGCTGAGCGGCGAGGAGGGCGGTCAAGCGCCCGAGCAGGCGAAGTTCGGCGTCGTAGAACGCTTTGTCATCTGCATCGGGCCACTCGCCGTCGATCGAGCATCCGGCTTTCAGTGCATCGGCGCTTCGCGAAATGCTCTGGCAGGCGTCCATGATCGTGGCGCGGTCGGCCGCCGTCAGCGTCTTATTCATGCTTGGCTCCTTCGCCACACGATGCATCGCGCGCGGCCTCGAATGCATGACGTTTTATGCTGACGACGAAAACCACGTTCTCCCATTCACCGGTGGCGATGTCGCGCATCGAGACGCAATCCGTGCCGAATGAAACTTCCACGTAGCCGCGCTTTTGTTTTCCACCCGTGATCGAATCGGCCAGGAATTGCACGCCGACGTTATTCACGCCGACCCTCTGGATCAGTTCGTCGAGCTTCATGACTTGTCTCCTTCGAGAAGGGCGCGGTCGAGCCGCTCGATTGCAGCCTGGATCAGTGCACCGGCCTTTATGAGGTTTCTGCGTTTTGTCGTCGGCTTCCACCATTCAGACGGCCACGGCCACATGAACTCATTGTGTTGTCCACGCTCGGAGGCGTGAATCGCATAACAGGCGGCGGCCAGTTCCAGATCTCCACTGCAATGCTCGTCGTCGTGCTCCGCTGTCCAGCCTTCCTGCTCGACCTGTCGGCGTCGCTCGGCGAGAACATCGCGCGCCGCGTCCGTCATTTCCTGCCGAGTGGCGACCTGCGCGGGCGGGGCGGCGTTCTCGATCACCTCCAACGCTTCGTCCCATGGGCAGTTCAAGTTCGAGTGCTCGCCGATGCCCACGCCAAAATGCTTGGCAATGGCTGCGGCCAGCTTGTCGGCCGTCTCTTGATACTCGTCGCGTTCGCGCAGCGTCTGGTCCCACAGTTCGTCATCGCTCGGGCGCGCTGCCGCTGCGGGCTGCGATGCTGCCGCGCGCTCGTTCCAGGCAGCGCGCGCGGCCGCTTCCGGCGTGTCGAGCCGTTCGGCGCGCAGTCCGAATGCTTCGCGCTCGTACCACCACGCCTCGAACGACGCCCGCTCGTCTGCCGGCGCTGCCGCTGCATCTGCGGCTTGCGCCCGGTAAAGGTCAAGTTCGAGGCGAAGTTTCGCGGCTTCCTCTGGCAGCTTCTGGAGCGTTTCAGCGGCAGGGCGGTCAGCTTCCTCGCCGAGTAGCGCCGCTGCGACCCCCGCGAGCACCGTGCTCAGGCGCTCGATGACGTACTTGTCCTCTGCCGCTGCATCTGCGGAGGGTTCGCCGTCGCCAGATTCGAGATAGAAGCAGCCCCGGTCATTGCATGTCTGAGCCGTCGTCGCACCGCAGTGCTTACACGCTCCCGCCACCTCAGTGCGAGGGGCGCGAGACAGGGCATCGCATGCTTGCCGCCGAGCTTCGTCCAGTTCGTACAGCGCATCGCGCATGCCGGGAATCGCTTCCGCAGCCAAATAGGCGTCGCGGGTGAGAAGTTCTGCGCGCTTGTCGCAGGCGTTTTCAAGACGGTCGAGTGCAGCTCGCAGCACCCCCTCCGCTCCCGCCACCTCTGTGCGAGGGGCGCGGGCACCTGCAACGAAACCGTCACGATAGGCGAGCGCTTCTTTGATCGGCGTATCCGACGTGGCCCACTGGCCGGCCGCGAGCATCGCGCGCTCGTTCAGATCGGCCACATCAGCAGGAATGCGGGATTCCAGCTCTCGGTCAATGCAGGTCAGGCAGACGTAGCCGCCCATCCAGTCGATACGGAGCGGCGTGTGCTTGTACTCGCCGCAGCATGCGCAGTTGGTCGCCTGCACGCTGGAATAAGTGTATGCCCCAGAAACTTCCGCCCCATTGCCCGTGCCTTCGAGCGGGGCGGATGGTGCAGCGAGTGCACGCTCTGCCTGAGCCTTCATGCGACCAAGCACGTCGATCTGGTGCAGCCAGTACGAGGCATCGCTCCCGTTGCCGTCGTCGCTCGCAGCGTCCTTCAGTGCTCGGCAGGCTTTCTCGAAGTCGCCGTGATGGCTTACGACGTCCATCAGGCATTCGCGCGCGTCATCGGCCGGCGCTGCTTCGTGCTGCTCGACAGGGCGCCCCGTTATGAGTTTCGCGTGCTGGTCCGCCAATGCGCTTACGAACTCGCCGTCGTTGGCGTCGACCTGATCATCGTTCAGGTAGCGGGACGGGTTTTCGTCGCGGTACTTCTTCATCGCGGCCCGCACGATGTCATAGAACGCATCGCGCGAGATCGTAGGTACCGTCAGCGCATCAGCGCTCTTGTCGGTGGTGTCGCTCATCGTCATCCTCAATCAGTAGAACAGTATCAATGTCGTCCGCGCGGTTCGCATGTGGCATGCGTTGACATGAATAAGCCGGCGTGACGGCGCCCACCCATCACCCACGCGGACGGCATTGAAGCCGGGTTGCCGCGCGTGTGGGGCGCGCGGCGGGTGGGTCACTGTTCTTGCGCGTCTCGGGCCAGGTCGCTGCCTTCGAACGGATCTCGGTCGTCGTCGTCCTGCGCATCGCCGAACAGTCCCGGGTCGACGTAGTTGTCCGGCGGCGTCAGCGTGATGCCGATCTCCTGCTGCAGCCGCGTCGCGATCTTCCCGTGGTCGACCTCGTCCTTCGGATGCGCGGTGATCTTGAAGTGCACACCCACCGAGCCGCCTTCCTGCGTGGTGAAACGGATATCCTTCAGGCCGCATTCGGCGAGTAGCACGTCTTCTGTGCCAGTCGCGCCGATGTGGAAGCGCAACAGATAGCCTTCGTACTTCCGGTCCCACGCGAGGTTGCGCATGAACGGATAGCGCAGCTCGGTCAGGCCGTCGTGTTCCATCGGCAGCTCGCCGGGCTTCGGCTGCGGCTTGCGGTACAGCGCGTTGCGCAGGCCCGCATCGAACATTTCAAGCACTTCGCCGCCTTGAACGACGTAGAGGCCGATCGAGATAGCGGCGACGCGCTCGGCGCCATGTTTCTCGCTGACGTTCGTGCACGAGACGATCTTCGCGAGGGTGTTGTCGAGGTTGAACATGCTGGCTCCTGTCGGGTAGGGGAAGGGTTACGCGTCGAGCAGTGCTTCGCGCCGGCGGTTGTACGCTTCGATCAGGCGCTCGCGGACGTCGCCAGGGTAGTAGCGGAAGCTATCGAGGCAGACTGCGAGCGCATCGACGTCGGCACATGCTTCCAGTTGCGCGAGCGCCGTGGTTTCGTCGTCGCCCGGTCCGGGTTGCGGATCCGCCGGCTTGCGCGCCGCCGCGCCGCGCAGCTCGCGCATGCGCGCGTTGTATGCGTCCTGCGCGGCCTGCGCTTGATCGCCCGGGGGCAGCTTCATCGCCAGCGCGCGGGCCGCGTTCATGGCGTTGCGATCGGTGGCCGTCGCGATCGCCTTCAGCACGTCGTCGAGGCGCACGACTTCGAGCGGCAGCACCGTGTGCAGTGCCTTCTTGCCCTTCGTCGCAGTCAGCGACAGCGAGATCTCGCGTTCGATGTGGCTCAGGTGGCTGATGCGAATGCCGCCCACGACCATGCCGCCGAAGCGCACCGCCTGGTCGTTGTAGAGTGTCATCGACTTGCCGGTCCAATTGCGGCCGTCCTCGCCCCACGCGAAGATCAGCAGCTTCCGCATGGTCTTGCACGGCTTGTACGGCCGGCCCTCGTCGTTCTCGTAGTGCAGGATCACGGGCTGATCTTCGCTGCCCATGCGCACATCGGTCACGGTTATGGTCATGTCGCCGGCCAGCAGCTGCTCTGCGTTCAGCTGGTCGGATTTCGGCACGATGGTGCCGCGGAGGTCGGTGATGTCAGACATATGCGATCTCAATCTCTTGTGAAGTGAAGGCGTAAGGGGGCAGGTCAATCTGCGTGGTCTTGTTCGAGTAGCCGGGCCAGCGCTTCAGGCGCACGCATTCCTCGTACAGGTCGAGCAGCCGGCGGCACTCCATGAATCCTTCCTCACGGCTTTCAGGTCCGAGCGTGTACGAGGCGGCCGCGTAGGGCCACTCGGTCTCGACGGCTATGAACGTGAATTTCTCGACGGTGACGCCGGCCGCTGCGCTGTAGCCGGCCGAGTAGAACGCGTCCTGCACGTGGTAGCGCTTGCGCGCGATCTGGCGGCGGAACTCGTCGGCGGCCGCGCAGCTGAACGTCTTCAGGTCGAGCAGCTCGACCGACTTGCGCGACAGCGCATGCACCCAGTCCGGCCGGCAGCGGCATTCGACGCCGGTCATTTCGTCCGTCCAGAACGCTGAAACTTCGGCGCGGCCCTGAGACAGCGCGTCCTGAATCTCCGGCAGCGCGCGCACGGATTCCGCCTGGCGCATCGCGACGTCGTACTGCTCGACCGTGATCACGCGCTTGTCGCCGCATGCGTCGAGGAATTCGCGCCACCATTCCATCGCCGCGACGCTGTCGGGCGACGGCTTCTTTGCGTTCCACTGCGCGTCCGTCGGCTTGCGCGGCGCGCCCTTCGGTGCCCAGACGTAGCGCGCGTCGAACTGGTCGGGCTCGAACACTGCGCAGTGCGCGAGGTGCCCTTCGAGCTGGCCGGCCTTCTCGACGCGCGGCGGCCGCAGCGGATTGCGATGCCGGCTGTAGAAGTGGAACGGCGACAGCGCGAGGTCATCGAGTTGCGACTTCGAAACGGGCGACAGCGCGTGATACGCGTCGATCGACAGGTTGTAGTCGAGCATCACGCCCCCCACACGCCGCGCGGCGCTTCCGGCGTGGTGCTGAGGTATGCGATGCCGACCGCGCACAGGAACGCGACCACGATCGCGACGATGATCCCGGCGACCGGGCTGCGTTCGAACAGGCGGTCGAGCGCGTCGCAGAGGTAGGTGATCGGGTTCATCGCGCAATCCCCGCGAGCAGTTCATAAGCCGGCGCAATGCCCGATGCGATCAGCCAGAGCGCGCCGAGCACCGCGAGCCAAAACCAGTCGGGGAGGCGGGTGAGAGGGGCGCGCATGTCAGTCCTCCCGGTGCTGATAGGCGGTCAGCGCGTCGGTCGCAAGCTGCTGATCAGCGACGCTCGCCATGATCCGGTCATAGTTCCACGTCGTATCGCGGAACACGCGGCCGTCGCAGAAGTCGTGCATGCACGAGATCACGTCGTTCGCGATTTCCTTGTCCTCGTCGGTGACGATCGTGAATCGGTCGATCGCGTCCCGCACGCGGTAGGGGCCTTCCGACCAGTCGCCACGCGTTGCCATCATCGCGAGTGCCAGGTCGATGCGCTGATCCTTGCCGCGCAGCGCTTCGATCACGTCGTCCCATGTCGACTCGTCCGACAGTTCGTAGCGCAGTACGATTCGGGCGAGTTCGATGTTCGCTTTCCGCGCTTCGCGCTCAGCCTCTGCGGCACGCTGACGCTGCAGTTCAGCTTGCTCGGTCTCGCGCGCCGCCGTCGCGGCGTATTCGTCGTATCGGGCCTTGAGCGTCTCGTACGTGTGTGTCGCGTAAGCGAATCCGTCGTCCGTCTTGATAAAGCGCGCAATGTCGCTGATCCAGCCCGCGTCGCGCGTGACGTTCTTCGGGTAGCGCGAACGCGATTTCGTGTCGCGCTCGGTCCATGACTTCGGCATGCCGATTTCTTCCATGAACGCCCGGACGCGATCAGCCGTGCCCTTGTTTCGCTCGATGGCTTCGAGGTTCGCTTCGTGCAGCGCAACGTCCTTCGCTCGGGCAGCTTCCAGCTGCGCCAGCGCATGATCGGCGGTCGCCTTCGATGTCGGCGTGCGGCAGTTCGACAGCGAACTTGCATAGCTTTGCGGGCTCGCCATGCAATTGGCGACGAAGCCGCACTGCGCGACGGGCATGATCTTGCGGTCGGTGCTCACAGCGCACCTCCTGCAATCGTCACGTGCCGCACCGGCTCCGGCGCAGCCTCGGGTGCCGTCGTCGCGAGTGAGATCACGGCGTCGATGGTTTGGCGCAGTTCGGCTGGGCTGTTTGCCTCGGTCAGCCATTCCGCAGCCGCACGAAGGCGATCGAGCATCTTCGGCGCGGCCGCGAACAGCCGCGCGTATTCCTTCCCGTGCGGCGACGTCGAGCAGTCGGCGACGAGCCAGCCGGCCGCGTCGGCATCAGTGCGTTTCGTGCGCACGTACCAGCAGCACGCTTCGAGTTCCGGCGCTTGCTTGGCTTCTTCCGCCTCGCGGTAGAAGCGGTTTTCGCTCTTGTCCATGTGGTCCCTCGGTGTGGTGTGCGGCCGGTGTTACGCGCGCGACGTGGCGAGCCACGCGGCGAGGCGCGTCATGGCGCTGTGTTCGACGTACGTCTCGGGATTCTTCTTCTGGATCGCACCCGGCAACGCGTCGAGGAACGCGTGAATTTGATCGCGCTCGGATTGCGCCGAGTCGCGACCTTCACGCGCCCACTTCGCTTGGTTCTTTTCCGATTCGAGCTGCTTTTCCAACTCCACGATTCGGGCTTGTGCTGCCTTCAGGAGCGTCGAAACTGCGGGCTTGCGTTGGGCCATGATGGTCTCCAGGTGGTTGCGGTAGGTGCGCGGCTCAGCCGCGGTGGTGGTCGTCGTCGTTGACGCGTGCGATCTCGCGCACGATCACGACCAGGGCGAGGATCAGCACAGCAGCGGCGCCGATCAGGAGGCGGGTGGTGGTCATGTCACTCACCGTCCGCGTAGAGATGGGCCATGCCGGCCGCCGCGGCGATCTCTTTCGCGAGATCAAGAAAGCCGGGCTGGATCGAACCGCAGAAGTGCGCGACGAAGATGCGCGCGCGCGTTTCGGCCGGCTCGTTTTCCAGCGCCTTCGCCGTACGGCGTGCAGCTGCAATCAGCTCTGCGACCGCGATCTCGGTGCCGCGGTCGCGCGCGGCTTCCATCGCTTCGGCAATAGCCTCATCGCGCGCGATCTCGTGGTCGACGCGATACTCGTGCAGGGCCGCGATGCGCCGCGGGGTGATTGTGGTGAGGGGTTGGTGGCGCAGCATTTCAGCCGCCCACGCGTACGAACGAACCGGCAGCGAAAACCTCTCCCGTCGCGTCGAACAACTCACGGCACATCGCGTTCTGCATGCGCGCGCCGCTGTCGTCGAACGCGACGGCCAGACGTGCGCCGTTCGCCAAGATTCGCTGCTTCAGCTCGAACGCGAAGACGTCAGCAGCCGACGGCAGCGCGCGCGGGGTGATCGGGTGGTGGTGGAGCATGGTGGCCTCTCTAAAAGCGTTGCTTCTGGAGGCTATAGTAGCAGCGCTGCTTTTAATGTCAAGAGCATTGCTACTATTTGTGGGGCAAAGAAATCCCGCGATTGCGGGCTATTGGGTCAGTCTTCGCCGTATTCGCCGCTCGGCAGCGGCAATCCATCAAACGCGAGATAGGTCGTGCTGCCGTAGAACAGCGCGAAAAAACAGATCAAGCCGATCCACCATCGCCCGGTCTTTCGGCCGATCCAGACGCTTGCGTAACCGGACGCGGCCATTAGGACCGCAAAGATTACGAACGAACCGATGTGGAAGGCGAGCGCACGCATCGGTCAACTGCAGGGATAGTCGCGCGCGAGCGCCGCGCGCACCGCGAGCACGGCCGGCATCCGCTTCAGCTCCGGCCGCTCGTTGAGCATGCGGGCGACGGACTGCTGCAGCTCGGGCCCCTTTGCTTTGCCCGATGCGCAGAGGTGGCGCGGTGCTTGATCTGGCTTCATGAGCCCCTTCATTTCGGCTGCCTGCAGCACGCCGTCATCATCGAGGACGCCGACGATATACATGGTCGCAGCCAGGTGCAGAGCACCGTCGTTGGACGACAGCCACTCCTGCAGCTTCGCGCCGGTCGTGATTTCGGCGTGTGCGCCGATCGTCGTCGCGAAAAGGAACGCGGCAGCGGCCGCCTTGTAGCGTGTGCGCATGGTCTACTCCAGTCCGCCCGATCCGCTGCGATCGCGCACGCGGCCGAGAATGGTTATGAACTGCGCCGCCTGCTCGGCGCTGATGGTTTCTTCTGGGTATTTCTTGTTGTCGCTCACCAGCACAAGCGACCCATCGTATTTCTTCAGAATGCGCTTCACGCGGAAGCCGTCGCCATACCGCAGAGCGTAGACCTTGCCGTCACGGATCGCGACGTCGGCGCAGTCGATCAGAACCGACTCGCCGTCGTATAGGTGCGGCTCCATGCTGTCGCCGACGATCTTCACGCGCCGCGCGTTCTCGGGCTTGATACCCATTTCTCGGAGGAACCGTAGAGAGTACGTATGCGGTTCGCTCTCTCGTTCGATTTCCCATTGGATATGGCCGTTTCCGGCCTCGCACTGGAGGTTGTATCGGGGAATTGCCACGTAGCCGTCGGGCGTCTCGGCGCCGCTTTCGATTGGAATGATGGGAGTGCCCGGCGACTCGTCGCTCGCGCGCACGAGGCTCGCGAGCGTCGGGCTGATGTCGGACGGCTTTACCCCAAGCACGCGGGCGAACGACAGCAGAGCCGGCAGATTCAGCGGGATAACGCCGCGCAGATACTGGCCCACGGCACCCTGAGACCCGATACCGGTCTCGCGTCCGAGCCATTCCTGCGTCGCACCTTCGTTGCGATCCTTGTACGCCAGCCACGCGGCCTTCAGCCGCGCTACATCCTGCAGTTCATTCGCCGTGAGTTCGCGGCGCTTGGGGTTCTTTTCCATGATCCGATTCTATTAGCGCGGCTACTTTTCTTACGGGATACTTGAAAAGCATCGCTTCTTAGTTACAATAGGAGCATTGCTACTACGGAGGCGCTATGCGACTCGATGCGTACATGCGCGAGCACAAGCTCACTCAGGGCGCGCTCGGCGCGATGCTCAACCCGCCTGTCAGCCAGTCCCAGGTCAGCCAGTGGTTCCGCGGCCGCACGAGCATCACGCTCGACCAGGCGCTGCAGATCCAGACCATTACCAACGGGCTCGTCACGCCGGCCGACTGCGCTCGCGTGAACGAACCCGAACCCGCCCAGGTGGCCGCATGAAAACCACGAAGGCGACCCGGGCCGAGTACCGGAACGAGGTCAAGACGCGTCTGCGCGACGCCGCGTACGAGGCATTGCAGACGTGGAAGGCTCTGCACGGCATCGACAGCGATTCGGCTGCGCTGGCGCGGCTCACCGAGCTGATGCTGTTCGGCGCAGTCGGAACTTTGCCGGCGCAGCTGGTGGCCGTCAGTGCCGGTGTGGGACAGATCGGCCCGCAGGTGCGCGCATGAGCGGCGACCGCGTAGAGCAGCCGGTGCTGCTGCCGCTGGCCGCAGCGGCCGACCTTGCGACGCAAGCGGCGAAGCAGGGCGTGTCGACGCCCGATTACCTCGGCTACCACGTGCTCAAGAGCGCGTACGGCGTGATGCACCCGGCCGTGATCGAGTTCGAGACGCGGCCCAAAGCGGGACAGTCGGGGACGGATGACGAGGTCGCGCCATGAATTTCTACAAGCGCCACATCGGCGACTACCTGAAGGACACCGCGCACCTTTCGCTGCTCGAACACGGCGTCTACACGCGGCTGCTGGACGTGTACTACACGCGCGAGGCCGGCATTCCCGATGACCAGGCAGCGCGCCTGATCGGCGCCCGCGCGCGCGACGAGCTGTCCGCGCTGAAGGTCGTGCTCGGCGAGTTCTTCGAGCTGGTCGACGGGACATGGGTGCAGCAGCGCTGCGAACGCGAGATCCACGCCGCAGGCGGCCAGCAGGAGGGCGATGGAGAAGCGCCGCGCTCCGGCAAGGCGATGCGCCAGAAGCAGTACCGCGAGCGGCGCAAGGCGATGTTCGACCGTCTCCGTGATCTCGGCGTGACGATGCGTTTCGACGCCTCGATGGACGAATTGCACGACGCACTGTTACGCGCAACTGAGACGTCACGCGTTACGCCTGAAGCGTCACGCGTTACGGATGGCATAACGGGCGTGACGCATAACGTTACGGCTACCAACAGCCAGACTCCAGAAACCATAAGCCAGACACCACAGGGGGAACACAGCGCGCGTTATGCCGACACCCTCGCACGCGAGCGCGTGAAACCCGGCGAACTGTCCGCTGCGATGCGTGAGCATTCGATCGAGGCATCCCCGCACGACCCGCGCATCATCGCCGCCGCCGAGCGCGGCGTGACGCCCGCAACGATCCGCGCTGCATGCGTCGAGGCGAAAACCTCGAAGCCGAACGAGCGCATTCCGCCCGCCTACGTGCTGTCGATCGCGACGCGCTGGCATGCCGACGCTGCGCAACCGCCGCGGCCCGGCGGCGGCAACGCGCGACCCGTGCGCCAGAGCGCCGCCGAACAGCGCAACGCGATCAGCGACCGCAACGCCGAAGCGTGGTTGAACGGCCACGCCGAACCCGATCCTACCGTCATCGACATGGAGCCCTGACCCATGACCCCGAACGACAAACGCACCTTCGTCGACGCGCTGAAGCTCGCGCACAAGACCGCGCGCCAGCCGCTGCCCGAGCCCGACGTCATGGGCGTTTTCTGGAAGCAGCTCGAACCGTATCCGCTCGACGCGGTGCTGCGTGCGATCTCGTGCCACGTCGCGACGAGCGAGTTCGCGCCGACGCCCGCCGCGTTGCTGAAGCACCTGCCGCGCGAATCCGACGGCCGGCCCGACGCCAACGAGGCATGGGCGATCGCACTGCGCAGCCGCGATGAGCGCGACACCGTCGTGTGGACGCAGGAATGCGCCGAGGCATTCGCGGTCGCGCTGCCCGTGCTCGAAGGCGGTGACGAGGTCGGCGCGCGCATGGCGTTCAAGGCCGCGTACGAACGCACCGTCGAGCGCGCCCGCGCGGAATGCCGGCCGGCGCAGTGGATCACGTCGCTCGGCCACGATCCGGACCTGCGCGAAGCCGTCGTGACCGAGGCCGTGCGCTCCGGACGCCTGGCGCTGACGCATGCGCAGGCGATCGTTCCCGCGCTCGCCGCGCCCGTCGATTCGTTCGATGCGAAGGTGGCCGAGAGCAACCTCGCTCGCCTGCGCGCGCTGGTCGGCGGCATCCCGAGCGCGCGCGAGAAGCTCGACCGTATCCGCGCAGCGCACGTCGCGCGCGACGCCGCCGCAACGGCCGATGCGAAGGATCTCGCGGCCGCACGCGTCGCCGACTACCTGACGGCGCACGCATGAGCATGGACGGCGTGACCGGCGAAACCTGCGCGGCCCAAGGCTGCCCGATGCTCGGCTCGTTCGGCGTGTCCGGAAAGTGGTTCTGCTGCTGCCACTTCCGCGGCTCGTCTGCGAGCAGCATCGCCGTCACGTCCGTCCTCAACCAACACGCCGCGATCGTCGACCGCGTGAAGCTGCTGCGCCGCACTGGCGGCAGCTACGCCGACATCCTCGCGGCGGAGAACCAGCTGATCGAGCTGACGCGCGAGGTCGGCAAGCAGTACGAGATTGGAGGGAGCGGGGAATGACATACCACACGAACGACGCGCGCGCGTGCGCGCATTTGGGGCAGGAGGCCGGATGCTGACCCTCGGAATCGACCCGGGCATTTCCGGCGCGCTCGCCGCGCTCGACCACAACGGCGCACTGCGCATCGCGGACATGCCGACGCGCAAGAAGCAGGGCACTGGCAAGGTGCGCAACGAGGTCGACCCGCATGTACTGCAGCGCACGTTGCGCGACCTGATCCCCGCGAGCGACAGCGTGATCGTCGTCATGGAGGCGCTGAACACTTTCGCGGGCGGATCCGTGCAGACCATGGCATCCCTCGAAGCGACGAAGGCAGTGATCATGACCGTGTGCGAGCTGACGGGCTACGCGGTCGAGGTCGTCGCGCCGCGCACGTGGCAGGGCTTCTACGGCATCAAGCGCACCGATACCGAGGACACGAAGCGCCAAAGCCTGCGCATCGCGCGCGAACTGTACGGGCAGGCGTTCTGCCCTTTGGCGAAACACGACGGCCGCGCCGACGCGATCCTGATCGCGCGCTGGGCGCAGAGGAATCTGACGTGAAAATCATCTTTCTCGCAACGATCCTGGGTGCATGCTCATCATCAATCGCGCATGCCGAATCCTTCCGATTTCTTGACGGTCGCGAGCATCCCCCGCTTCCGGAGGTCGTGCTTTCCTTGAGCCCTGACTATTCGCGGATTGATCTCTATCCGGAAAGCATCAAGGCCGACGAAATGCGCGCTGTGATGCATTGCCGCGGCACCGTCAAGATCATCGACGAATCGACGATCGTCTGCTGGAGAGCTGGTGCGAAATGAACCTCGTCCAACTCGCCGGAATGCTGACGCGCGATGCCCAGTTCCGCGCCTGGGTCGGCGGCTTCGTCAACGGCGATCCGGTCACGGTCGACCAGGCCGCGCAGTTCATCCGCATCGTCTGCAAGGTCGAGTCGCGCCGCGAGCTGGCGACCGACACGCACGCGGCTGACCGCTTCAACCACTTCCTGCGCCGGCCGTTCCTCGACTGGCGCGACAACCAGCAGCACCAACGGAGAGCAGCATGAGCGACATCAACGCAGCACCGAGCAGCACCGAGCCCTCGAACGAGGCGGCAAAAACGGACATGCAGGGGGCTGGCACGGCCGCGGTGGGGGAGCCGGCAGGGAGTGGATCCGACAGTTCCGTGCTGCTTTCGACGAGCGATGCGAGCGAAACGCTTTCGACGTCAGCGTCGACATCATCGCCCGCGGCTTCGGATGCCTCCACGTCTGCTACGACGAGCACGGGCGACTCGTCGTCGAGCGCATCGACCCTCGCGAACTCCGCTGATGCGGGAAACGCCAGCGCTGCCGACACGGGTTCGTCGGCCGATGCAGGCGCTGCAATCGACACTGGTGACGCGCAGGCGGTCGCGGCATCGGGGGAGTCGAGTGCTGCCCCGGATGCGGCCGCTTCGACGCCCGCGAATGCGACGGGCAGCGCGGATGCCTCGCTGAACCCGACGGCGAGTGGCGTAGCCCTCGATGGTGGTGACGCGGGAAACGCCGGTGCGTCGCCTGCGGCTGGACAATCCTCAAGCGACACTGCATCGTCTGCGCAGGATGCATCGCAAGGCGGCGACACCGCGGCGGCTGCCTTGCGCGCTGAACTCGATGCTGCAAATTCGCGGATCGCCGCGCTCCAGCAACAGGTGATGGACGAGCAGGAGCGCGTCATCAAGTGGCAGGGGCTGTACAACTCGGCCACGGAAGCGAAGCCGCACGCCGAGTCGATCCTGCAGAAGCTCGAAGCCGGCGAGGCTATCGTGCTCGGCGACCTGCAATCGCGCCTGCGCGCCTTCGTGGACGCCCTGTAACGCATGACCCGAGTCGAGCCCGCCCGCGCCGTCGATTGGTTCCGCGTCCTTGAGGACGTGCGGCGGGCCGACTTCACTCTCGCTGAGATCGCGCAGTACACGCAGATCCCGCGCACGACCCTGCTCGGCTATCGCAACCTCGGCGCCGAGCCGAAGCACTACGCGGGCGTCACGCTGCTGAAGCTATGGGCCCAGGTCACGGGAAACGCGCCCGACGACGCGCCCACCGTTCAGCGCATGCCGTCCGTATCCGAATCCCTGCGATAGACGGGAATCCGACACCCCGCGCGCCCGATACTCGCCTGCACCATCCATGGAGGTGCAGGAATGTCCACCAAACGAACCTACGCAACGCAGGTGCCCGGCGCGGCCGCAGTCATGCCGACCGACGACGGCCCCGCGCCCATCGTTGGCGCCGACACCGATGCGGTGCTGACCATCGCCGGCCGCGAAGTGCCGCTCGCCGAGATCGTGATCGGCGCATTCGAGACGAGTGGCATGTCGGCCGAGGAATGGGCCGCGGTCGATCCGCAGGTGCGCGACAACCTGGTCGGCAAGAAGCGCAAGGAACTGGAGCAATCGCTCGCGGGTGCGGGCGAACTGCCGTCGCAGGAGACGGCGCGCAAGGCTGCTCTCGCCGCCGTCACCGCGCGCCGCGAGCAGCGCGAGGCTGTCGCAGCAGGTATGGCCGCCACCGGCAAGCCGGCCGAGCGCAAGCTTCCGCACCGCGACGAGATCGACCCGATGGAAATCGCAGGCCCGGTGCTCACGCAGCAGGGCTGGATCGTTCCGTCGAAGCCGCGCGAACTGCCGCGCAACTTCAAGTAACGGGGGCGGACATGTGCGACATCCTCGGCGCAATCGGTAGCCTTTTCGGCGGCGGCAACCGCGGTTCCATCGTTCCCTCTGCCTCGACCACGACATCCGCATCGAGTGCGGGCAGTACGGCTGACGCGCAGGCAGCGCAGGCCGCACAGGAACAGGCGGCGGCCGACAAGAAGCGGCGCGCGTCGCAGAGCCTGCTGTCGACCGGCGCAGGCACGGGCACCGGCGGCACCGGCTCGTCGTCCGTCCTCGCTTCCGCGAAATCCTCTCTCGGCCAGTAAGCCATGATCGACAGCCTCGGCGAAACCCTCGCGAAGCGTCTCGAAACCCTGAAGTCGAAGCGCCAGGTTCACGAGCTGGTCTGGCGCAACTGCTTCATGCTCACCGATCCGGTGCGTGCATCCGGGCTCGACGGCCCGATGATGGACGCGAACCAGATCGCGCAGGCCGTGTCGCTGATCTTCGACTCGACGGCGACCGATGCGAAACGCACGCTGGAGGCGTCGATCATGTCTGGCATGACGCCTGCGAACTCGCTCTGGTTCACGATGACCGTGAACGGGACCGATGACGACGGCGAGCGCTGGCTCGATGAGGCAAGCGAAGTGCTGTGGCAGAACATCCACAGCGCGAACTTCGACAGCGAGGCGGCCGACGGCATCGCCGACTGCATGGCCGGCTGGTTCGCGCTGTACGTCGACGAGAACCGCGACACCGGCGGCTTGTACTTCGAGCACTGGCCGATGGCCGGCGTGTACTGCGCAGCATCGAAGCAGGGCGGCCCGGTCGACATCGTGTTCCGCTGCTACCAACTGACCGCCGAGCAGTGCGTGACCGACTTCAAGCAGCGCGGTGACTCGCTGCCGCCCGAGATCATCGACAAGGCGAAGACGAAGCCCGACGAGCTGATCGACCTGTGCCAGGCGATCTACCCGCGCGACGTGTACATCGTCGGTGCGCTGCGCGCGAAGAACATGCCGATCGCGTCGGTGACGTTCGCATGCAACCACAAGTACGTCATCCGCGAGTCGGGCTATCACGAAATGCCGGTCGTGGTCGCGCGCTGGAAGAAGATCCCGAACAGTGTCTACGGCGTCGGGCCGCTGCTCGACGCGCTGCCCGACATCCGCACGCTCAACGACATCGTCAAGCTCGAATACGCGAACCTCGACCTCGCCGTGTCGGGCATGTGGATCGCCGAGGACGACGGCGTGCTGAATCCGCGCACCGTGAAGGTCGGCCCGCGCAAGGTGATCGTCGCGAACAGCGTCGACAGCATGAAGCCGCTGCAGCCGTCATCGAACTTCCAGCTCGCCGAGACGCGCATCGAGAAACTGCAGGGGCAGATTCGAAAGACGCTGATGGCTGACCAGTTGCAGCCGCAGGACGGCCCGGCCATGACCGCGACCGAAGTGCATGTGCGCGTCGACCTGATCCGGCAACTGCTCGGGCCGATCTACGGTCGCCTGCAGGCCGAGTACCTGCAGCCGCTGATCGCGCGCTGCTTCGGCCTCGCGTACCGGGCCGGCGTGTTCCCGCCGCCGCCGCCGTCGCTTGGCGGCCAGAACTTTGCGGTGCAGTACCAGTCGCCGCTGGCGCGCGCACAGAAGCTGGAGGAAGTCTCCGCGATCGAGCGCCTGATGGGCGACCTGACCGTGATTGCGCAGGTCGACCAGAGCGCGATCGACAACGTCGACACCGACGAAGCCGTGCGCCAGACCGCGAAGAACCTCGGCGTGCCGGACGCGATCATGCGGCCGGTCAAGGACGTCGCCACGTTCCGCCAGAAGAAGCAGCAGGCCGCCGCGCAGCAAGCGCAGCAGCAGATGGGCATGGAAGTGCAGGGCGACGTCATGAAGTCGATGGGTAGCGCGGCCGCCGGCCGCATGGTGGCGAACCAATGAAAGCGCAGATCGAAGGGGCACCCGTCGAGCAGCGCGCGACGCCGGACGACTATCGGGTCGTTTTCGAGAGCCCGGTCGGCGCGCTCGTGCTCGACGACCTCGTGCGGCGCTTCACCGGAGCCGTGTTCGTTTCCGGCGGCCAGGACGGCGAGCGCGAGACCACATTCCGCCTCGGCCGCCGCGAGACCGTCGAGCACATTTTGCGAATGATCAACCGCGCCAACGGCGCAGAACCCGAAGGAGAGTGACATGTCCGGCACCTCGCAACTTACCGGCAGCGGCTGGATCGCCTACGGCGCGCCGCGCACCGATGACAAACCGTACGGCGTGCCGTACTACAGCGGCAAGCCGCAGGATCAGGTCGGCGAGAACGGCGACGTGACGATCGATCCCGTGACGCTCGTCGTCTACAAGAAGACGGCGGGCGCATGGGCCGCGCTCGCGCCGAGCGGTGCCGTCACCGTGCAGAACTCGGCCGGCACGGTCACGCGAAACCTGACCGCGACGAACGGCGTGGTGACGCTGGCCGCCACCGATGCCATCGTCGCGAACGGCGTCACGATGACGCTGCAGAAGTCGGACGGCACGACGTCGTCCGGAAACGCAACCCTCAACAGCCCGGCCACCGCGATCGTATCGGCCGGTGCGCTCACCGCCGTGAAGGCCGCGGCATAACGGAGGTCTCATGTTCTTCAGGAAATTCGTGCTGATGGACGCTGCCGGCGGCGACGGCGGTAGCGCAGGCGGTGGTGCTGCTGCGGCCGGCGGCGAAGGTGGGGGCGGAGCATCAGCTTCCGGCGGCGGTTCAGCGCTTGCGGCCGGGGCCGGCGCTGGCGCCGAAGGAGCGGGTGCAGGAGCGGGCGCGGCTGGCGGTGCTTCCGCGGCTGGCGCAGGTGGCTTCGACTGGCTGCCCGAGAAATACCGCGTGAACGGCGCCGACGGCGCGCTCGATCTCACTGCGTCCGCGCAGAAGCTGGCCGGCGGCTACGGCGAGCTGTCGAAACGCATGGTCGACGGTGGCGCGCCGCCGGCCGCCGCCACCGAGTACCAGGTGACGATTCCGGAACAGTTCAAGGATGCGGTCGGCGACCTGAATAACGACAAGCTGTTCACCGAGTTTCGCGCGGACATGCACGCGCTCGGGCTGTCGCAGAAACAGTTCGACGGCGTCATGGCGAAATACTTCTCGGTCGTCCCGGGCCTCGTGGCCGGCGGCCAGCAGTACAGCAGCGAATCGGCGACGGCGGACCTGCGCAAGACGTGGGGCGACGATGCGACGTTCCAGAAGAACGTGGGCCTCGCGTTCCGCGCAAGCAGCGCAGTCGCGAAGGCCGCGGACATGTCGTTCGACGATCTCGAAAAGGCTGGTCTCGCGAACAATCCGACGTTCATCCGGATCATGGCTGCGCTCGGCCCCGAGTTCGCCGAGGACGCGCCGACCAACGGCAGCGCGGGCGGCTTCATGTCCGAAGACGATGTGAAGAAGCTGATGATCTCCGAGGCGAACACGAACCCGAAACACCCGGACCACAAGGCGACGCGGGCGCGGATCGACGCGTTCTACAACCGCAAATATGGCAACACGCCGATCGTCTGACGACAAATTGCAGCAGCCAACTTGCCCCGCTTCGGCGGGGCTTTTTTATGCGCGCTCGATTTGGTCGGGATTCCGACAGGCACGTCGGCCGAAGATGCAACGCATTCGGCCCGCGGTGGCGCGCGGAACACCCGATGAGCCCGGAAGCGCACGTTCGCCGACGTGAGCCCGTAACAGGCCCGCGACACGCGGAACACCCTGAAGGCGGAAAGACGACATCGAACCTTTTGGGAGTTCTCTCACCATGAGCACGAACAACGAAACGATCACCCAAGCCTTCGTGCAGCAGTTCGCCGACGGCTACATCATGGCCGCGCAGCAGAAGGAATCGCGGCTGCAGGCTACCGTCAGCAACTACGGCGACGTCACGGGCTCCAGCTTCACCGCGAACAACATGGGCGCGACCGAGGCAAACGACGTTACGTCGCGTCTGTCGGATACTGTCTGGAACGACAACCCGAACGACACGCGCGTCGCCCTCATGCAGGACAAGGACTGGTCGACGCCGATCGACAAGTACGACCTGCCGAAGCTGAAGGCGAACCCGCAGGGCACGTACATGCAGAACGGCCTGGCCGCGCTCAACCGCAAGAAGGACGCCGTGATCTACCAGTCGCTGATCGGCACCTCGATCACGCGCGCGGGCGAAGCGCTGCCGTACGGCTCGATCGCGCTGCCGTCCTCGCAAAAGATCCTCGACGGTGGCGTCGGCATGACGAAGGCGAAGCTGATCACGGCGAAGAAGCTGTTCCGCAAGAACGAGGCCGACGAGCAGAACGGCGAAGATCTGTACATGCTGTACGACGCCGAAATGCTGGAGGACATCCTGAGCGATACGACGCTCACCTCCGCCGACTTCATGGCCGTGCAGATGCTGCAGGACGGCAAACTGTCGGGGCACTGGCTCGGCTTCACGTGGGTTCCGTACGAAGCGCTCAACACGTCGGGCACGGTGAAAACGACCGTCGCATACGCGAAGTCGTCGACTCAGTTCGGCGTCGGCCTGAACCGCGACATCGACATCGGGCCGCGCCGTGACAAGCGCAACGCGATCCAGATCTACATCGGCGAGTCGTACGGCGCCGTGCGCACCGACGAAAAGAAGGTCGTGACGATCGACTACCAGTTCTGAGCGTGATGTGACGGGTGGCGCACCGCGCCACTCCGCATCGATCTCGACACGAAACAGGAGCACATCATGGCAGAAACCAACTCGGTACAGATGGCGAAGGTGCTCGGCGCACCGAACGCGAAGCTGCAGCCGAACGAAACTGGCGGCCGCTCGCGGATCATGTTCGGCCAGGTCACGTCGATCGCGGGCGCGATCGGCGACACGATCTACTTCGGGCGCATTCCGGGCGGCTCGCGCATCACGGGCGTGACGATCAACAACGCGGCGGGCACGGCGTCGTCCACGCTCGCGATCGGCGTGCGCAAGACGAGCGACAAGTCGGGCGCGGTGCCCGCGGGCCTGTCGGCGGCGACGGCGATCAACGCGGCGCAGGGCGTGTCGGCGCTGACGGGCTCGCTCGTGAACGCTGGTCAGTCGTACGTGACGCCGTACGAGAGCGATGTCTACGGCACGATCGCTGGTGCAGCGACGCCGGCATCGCCGGGCCAGTTGATTTCGGTCACGGTCCATTACGTGAACGACTGATCCGCGCCATCCCGGCGCGGTGTAGGACGTATGCCGGGGGCGCTTGCTCCCGGCTTTTTTGTTTGAGGACCGACCATGACCAGCAGCATTTCGATCTGCTCGAACGCACTGCTTCAGCTCGGCGACAAGCCGATCGCCTCGTTTAACGAACCGACGGACCGTGCGAGAGTGTGCTCGAACCTCTATTCGGAAGTGCGCGATGCGATGCTGCGCGCGCATCCGTGGAATTCCTGCACGAAACGCGTCGTGCTGGCACCACTCGTCGATGCTCCAGCATTCGACTATCCGTACCAGTTCCAGCTGCCGGCCGACTGGATCAAGACGATCCAGGTCGGCAGCGCGCGCTGCCCGCTCAACTTCGCAGCGGAGGGACAGCGCATCCTCGCGTTCGTGCAGGCGCTTCCGCTGGTCTACATTTTCAGGAACGAGGTCGAGGCGACCTGGGAATCGACGCTCGTCGACGTCGTCACGGCGGCGATGAAAATGCGCCTTGCGTATCCGATCACGCAGTCGGCCGCGATGGCGCAGACCGCGACGGCCGAGTTCACCACGTTGCTGAAGCAGGCCAAGGCGATCAACGGTCAGGACGACGACACCGAGACGATCGGCGACTTCCCGCTACTGGAGTCGCGCCTGTCCAGCTACACGACTGCGCCTGGTCGCGCGCCGGGGCGGTAAGCCATGGCGAAAGTCACCACGATCCAGTCGAATTTCAACGCGGGCGAGCTGTCGCCGCCGCTCGAAGGGCACATCGACCTCGACCGATATGCGAACGGCGTGAAGACCATGCTGAACGCGGTCCCGCAGATCGAGGGCGGCGGCCGGCGCAGATTCGGATTTCGGCAGATGGCGGCGACGAAGACGACAGGCGCGACGCGGCTCATCCCGTTCGTGTTCAGCAAGTCGCAGGCATATTTCGTCGAACTCGGCGACTCGTACGCTCGCTTCTATTCGGTCGACGGCCAGATCCAGCAAAGCGGCACGCCGATCGAAATCGCGACGCCTTGGACCGCCGACAAGCTGTTCGAGCTGGAATACGCGCAGGGTAGCGATACGATGTTCGTCGCGCATCCGTCTATGCCGATGAAACGGCTAGTACGCATCCTGCAGACCGCATGGACAATCAGCGACGCGCCGTTCGATCCGGGGCCGATTGACGAGATCGGCACGCGGCCGCCGACGTCGATCATCCTGTCATCGACGTCACCTGGTGCGGCTACTGTCACGGCCAGCGCGGATACCTTCCTGCGCGGCGATGTCGGCCGCAATATTCTCGCCGGTCCCGGCGTGGCCGCGATTACCGCCATCACGAGCTTGACGACCGCAACCGTGATGATCACGAGCGCTTTTACGGCTTCGTCGTTTGGGGTGAACGGGTGGAAGATCGACGGATCGCCGCAGGCGCCGATCACGCCGAGCAATGCAAAACCGGTGGACGGCGCCGTGACGCTCGTCGCCGACGGACCGGCAATCGGCGTACAGAGCATTTCGCAGACCGGTACGACGATGACCCTTGAGAGCGTGAATCCGCACGGGCTGTCGGTGGGTCAGGAAATCGTTCTGTCGGGCTTCGAGTCGGCCGGGCTGGACGGACTGTATCGCGTTGCTACCGTACCTGACGCTACGCACATCACGTTCAATTTCTCGGGCACGCTCCTGGAAGGCAGCGTGCTTGGCGCGATGTATCTGCATGGCGGCGGTGAAGCGTGGCGCACGACCGACGTCGGCTCATATGTCGCCATCAATGGCGGCCTCGTCGAACTCACCGAAGTCGTCAATCCGTCGAAGGCGTATGGGCGCATCGTCCGGATCTTGTCGGCGACGATCACCGCGCCGTCGAATGGCTGGTCGCTGAAGTCGTTCATGTGGAACCCGACGGACGGCTATCCGTGTGCGGTGAGCCTCTACCAACAGCGGTTGTACTCGGCCGGCTCAAGCGGCTTCCCTGAGCGCATCTGGGCGAGCGGAATCGGCCTCTACTACGACTACACGCCGGGCACGAACGATAGCGACGGGTTCTCGTACGACGTCGCGTCCGATCAGGTGAACCAGATCATGCACCTTGCCTCGTCGCGCATCCTCACGGTGCTGACGCAGGGCGAGGAATTCACCATCGACGGCGGCTCGGCCGGCGCCATCACGCCGACGAATATCAACGTGCGCAGTCAGTCGATCTATGGATGCGCGCGGCCGCGCCCGGTGCGCGTCGGCAATGAGCTGATCTTCCCGCAGCGCGCCGCGAAGAAGCTCCGGTCGATGGCTTACGACTTCAACACCGATTCGTTCCGCTCGCAGAATCTCACGCGCCTCGCCGCGCACATCACCGAGTCGGGCATCGTCGATCTGGCGTTTCAGGCTGAGCCGACGCCGGTCGTGTGGATGGTGCGCGCCGACGGCGTGCTCGTGTCGATGACCTATGACCGCGATGAGAACGTGTGCGGGTTCGCGCGTCACACGACGGACGGCCTGTTTAAGTCGGTGTGCTGCATTCCGGGCGACGAGGGCGATGTGCTGTTCGCGGTCGTGCAGCGCACCGTGAACGGCAACACGGTGCAGTACGTAGAACGGCTCGACGCGAGCGTGCAGACCGATGCAGCGATCGTCGGCACAAGCGACGCGGGCGGCACGGTATGGGTGAATCTCGGCTCGCTGGAAGGCAAGACGTGCGACGTGAAGGCCGATGGCGTCTACATGGGC
Organism: Burkholderia sp. AU27893; assembly: GCF_002223205.1. NCBI lineage: Bacteria > Pseudomonadati > Pseudomonadota > Betaproteobacteria > Burkholderiales > Burkholderiaceae > Burkholderia > Burkholderia sp. AU27893. The sequence goes on along the minus strand of NZ_NKFD01000008.1, from coordinate 13,613 downwards.
GAGTTCACGGTAACGGGCGGCCAGGTGACTCTGCCGCGGCCGGCGAAGAAATTCGAGATCGGCCTGCACTACGAGAGCACGATCGTCGCGCTGACGCCGAACCTGTCCGGCGGCCTCGGCACGTCGCAGGGCAACCAGCAACGCACGGGCCGCGTGATCCTGCGCGTGCTGAACACGATCCGATGTCTGGTCAACGACCAGATCATCCCTTTCCGCGAGTTCGGCGAGAACGTGCTCAACAAGCCGCCTGAGCCATTCACGGGCGACAAGGACATCACCGAATTCGGATGGGATTCGTCGTCCGAAATCACCATCACGCAGGACCAGCCGTACGACTGGTACGTGCTCGCGCTCCTGCGTCAGTTCACCGTCAACACGGGCTGACCATGATCCGCAACGCTACTCCTGACGATGTGCCCGCGCTGGTCGAACTCGGCGCGCTGATGGCCGCCGAGTCGCCGCGCTACCGGCGTTACCGCTTCTCCGCGCCGAAGCTCGTTGCGCTGTTCGAGCGGCTGATTGCGAGCGAGGACGGCTTCCTGATGATGGCCGAGCGCGACGGCCGACCGATCGCCGTTATGGCTGCGATGGTCATGGAGCACTGGATGTCCGAGGACAGAATCGCGTGCGACTTCGGCCTGTTCATCGATCCGGCGCACCGCGGCGGAATGCTTGCCGCGCGCTTCGTGCGCACCTATCGCGAGTGGGCGTGCGAGCGCGGCGCTATCGACACGTTCCTCGGCATTTCCACTGGCGTGCACGTCGAGCAGACGGCACGCTTCTACAAAACGCTCGGTCTCATCGAGGCCGTCATCACTTTCGAGGTGCCGCATGTGTGACCCGATTTCGATCATGGGTGCTGTGACCACTGGGGCGAAGTATCTGCCCGCCGCCGCGTCCGTGCTGACGTCCGCGAGCGGCGCGGCGCAGCAGGGCACGGCTGCCGAGCAGGCCGCGCAGTTCAACGCGCAGCAGCAGCTGATGCAGGCGGACCAGACGCAGGCCGCCGGCTACCAGCAGGCGAAGCGCATCCGCGAGCAGGGACAGACGACGACGGGGCAGGCGACGGCCGCGCTCGCCGCGTCGGGCGTGAACGTCGGCACCGGCACCTCGAACGACGTGCGCGAGCGCATCGGCCAGAATACCGAGACCGACGCGCTGAACACGATCCTGAGCGCCGACACAAAGGCGCAGGCGATGCGCGGGCAGGCGCAGATGACGTTGGCGGCCGGCCAGCAGCAGCAGCGCGCCGGCAACATGGGTGCGCTCGGCTCGGTGCTGTCCGGCGCGTCGAAGTTCATCACCGGCTGGAAGTCGCTCGCCAGCTCGTAATCCGGAGGAAACATGGCACGAATCCCACTCGGCGATCCGGCAAGCGCAGTTGCGCAGCCCGCGCCGGCGGTCCAGGCTGACCCGAACGCGTTCGGCGCGGCTACCGGCCGCGCGATGCAGGGTATCGGCGATGCCGGCACGCAGATCGCGGCCGGCCTGTTCCAGCAGAAACAGAAGCTCGACGAAGACCTCGCGCGCACCAACGCGGCTGTCGCCTACCAGTCGCACGCGACGAACGTGCAGTCGGCGATGAAGACGGCCGGTGAGCAGCTGGCAAGCGGTGCGATCGATCAGCCGACCTACCAGCAGCAGGTGGCCGACGCGCAGAAGCAGTCGTTCGAGTCGACGATCGGCGCGCTGCCGGGTGGCCACTACAAAAACATCGCGACGACGCAGTCGGCCGGCCTCGATCGCACGGTCGCTCTCGGCATGCAGGAGGCGCTGACGAAGAACACGCAGCAGCTCATCGCGACGAACGCGGCGACGCTGCTCGACACCGCCGGCAAGAGCATCGCGACGAATCCGGCCAGCATCGACGGGACCGTCGCGAGCACGAAGCAGGCATACCTGAGCGCGGCTGCGTCCGCCGGCATCCCACAGCCGCGCGCGGCGCAGGTCGCGCAGGACTGGGCCGACAGCCAATATGCGGCGCACGCGCAGTCGGCGGCGATCGCGGCGCGCGGCACGGGCGACCTCGCCGCACTCACGCAGTTGGAGAAGGACCTGACCTCCCCGGACGGCTACTACGCGGGCAAGCTCGACGCTGGCAAGCGCAATCAGGTGCTCGCGTCCGTCGTGTCGAACCGGTTGTCGCTGGAAAACCAGATGAACAGCGAGCAGCAGGCGCGCGAGCGCGAGGCTGTGACGGCTTTCAATCAGGGCACCGACTTGATGACGCAGGGCAAGCGCTTCAGCCCCGAATACATCCAGCAGCTCACGGCGGCGACCCGCGGCACGGAACTGGAAGGCCAGACGCAGCAGCTGATCGCGCGCGCGGCGGCCGGCGCCGGTTTCTCGACGCTGTCGGTGCCGCAGATGCGCGCCGCTGTGCAGGCGAACGAGGGACGGCAGGTCACCGCCGGCACCGATCCTGTCGAGGCGGCCGCGATCAAGCAACAGAAGCAGATCCTCACGGCGACCGATGAAGCGTACAAGCGCGACCCATGGAATGCGGCGCTGGAGCGCGGTGCGATTGCCGGCGTGCCCGCGATCGACACGTCTGGCATTACGCAGCTCGCGTCGTCGCTCGCGGCGCGCGCGCAGCTCGCGCCAGTCGTCGAGGACAAGGCCGGCCGCCGCGTGTCGTTGCTGACGCCAGACGAAGCGCGCAGCGTGCTCCAGACTGTCGACGCGCTGCCGACGAACACGAAGGCGCAGGCGCTCGCGATGCTCGGTCGCTCGATGGGGAACGCCGCGCGCATCAACGACCTGGCTGAGCAGTGGAAGGACAAGAGCCCGGCGGCGGCGCTCGCGATGAAGGCCGGTGCGGCCGATCCGTCGGGCGGCCCGCTGATGATGCAGAGCGGTATGCCGGTTGCGCAGTACATCCTCGACGGGCAGGACGCGTTGGCGAACAAGCTGGTGAAGGTCGATCCGGCGGCCGCGACCGGCATGCAGGCCACGATCGCGAAGCAGATCGGTGACGCGCTGCCGCCGCAGCAGCTCGGCGATGCGCGCGAGACCGCGTACTTCGCGGCGGTCGCGAGCGCGCGGAAGAACGGCCGCGACGTGCCGAACTCGACCGACATCCTGACCGGCGTCAACGTGGCGACCGGCGGCCTGTCGAAGACTGGCGGCGTCGATCCTCGCGGCGACCGGTACATGGCCGCGAAGCCGTGGGGATGGTCCGATGACGATTTCGACGGCGGCGTCAAGGCGGCCTCGGTCTCGAACATCGAGAACCAGCCTGGCGGCCGGCCGGTCGACAGCGTCATCGCGAACGGCACGAAAATTCCCGTCGACCAGTTCATGCAGCAGTTCGCGAGCTACCGCCTGCAGCGGGTCGGCATCGGCGGCACCTACACGGTGCTGACCGGCGCGCGGCCCGTGACCGACGCGAGCGGCGCACCGCTGCTCATCCACCTGACGAAGCCAGTACCGAAGCGCTGACATGCCAATCGATCCCCTCTACGAAGACACGACGAGCGCCTACCTGACCGGGCAGGGCAACGTGCAACTGCCGCCCGAACCGAAGCCGCAGTCGTCGACAGGGCTTGGCTCGGTCGGGCTGGCGGTCAGCCTCGGCGCCGTGCAGGGTGCAGCGCGCCTCGCGGGCGCCGCAGCGGACCTGACGTCCGGCGCGAGCCAGATCCTGACCGACCCGAGCGAATCGCTGCTCAATCCGCAGCTTCAGGAGGAAACCGACCGTCGGCTCGGCGAGACCTTCAGGAAACAGCGCGAGGGCACGCTATTCACGTCGGCCGCAGGGCAGCGACTGTACAGCCTGTCCGACATGCTGCGGCCCGACCCGAACAACACGACGACCACGGACCAGATCGTGCAAGGCGCCGTCAGCAGTCTGACCCAGATCGTGCCGGCCGCAGTCCTCGGTGGTCCTGTGGCCGGCGCGGCGGTGGGCGGTACGTCTATCGGGCTCGGCCGCGCGGAGGAACTGAAGCGCGAAGGCGTCGACGTCGGCACGCGGTCCGCCGCTGGTGCAGTAGAAGGTGCGTTCGGTGCAGTCGGTGCAGTGCTGCCTGCCGGTGGCTCGACGATTGCGCGGACACTCGGGCTTGTCGCTGTCGGTGGTCCCGGCATGGCGATAGCGCAGGCTGCCGCAGAAAAATCGATACTGAAAAACGCCGGCTATGACCACCTCGCCGACCAGATTGACCCGCTCGACCCGATGAACCTGAAAGCGTCGCTTTTCGTATCGGGTATCTTCGGCGCCGGTCATATCGGGGGCATCGCGATGAATGCACGCGCGGCGCGCGCCGCCGACCCGGCCACGCCGCTACCGACGCTCGACGTCGCCGTGCGCAAGCAGCTGCCATACGACTCGCCGATCCTTTCCTCATACATCACGTCCGCCGCGCAGCGCGAGGGCGTGCCGCCGGGCCTCATGCTGGCGCTGATCCACGCGGGCGAGAAATCGAACTCGAATCAGGTTTCGCCGAAGGGCGCGGCGGGCGTCGCGCAGATGATGCCGGACAACCTGAAGAAGTTCGGCGTGACCGACCCGAAAGACCCGCTGCAGTCGATCGACGGCATGGCGCGCTACCTGAAGGCGACGCAGGACCAGTACGACGGCAACGTGCAGGCGATGATCGCCGACTACAACGGTGGCCCGCGGCAGGCTGCTGCAGTGTTGCGCGGTGAGCGGCCGCCGGCCGCCGAGACGGCAGCGTACATGGATCGCGTGAACGACTACCTGACGAACCGCGTCGGCGACGATCTCCGCTTCAACCCATCGCCGCAGGAGGTCGACGCCGCGCTGATGGCGCGAGGGCAGCGCATCGTCGACGACGCATACGTGTTCGGCACGCCGGACGACGTGAACGGCATGGCCGCGCATCAGGACGCATTCGAACTCGCCGCGCGCCAGATGGACGAGGGCGGCTATCCGGACGTCTCGCGCTACTTCACGCCGGACGACGTGACGCGCGCGAACGCGCTCGAAGGGCTGATCGCTGACGCCGAGTCGTACCGCGGCGATCTCGCGTCGACGGCGGCCAATCTGGCAGATCCCGGCGCCGTGGCACAGGCGCGCGCCGAACTCGACCAGCTGCGCGCGAACGCACCGGACACGTCGCCTGAAAGCGTGAAGGAACTGACACGCCAGCTGCAGGACCAGGGTGCGAAGTACAAGGCAGCGGCTGCCGAGGCGCAGCGCCGCATCGACGCCGCGCAGGCTGACCACGAGGCGCAGGTCGCGCGGCTGGAAGGGATGATCCGGCAGAACGCTGAAGCGCAGCGCGCGAGCGACCAGCTGCCGACGCTCGACTCTCAGATCGAGCAGATGCGCACCGCGCGCGCCGGCATCGACGTGCCGGCCACGCGTCGCACGCAGATCGCTGACTTCGTGTCGAGTCTCGCCCGCGCGCAGCGCGAGGCAGACCGCGCGCCGGCCGTGCGCCGCGCCGAGGCAGCGCAGCGCGGCGCCGACGTGACGGCTTCCTCTGCCGAGCAGACGCCCAGCGGCGCGAGCGGCGTGGCCGCCGCGCGTGCGCCGTCGAGCGCCGATGTTCTGGCGGCCGCAGTGCGCGACCTGACTGGTGCGGGCGAGCCGGCCGCACGGCCGACGTCCGCTGTCGAGTCGAACTTGCGCGAAGCCGCGGCGGCGACGCCCGACGCACAGGTCGAATTCGACGCCACGGCGGGCGAGTTCCGCGGCTCGCTGCGCGACGCGCTCGACACGATCGACGCCGAGCACGCCGCGACGATGGCTGACGCCAAGCTGTTCGAGGTGGCGGCGAACTGTTTCATTCGGACGATGGGGTAATTCATGCACGCAAAATGCGCAGCGGCCGTCACGCAGGCGGCCGGCCGAGACCTGACGAAGGCCGAACTCGACGGCATCGAGAACCGCGTGCGCGCCGGCATGCGCGCCGTGTCGCGGCAGGACCGCGCCGCGTGGAACTCGATGACCGAAGCCGAGCGCGTTCAGGCCGGCGCCGACTGGGCGCGGCAGCAGTTGGAGGGCGAGGCTAACCTCGACAAGGCCCGCAAGCAGCTGCAGATCGCGAAGCAGATCGAGACGACCGACCGGATTCAGGAAGCGCTGTATGCCGATCCGGAGCGCGCGCATGCGAAGCGCGCCCGCGAGAAGGCGGTGAAATCGGACATCGAGCGCACCTACGAGCTGGCGGGCGGCATCAAAGCCGACTACATGCGGCAGACGATGGGCGCGATCGAGGGGATGAAGCACGGGCAGAACTTCCTCGCGCGCGCGTTCGACGTCGACAATCCGGCGATGGAACGCGACATCATTCGCGAGATCTACCGCGGCGCCGATGGTTCAACCGGAAACGAGGTGGCGAAGGCGGCCGCCGAGCAGATCAGCGGCACTTCGAATGCGATGCGCGAGCGCTTCAACCGGGCGGGCGGCAACATCGGCCAGCTCGACTACGGCTACGTGCCGATCCGCCACTCCCAGGCGAAGATCCTCGGCAACGGCTCCGATGCCGCCAGGCACGCATGGGCCGACTTCGTGCTGCCCCGGCTCGACCGCTCGCAGTATCTGGACGATGCAGGAAATCCGCTCGACGATGCCGCGCTGCGCCGCGTGCTGACCGGCGAGGACCGCGAAGCATGGGAAGCGCGCAACATCGCCGCACGCGGCATGGGCGTTGAGCCGCGCAAGCAGGGCGTCTGGGACACGATCGCGTACGGCGGCGTCAACAAGATCGTGCCCGGCGAGACGACCAGCGGCGCCGCGCGCGCGAATGCCGGCTCGCAGCACCGCGTCCTTCACTTCCTGAACGCCGACGCGCACATCGAGTACAACCGCACGTACGGCGAGGGCTCGCTCCTGAATGCACTGATCGACCACGTCGGCGGCATGTCGAAGAACATCGCTCTCGTCGAGCGCTACGGCCCGAACCCGACGCGCAACATGCGCACGCAGATGCAGCTGACCGCGCTGCACGACAACACTGAAATGCGTACGCTCGAAGGCGGCATGACGTCGGTCGGCGCCTACTGGAACTACGTGACGGGCGCGACCAACACGCCCGTCAATCCGGCGCTCGCGAGGCGCTTCGAGACGCTTCGTACGACGGTCAGCGCAATCAAGCTGCAGGGCACGATCCTCGCCGCTCTCGGCGACGTTGGCACGATGTTCGTGACGGCCGGCTACAACCGTGTGCCATTTTTCAAGACGCTCGGCACGGCAACACGGCTGATGGCGCCCGGCTCGAAGGATTACCGCAGCTGGCTCACGTCGCAGGGGCTGATCGCGGAAACGCTGGAGCACGGCCTGAACCGGTGGGGAACCGATCACCTCGCGACGACGTGGGCGAAATGGCTGTCGGCGCAGACGATGAAATTCGGCGGCGTCACGGGCTGGACGGATGCGCTGCGCACCGCGTTCCAGGCGCAGATGATGCGCGGCCTCGCCGAGATCGGCGGTACGGAGTGGGGCAAGCTCACCGAGTGGGACCGCCGCTCGCTGACGCGCTCGGGCATCACCGCCGACGACTGGGCGCTTGTGAACCGCGCCACGCCCGGCGAGTACAACGGCTCGAAATACCTGACGCCAGACGCGCTATATGGGACCGGCGACGCGCGCGCCGCTGACGTCGTGCCGAAGCTGCTCGGCATGATCCGCGACGAAGGCGAATTCGCTGTGCTGAATCCCGACCTGCGCACGAAGGTGCTCGCCGCGGCGACACCGGGCACGTGGCAGGGCGAGCTGCAGAAGACGTTCATGCAGTTCAAGTCGTTCCCACTCGCGATGATCTCGCGGCACTGGGGGCGTATCGGCGAAATGCGGCGCTCCGGTGACTTCCGCGTCGAGGGCGCGCCGACGCTCGCGAGCCCGATGGCGTACGCGGCCGCGCTCGTCGTCAGCACGACGCTGATCGGCGCGCTGTCGACGCAGATCAAGAACCTGATCGCCGGCAAAGATCCGGAGCCTATGGCCGACAACGTGAAGCATGCGGCCGGCTTCTGGACGCGCGCTTTCTCGGTGGGCGGTGGCGCGGGTTTCGCGGGTGACATGCTCACGGCCGCGTTCCAGAGTGCCGACTACGGTTCGCTGTTGAGCAGTGCAGTCGGCGGCCCGGTTCTGTCGACGCTGTTCCAGCCGCTGCGCGCGATCTCGACGAACGTGCAGGACGCCGCGCAGGGCAAGGATACGCACGTGGGAGCTGACCTGCTGAAGGTCGCGCAGTCGAATATGCCGCTCGTGAATCTCTGGTTCTGGAAAACGGTGTGGAACCGGCTGATCTGGGACAACATCGCCGAGAACCTGTCGCCGGGCGTGACATCGCGGAACGTGGCGAAGTCGCGCCAGCAATACCACAATGACTACTTCTGGGAACCGGGAACGAGCGCGCCGCAGCGCGCGCCGGATCTCAGCAACGCGTTCCAGGGGGAGTGATGCGCATCGATCAATACGAGCGCCTGCAGGCGCTGTCCGAGAAGCTGACCGACGTGTTTCTCGACGAAGCCGATCCGGACGGCTGGCCGGGCGCTGGGATTGCGCTCGCGACGATGGATAAGGCGACGCGCGGCGACCGCTACTGGTCGAAGAAGAACGCGGCCGCGACGGTGATGCTGATAGGCCGCGTGCACTCGCTGGTGAGCGTGATCCAGCTCGCGAGCAAGGGTGGCGACGGCGCGGCCGCTGGCGGGGTGAGCGAGACCGAGGCCGAACTCGACGCGGAGGTTGCTGCTGCCGAGAAGGAGGCCGAGCGGCTGCTCGACCAGGTGCAGCAGCGCGCGCGGAAGGCCGAGTTCGACAAGCGCGCACATGGAAAATCGTAAGGTCGGGTTCCTCGCCTTTTTCCTGATGTGGGCGAAGCAGCAGGGCTGGAAGGTTCCCCTGCTGCACGTCCGGGTCTGCCATTGGCTGGAGACCTGTGACGAGCCCATGCGCGTGCTGCAGGTGTTCCGCGGCGCGGCGAAGTCGACCATCTACGCCGTGTTCAAGGCGTGGTGCCTGTACTGCAATCCGAATCTGCGCTCGCTGATCTGGTCGGCCGACGGCCCGCTGTCGAAGAAGCTCACGCGCGACGTCATCAACGTGCTGCGCCGGCACCCGCTCTGCGCGGGCATCCTGCCGACGAAGCCAGGTGCGCAGATGTTCTGGGTGAACGGCGCGAATGATCCGCGCAATGCCAGCATGACGGCCGTCGGTGTCGACCAGAACGTGACGTCTGCGCGCGCGGACAGCATCGACTACGACGACGTCGAGGTGCCGAAGAACATCCGCACGCCCGAGGCGCGCGAGAACCTGCGGCTGAAGATTCAGGAGGCGACCTTCATCCTCGTGCCCGGTGGCCAGGAGACGTACATCGGCACGCCGCACACGCACGACTCGATCTATCCCGAGCTGATCGCGGCCGGCGCCGCGTCACTGAAGATCCCGCTGTTCGAGGCCGGCGTGCGGTACGAGGACACGTCATCGGAGACGCGCTACCGATTCGATTTCACGCCCGGCGACGACGGTCTGTACGTAATGGCCGGCATCTTCAAGCACGCACGGCTGTTGCGCGAGGGCGTCGACTATCGTGTCGAGGGGCGCGAGGTCGTATTCTCGCGGCCGCCGGGCATGGTGATCGATATCTACGCGCACTGCGCGTGGCCCGAGCGCTTCACGCGCGACGACATCGAGAAGCGCCGCAAGAAGTGCCGCACGCTGAACTACTGGGATTCGCAGTACCAGCTCGAAGCGAAGCCACTCACCGAGGTCCGGCTCGATCCCGAAAAGCTTCGACCGTACAACGTGCACCCGATCGTCGAACGTGCGAACCGCGAAATGCGCATGATGCTCGGAGACACGCGCATCGTCAGCGCGCGCGCGTACTGGGATTGCGCGACTGGCAAGGTCGGCAGCGACGACTCGGCGTTTTCTCTGGTGCTCGACGATGCGGCCGGAAACTATTACTGGCACGTCGCTCAGGCGATGCTCGGTGAGTTCGCCGAATTTTCGAGCGGCGAGAACTCGAAGATCACCGGCGGCCAGGTCATGCAGGTATGTGATCTGGTCGAGCGCTTCGCTATCCCGCTGATCTACGTCGAGACGAATGGTGTCGGCTCGTTCGTGCCGCAGCTGCTGCGCAAGGCTCTGCGCCAGCGAAAGCTTGTGTGCGGCGTGAAGGATATCGCGGCGACCGTCAACAAGAACGAGAAGATCCTCGCGGGCATCGAGCCGCCGCTGAAGTCGGGCGTCCTCTGGGCGCACGTCGACGTCCTCGACAGCCCAGTGTGGGACCAGATGCAGTCCTTCAACCCGTTAGTGAAGCGGCAGCCCGACGATTTCATCGATTCGGGAGCCTCTGCGATCCTCGAAACGCCTGTCAGGATTGGCAGGATAGTCGGGAATCCGACAGCCGCAGAGGGGCACGATTGGCGTCCATCAGTGGGCGTCCATGAGGTGACGCTCGAAATGTAGCGCCGCGCCGCGGCGCCTTTCGCAGAGAGGTTGCCGCGTGACCGTCCCCGTCCAGAATCCCATCGTTGCGTACGTCGGAAACGGCATCACCACGGTGTTCGCTTTCCCGTTTCGCCTCCTGACTGAAGATGACCTCACGGTCACAATTAACGGTTCGCCGTCGCCGATCGCATACACGATCTCAGGCATCGGCGAGGACCAAGGTTCGGTGGTATTCGCCTCCGCACCGACAGCTGGCACGCGCATTCTGTTGTACCGAAACGTCGCGCTGATGCGCAGCGAAGACTACCAGGACAACGGCGACCTGCTGGCCGACACGGTGAACGCCGACTTCGATCGAATCTGGATGGCGCTTCAGGGTCAGGGATACCTCGTCGGCAGTGGGGACCCGTCGCTTTCGCGCGTGCTGATGCTCGGTCGAGACGATACGAACGGATCAGGCGCATATCGTGCGAACAGCAATCGCATCTCGAATCTCGCTGATCCGATCGACAACAAAGACGCTGTGAACGTCGATGCGGCACGCGCGATCGCTGAATCCTTTGTCCCACCGGGTAATGGTGGTGGCGCTGCGATGACCTCCGGCTTTGTCAGGCCGATTGTCCCCTTCGTAAATCAACTGTTTCTGGACAGGAATCTAGGCCCGTTCGGAATGCCGATCTATTGCTATCAGGTGTTTCCCGAAATTATTTGGTGCAGCTTTGCTGGAGTGCCGGTATGAAATTCTACGAAAAACTGTTGCTTGCGTTCGCTTGGGGCATTGCCGCGATTGGCATGTCGGTATTCGGCATTACGCATGCTCGTGCGCAAAATTTCCCCGTCTACAACCTGATCGCGAAACCGCTTGTCGGCGCACCGACGGTGGACCTTACCGCTTCGATGGATGGCGGCACGTACATTTCTGGCTCGGGGGTGTTCAGCTTCTATCCGACCGTCGGCCACGATGCGGGCGATCATCAGCGCGCGCAGGCGTACTTCAGCTTCGTACCGACGAAGCCCGCGACGATCAGCGAGACCGGCATATCGATCAACGCCAACATGAATTCTGGGTTCGCGAAGACATGGTCGCCGTCGACCGCCTACAGCGTCGGCGACTATCTCGACGTCAACGGGAACGTCTATCTGAACACGACGGCCGGGACGTCTGCATCCTCTGGTAGCGGGCCGAGCGGTAGCGGCTCCAGCATTGCGGACGGCTCGGCTGTGTGGGCATGGCAATGTCATGATCAATGCAACGCGAAAATGCCGCTGTTTATATCGGCGGTCGCCGGCAGCAACGCCGGTCACGTGTGGGCGGCCGACGTCGATCTCGTGCTGAACTCTGGCTGGCGCGGGCAATTCGCCGCTGCATTCGAATCGGATATCACCAACAACTCCGGTGCTGAATGCCCTGGGTGCCAGAATTTTTTCGCGACGGGTGATCCTGGGCCAAACCCTGTTCAGGCGGCGTACTCCGCATATGGGCCGTCCGACACGCTTTACTCGTGGGTGAACGGCGTGCAGGTCGTTGGAACCAAGGCGTACAGGAATGCGGCCTTCTACGACTTCTCGTTCGGCGGCCAGTATGGCATTCAGCTGGCGGGCAGCTACGGAACCGCCGGCATCATGATGTCGCACGACTTCGCGCAGATTCGATTCGGCGCGGGCGACAGCTCGAACCTGAACCGCTGGCGGATCATCTCGAACATCAATCACGGGAGCGACGGCGCGCTGACCTTCCAGCACTCGACCGACAATTTCGCCTCGAATTTTACGAACCCGCTGATCCTCGGTAACGAGGGCACCGTAACCTTTACGACGGGTCCGGTTCTCACGCCTACGGTTGTGAGCAGCCTGCCGACGTGCACACCTTCATTCGCCGGATACACGCGCGTTGTGCGCGACGCTGCGTCTCCGACCTATGGTGGCGCACTCGCTGGCGGGGGCACTTCGTACGCGATCGCTTTGTGCACCGGCACTGCTTGGACTTCTCACTGAAAACGACAACAACGACGAGGGAAACGCATGCAGAACGGACAGCCCGGCTGGCTCGATTGGAAGGTCAACGTGCAGACGCTCGTCACGGGGGTGATCGGCGCAGCAATCGCACTGACGGTCGCGTACTTCACCCTTGTGGGTCGCGTTTCGAAATTGGAGGACCACGTCGCTGCGATCGAAACCGCTGCAGCAACCCAGAAGCAGGACGTTCGTGAAGCGCTCAACGAGATCAAGGTGAGCGTGAAGGACACAAACTCGAAGGTCGACCGCCTCAATGAACAGCTGTTCGTGAGCAGTGCAGGCGCTCGGCCCGACACGCGCAGATGGAGCAAGCCGTGAGAAAGATCCTCATCGATGACCTGAACCAGATCGGCAAGTGGTGGTCGGTTCGCGTGAGCGCGCTGATGCTCATCCTGCTCGCTGCAATTCCGCCGCTTGCCGATCAGTATCCGCAGCTTGCGCCGTCGCTGCTCTCGCTGTTCCCGAAGCACGGGCAACAGTGGGTGCCGATCGTCGGCGTGCTGTTGACGGTCGCCGCGCGTGTCGTCAGCCAAGCCGGCCTGATCAGCAGCATCAGGGCACTATTCCGCAAGGGGAGCGACGATGGCTCGCATTGACGTGTATGCGGCAGGAGGGCGAAACCGTGTCGCCTTCCTCGATATGATCGCGGCGAGCGAGATTGGCGCCATGCTGCTTGCGAAGTCGGATGACGGGTATAACGTGCTCGTCGGCTCGACGCCAGCGCGGCCGTTGCTGTTCGCCAGTTATGCGACGCATCCCAACGTGCTCAACCGCAATATCCCGGTTCCGTCGACGGCGGCGGGCCGCTATCAGATCCTGAACCGCTGGTGGCGCATCTACCAGGCGCAGTTGAAACTACCCGACTTCGGCCCGGTGTCGCAGGATCGCTATGCGCTGCAGCAGCTGCGCGAGCACGGCGCGCTTCCGCTGATCGACGCCGGCCGGTTCCGCGAGGCTGTAGCGAAGGTGTCGAACGTCTGGGCCAGCCTGCCGGGCGCCGGCTATGGGCAGCACGAGAACGACGTCGAACGGTTGCTGGCCGCGTATCAGGCTGCCGGCGGGGAGATTCAATCGTGACAGCAATCCTACCCATCCTGGTGAAATTCGGCCCGTGGCTGCTCGCGGCGGCTGGCGTGCTGTTCGGCATGTTCCGGCATCAGCAGGCCGCTACGGCCACGGCCAAGGCGGCGGCCACCGTCGCGCAGGCCCAGGCTACCGTTGATGC
>NZ_NKFD01000007.1:0-150084 GCF_002223205.1 Burkholderia sp. AU27893 | reverse complement strand
CATCAGGACCGTTACGCGGGGCCCAGTTCGATTACATTGTGGGACAGGTCGAGACAATCTTCGCAGTCCCGGCAAACCCAGTGCAGCATCGGCCCGACCGGATCTGGATGGTCGCTGAACGTTGTCAGCGCCGCGTCGTACTGAGCATCGGACGTGCTCGAGCGCAGTATCCGCTCGAGATTAGACTCGATGCTGTCCAGGCTGCATTCACCGATGCCGGACTTGAACACCGTCACACCGCCTGACGGGTTGACCGCGAAGAAGAAAAACGCCTTCGTGTCGACCATGTGCGACAGGATTGTCCTGGCGATGAAGTTGCTCGGATTGATCAGCGCATTGAAGATGCGGTAGCCGTAAAACTCTAAGCCGAAGTGTACGACCTCGAAGTCGTCGGTGCCGCGTATCGAGTGGCCAAAGTTGAAACCGCTGCGTGTTACGTCGTTCGGAATGTCATCCACCGGCCGCAGTGCCAGGCAAGCATAGTGCGTCTGGCCCTCGGCCACGAGTCCCATCGCAAAGCAGGGCGCGCGCTCGGCCAGCAAGGCCTCGACAAAATTCCGGTTCATGCGGAGCGTTGGCAGCATCGGGCATCCTTCATCGTGAATCAAATCAACATTTGCCGACCTGGCTGTGCGGTGCGTCGACGTCGAACATCAAAGGCTATACATCGTCGAGCTCGAACAGCGCGCGATCGGCGGGCCGCGACAGATAATCGTCCATCATCGCGCGGAAATCGGCTTCATCCCACTCGCCGCGATCGACACGCCGCAGCAACGCCTCGCCGGCCAGCATGATCTTTCGCTCGCGATCCGCGCGCGTTTGCTTGACCTGCTGGCGCTGCGCCTTAGCTGCCGCTTTGCGGGCTGTTTTCAGCTCCTGCAGCTTTTCGTCTGTCGCATCGAGACGACGTTTCAGCATGTTCATTCTGGCGTCCTGTTCGAAGAAGCGGTTTGCGCGGGAAACCGGCGCGCCGGCGTGCGCCGGTTCGTTACATTCGCGCCGTACTGTCGCGCCCAGGTGCGTACCGAGGGAGCGATATCGACTAACGTCGGCGGCATGTTCGGCAACACATCCATCGTCCAGCCACCCAGCCGCTTTGGCGCAATATACGCCGGTCGCCAGCTGCCGTCGGCCAGGATATCGATCACGAACAGCGACGTGCCGACGCTCAGTCGCCAGGTGTTGACCACGGCTGGGGGTAAAGGATTACCTGGTTGTGGCATCGTATTCCACCGTAACAGGAATAAGGGATTCCAAGCCAGAACCGCCGAAAATTCGATCACTCCAATTCGAGCCCTGCAATGAGCGCGTCCAGGTCGATTTTGTTGTCGCTTTGAAAAGTGTAGTGCCCGTTCAAAAGGATATGCCGCCAGGCTGCCGGTGATATCTGCGTAAGCCGCGCCAGCGCCTTGGCGTTGCCACTGGCCTCCCATTTCGTCAGTAGATGCGACAGAATCGCCGAGTTGTAAAAAATGATGACGTTGGCGATCAGCCGGGCGCACTGGTTGCTGATCTCGATTTCGATGTCGGTGCGGCCGGTCAATTCCTTCTTGCCGCCGACCTGGGCGATGGTCGAACGAAGCTGATGGTAAGACTCGAGGCGGTTTTGGGAGCGATGCACGTTTCGCTCGAGCTGCGGGTCGCGCAGGTAACGCAACGTGTAGATGGTACGAATGAGCTTATCGAACTCAAAAATCGCGCGACGTGTCGGGTTTTCCTGCGAGTACGTACATAGTTTGCGGATCAGCGAGCCCTGCGTGATCTCTTTGAGGCCCAGCGTGGCGACGATCTGATCGATATTTGTCTTCTCACTGGTGATGAGCTGCCGATCGATTTGTCCGATCGGCTGAATCAGGCATTTCTCGTACAGCGCCGGGTCGTCGATACAATACAATTCCTGCAACTGGTCATCGAGGTTTGTGAAGCGAGGCTCGAAGCGCAACCCGAACCAATACAGGATAGCGAAGTTGGCTTTGTTGATGCTGTGCATGTCGCCGGTGATCGCAGTCGGCACTATATCCGACGTGTTGCGATACCAGATGTCGAACACGTGATGCGCCTCGTACTCGTGCGCGCCGATTAGGTAGCCGTTCAACGGGACATGATTGCACAGCAGCGTGTAGGCGACGACGCCTTTGCCTCGTCCGAAGTATTTGCGCGAGTAACGCGCCTTCACGGTCGGTCGCTCGACGCCGAATTTCTGCCCATCGACGGCGCTGTACAGCGCATCGAGATCGAACGAGTAGTACGGGAAGATCGGCAGCGCGGCGATGGCGTTGCTGATGCAGTCGTTGGCCGCATGCAGCGTCGCCTGACGCAGATACTGCTGGTAGGTGCTATCCAGAACGTGGTACGGAATGTCGCTGGTGCGCGCCATGACATGGTTGCCATGGTTCATTGCCTGAGCGATGATAACCGCCATCAGGCTATCGGCGTCCGCTACCTTCTTCGCGTAGCGCGGCTGCAATGGCGTCAGCGCCGACAGGAACTGGCACTGGCCGTTGACGAAGCGGAACACGTCGGCAACATCGCAGAATGGCAGTTGCTCGTAGAATGCCTGCTCACGCACCTTCTGGTTCTCGGTTTTCGGTTTGCGCCAAATCAGCTTCTGCGTATCCTTGTCGTATTCCAGGTGCGTAAGCTTGCCCTGTTTCAGCTCTCGGTTGAAGGCCAGCCATTGTGCATGCAACTCGGCCGCTAACGCATCGAGTTGGGCATCGATTGGCTGCTGCAGGAACGGGATCTCCATCTGCGCCAGCGCGTCGGCCTTCTCGTTCATCGAAACAAGCTCGTCGGAGAAGTGACGATGTTGCAGACTGTCGTCGAGATAGATCTCTCCCGACTGGAAGCGCTTCCGGATCTGGCGGTACAACCAGAATTCGTAGCGATCGGCGTGCAAACCGGTCGGCTGACCATCAGCGCCGAAGATCAGCAGGTACGGTCGCAGGCGCTTCGGCAGCGTGGCCGCGGGACATTCGGCGAGCGGTCGTTGTGACAGGCGCTGCTGTTTGGCGAAGGCCCCCTTGACCCAAGCCAGCGCCGCGAGCCACGGGTTGTCTGGGGAGGTGCCGACGAAGTCGAGCTCGACGTACAAGGGGCGCAGGTGACGGCGAATACGTTTGGCTAGGCCGTCCACCGCCAACCAGTGTAGTGCCAGTTGACTCAGCGGCTTGACCGTCATGCGTTGCGCCGTGTTTTGTAGCACATCTTTGGCCATGATTTTATAGGCGCGCTGACGCACCTCGCCGAACGGCGTCGGATCGGCTACGCTGTCGTCCACATAGAGCGACAACAGGCGGCCGATCTGCGGCGTTTCCCGATGGCGTTTTACTTGCTCGGCGATGAGTGACTGTTTCGCGCCCGCGCTGCTTTCTTCCTCGAGCTGCTTCATGTGGAAGGCCATCGCATCGACCAGGTTGTCGGTGAGCTGTCGGAAGCGCACCCAGGCGTAACACAGCAGGTAGAGCTGCGCCTGATCCGCCTTCAGGTTGCGCAGGTCGTGGACGGTATAGAAGTTCGCCAGGCTTGCGTAGTACAGCACGTTCTGCTGCGAGATATCCAGCCGGGGCAGCAGCGTCCTGGCGATTTCGTGCAACGGCTGCAGCGTGCCGCGCTTTTCGCGTTCGCGGACCATCTGACGCCAGCCGAAATTCTTGGCATCCTGTTTCAGCGCCGCCAGTTTCGACAGAGTATCATCGCGCACCAGAAGTTGGTCTAGCGCGGTTTGGGTCAATTCGTCCAATACGCCGGTGAGCAGGTCGCCCAGCCGCCGACGTTCGACGGACAGGGCTTCGCTGACTAGCTCTTGCAAGGTCGTGTAGCCGGGCCGGATCATCTTGTGCTCATTGAGCCACACGATGAGCTCGGCGGCGACGAATCCCGGTGTCACGTCGCGACGTACGATCTGCGCGGCCTGCTGCATGAGTTGCGGCAGGAAGGCGGCCACCCACGGTCGATAGCCGTACAGTTCAGCGATCTGTTCGCGCTGGGCGTAGTACTCGTGCCGGGTGATCGGCTTGCGTTCGAACGGCTCGCCGTGGAAATAGCGGCTCAACACGAAATCGTAATCGTCCTCAACCTCGTCCCAATCGAAGCGGAAGAAGGCGTGCTTGGACTTGAAGTAGCCAATCTGCAAGATGCAATAGACCTGCGCGGGTATGGAGGGCCGGCTACTGGCGAGCGCCAGTTCGGATTCGGTCAATGCCAGGTATTCCAGCCGCTGCGCATCGTCGAAATCAGGCAGGCCATACAGGGCTTCCTGTTCGGCGTCGGAAAAGACGCTGAGCAGCTTATTCTTGTTGATCATCGACCATCCTCTCCACGCAACGTCAGATCCTTCAATTTTGTGATATCACGACATGGGGTACGACAGAAATATTGAACTCCCGCATTCTACAGAGATAAGCTTTATTATCTCTGTGGCATTGTTTCCATATTAAACTCGATGACATGAAAACGCGCCCCACGAGCCCGTCCGCCGCCGACATCCCGACCGACTTTCCTGATGCTGATGCACTGGCAGCGCTGCGTGCCTGGTACGAGGGCGCATCCTCGCGTGAGGCGGCACACCGGTACATGCAAGATCGGCTCAGCCACAGCCAGTCAGCCCGCGGCGTCATCGGCCAGATCCGCCGGCAACTGGCACTTTATGCCCGTAACCGACAGCGGGCAGATCTGGCCACGCTGTTCGAATGCCCGGCCCAAAAGCGTATGCATCATGCGCGCGCCACCACGCAGGCTGTCGAGCTACTGCGCATCATGCCTGCGCCAGCTCCGCAGATCGGCGACGACATTGCGCACTGGCTGCCGAATCGCGCTGCCCGCACCCTGCACGCGGCCGGCATCCGGACCCTGGCCGATCTCACGGTACGGATTCCGCGTCGCCGGCAGTGGTGGACCGTCATTCCGGGTCTCGGGCCGGCCAGTGCAAGAAGGATCGAGGCCTTCTTTGCCGCGTACCCGGCGCTCACGGAGCGGGCCCGCGCACTGATCATCGCGGATCGGCAGTCAGTCGTGACGCCTTGGGAGCAACTACGGCTACCGCACGAGATCGACGGATCCGCCGGCGCCTTCCGCGCACCGGTGTCGGCCTGCATCCTCGGCGTCGACAACGATTACGACGCTATCCAGGCATGGCTCGCGTTGCACGAATCCCCGGCCACGCAGCGGGCCTACCGCAAGGAAGCCGAACGGCTGATTCTCTGGGGCATCGTTGCTCGCGGCAAGGCGCTGTCTTCGCTGACCACCCGGGATGCCACCGACTACAGGGCGTTTCTGCGCAGACCTACACCGCGAGAACGCTGGGTCGGGCCACCGCGGCCGCGCACATCAACGGACTGGCGCCCGTTTGTCGACAACCTCTCGGCCCGTTCGATTGCGCATGCGCTTGCCGTGCTCAGCGCCATGTTCCGCTGGCTGGTCGAGCAGCGCTACGTCGTGGCCAACCCATTCTCCGGCATCAAGGTACGCGGCAGCAAGCGCGCCATGGCTCTTGAAACCTCGCACGCTTTCACCGAAGGAGAATGGATGCTGACGCGCACCATCGCCAACGGGCTCGAGTGGTCGTACGGCTGGCAGGCGCCCGCTGCGCAACGGTTGCGGTTCATGCTGGATTTCGGCTACGCAACGGGACTGCGGATCAGCGAACTGGCTGACGCCACACTGCGCAGCATCGAAGTCGACGCAGCCGGTGATCACTGGCTGCACGTGGTCGGCAAGGGCGGCAAGCCAGCCCGCGTTACCCTGACACCCCTAGCGCGCACAGCGCTGGACCGATATCTGCAGGAGCGGGGGCTTCCTGTCAGCCGTGCTCACTGGAATCCGACCACGTCCCTGATTGGCAGCCTTGACGACGCCGATGCCGGCATCAAGCCCTTGCGGCTGTGGGAAGTCATGCGCCGGTTTTTTCGGCTCGTCGCGCAGATTATCAAGAACGACCATCCGGTGCTGGCTGAAAAGCTGCATCGGGCCTCTCCGCACTGGATGCGGCACACCCATGCGACCCACGCGATCGCCAGAGGGGTTGAGCTGAGCGCCGTACGAGATAACCTGCGTCACGCGTCGATTTCGACCACGTCGATTTACTTGCATACCGACGATGTAAAGCGGGCACGGCAGTTCGGGCAGGCATTTACCGACTGAGTTACTCGCTCGGCACGTCAGGCAACAAACCGATTGACGTTCACAATGTGGAATGACGGAATTTTCTGGGGTTCCGGCGTAGAACCCCGTATTCCTCCGCGCGCGACGCGCCGTGCAAGAACGAGAAATCGGAGGCCACTTCGAGTTCCGCGTAGGCGGGCAGGGCGCCGAAATTGCCGGCGTTCATGACGGATCAACCGAACAGGCCGTGCAGGAAGAAGCGCGCTTCGCTCTCGTCGCTGGCCGTCGGCCGCTCCTTGTAGATCCAGTAGCAGATGCCGTTGTCGTCCTCGGCGACGAAGTAGTCGCGCGTCACGGTCTGCCCATCCTGCCAGCCGCCTTCGATGCGCTCGCCGGGCGATACCATGCGCAGCGGCGTGCCGTAGAACGGCCGATGCTGGCGCGTGAGCAGCGGCACCGGCTTGGCAAGCAGCCAGGCCGGGCGCGGCAGATCCGCCGGCAGCGGCGATGGCTTCGGCGCGTCGCGCATCGGCACCCATCGGGCGGCCGGCTCCGGACGGTAGTCGGCCATGGGAGCCGGGACGAGCACGTTCTCGGCACCGAGCCGCGCAGTCAGCAGCTCAAGCAGCCGCGCGTGATCCTGCGGTGTACCGCCGGGCTCCGGAAACAGGGAATCGCTCGGCGCGGCCGCTTCCTGCACGCTGCGGGCGACCAGGCGCACCGCAATCACGGGCCCGGCGAGCTCGACGTGGCCGAGCCGTTCCTTGACGAGCCGTGTCAGGTGTTCCTCGAAGCGGGTAGGGGCGCCCAACGCGATCTCAATCTCGGTCGGCGCGATCGCATCCCGCCCGCGCTCGTGCTCGAGGAGCAACGCGAACGCCGCGACGTCCAGCTGCTTCGCGGTAAGCCAGCCCGTCAGCTGCAGGATCAGCCGGCGTGCGACGAACAGCAGCGCCTCGGCGTGCTCGACGCGGTCCATCAGCTCGACGCGCGTGTCGAACGACGGCGGCATTTCGAGCCAGTCGTAGGCGGCCGGCGCGGTGCCGGCGACCTGGTCGAGCCAGTCGAGCAACTGCGTGCCGCACCGCTTCTTCAGCCCGGCGCGCGGCAAGCGCTGCAGATCGGCGAGCGTTTCGCAGCCGAGATCCTCGAACCAGTTCGCATAGCGCCGGGCGTCCGGCGCCACGACGAGCGGCACGCGCGCGAGTGCGCGGCGCAGCGATCGCGCAGACAACGCGAGGCCGCCGCGAAGGCCGCGGGCGACCATCCACGCGGCCGGACCCGACGACGCGACGGATATCGCCGCGGTGACACCGAACGAGGCGACGACGTCGCGCACGCGCTGGCGCAGCGCGCGGATGCCGTGGAAGAGGCGCAGGCTCGCCGTCACGTCGAGCACCACGACGGCTTCCTCCGCGTCGACGACGCTCGGTGTGAACTGCAGGAGCGCATAAGCAACCCCGAGCACGAGCTCGCGCTCGCGCGCGGCGTCGCGCTCGCGGATCTGCGCGTCCGGCGCGAGCGACAGCACGCCACCTCGGCGCATGCCGGCGACCACGCCGAGCGCACGCGCGGCGCGATCGAGCGCCACGACGCGGCCGCCCTCGAGCACGACGAGCCCGCGCGCATCGTCAGGCGACGGCGCCGGCGATCGCGGCCGGAACACTTCGAGGTTGAGGTGCGGCAGATGCACGCCGATCCACACGGGCATGGCGGTTCAACAGAATGGGGGAGGGTGACAAGGGGACGAACAGCGGCATGTCGCGTGCCGGTCCGCGGCGCTTCACGAACGTGACGTCGATGCCGTCACGCTTGGGCGCCAGCGCAAGCCGCAAAGGTGCCGGAGACGCGTCGCGCGCGGCGGCCGCCGGCCGGAACAGGTAGAACAGGGCTTGGCCGCTCTGCGCGGCCAGGTTGAGCCGCCGCAATGCGTCCGCACGGACGTGCGGCTGCCAAAGCAACACGGCAGCGCATGTGCCGGCACGCAGCGCCTGTTCCGCAGCCCACAGCGCGTCGGCCGTGCGCGGTGCCGGCAGCGTCACGAACCCGGACGGGTCAATGCCCCAGTACGCGAGCGCCAGCGGTTGCAAAGCGTGCGGCGGCTGGATCAGCACGACCGGCTTGCCGGCCGCGCGCGCGAGCACCGGCGCCAGCAGCCGAAGCTCGCCGATGCCAGGTTGCGGCGCGAGCAGTTCGATGAGCGCGCCGGCCGGCCAGCCGCCGCCTGGAAGTTCGGCCGTCAGTTCCGGATGGCCGGTGTCAACGCCGCGCGCACTCGAGCGCGCCAGCTGGCTGGCACGCCAAAGGGCCGGGTGGATGACTTCAGGATGGGCGAGGGCGTGGTGCATGGGGTCAGTTTCACAAACACTGTATGTTTATACAGTATATGCTAGAGATTGCCGCCCCTCCAACCCCCCCGTCGTTTACGCCGCCAACTGATGCTCGTAGTAGGGCCGCTCGCGATCGGCGAGTATTTCGCGGAGCTGCGCGCGGCGGGACGGATCCGGAGCGAGCCAAGCGTCCACGTTCGACGACTTGATGGGGACGATGCACCTATCGTGGCCAGCTGCCGCCACTTCCGGCGGTGGGTCGTCGGTGATCGCCGCAAACGACCACAAGTCGTCGGCGCCAGGGATCTCGGTGCGCGTCCACAGGCAGGCGACCTGCATGTGTTGCGGCGGTGTCGGATCGAAGCGAAGCACGACGTTCTGGCCGTCGCGCTTCACGTTTTCGAAAAACGTGTCGACGAGCACGAGGCCATGCGTGAAGCCGAAAACCTTCCGCCAGGCGGTACTGAGCGAGTCGACCCGAGCGTTATAGCTTCCATTCTTTTGCTTCTCGTCCGCCTCGGTCCAGCCTGGAATACGGCATCGATACCGCATCGGCACGATCAGGCGCTTGCCGTCGAGCTCGATCACCACGGGCGCATACCACCCGGGGAAGATCCGCGAATCACGCTCCTGCAGGTCCTGCCGGCGAAGGTCGTCGAGCCCGCGCGTTGCCGCCTCGATCTTGTCCGTGGCGATCCGGACGTCCTCGCTGGCCTTCTTCGTGACCTTCTCGGTCAGCTTCTTCTCGGCGGCCGCCAGCCGCGTGCGCTGCTCGAACAGATCTGTCTCAAGCTTGCGGGTTCGATGCGTCCGATATTCGGCGATCGCAGCCGAGATCCCGTCGTCGGCCGAGCCGGAGAATGCTGCATCGACCGCCTTCGGGATCTTGATGTCGGCGCCGGACGCGCGCGCGAAGAAGATGCGCCTGAACGTCTCGACGTCCATATCGGCGCCATAGCGTCGGACGTATTCCCGGTAGTTGGCTTGGATTTTGGCCGAGTAGCACATTGCTGTCTCCTCATGGGCAACGGTTCAGCTAGAGCCTACCCCACGTTTCGATAATTGCCGACGAGCAGAACTTGAGAGACGCTGGTCGGTGCAGACATGTGACCTGGTCTTTCGCGAGCCTTGCTCGAACGCGCACGAAAACGGATTCACGAAAACGTCACAACCCAACAGCATTTTGCTCCGCACAGCGAAAGAACCCAAAGTGTCGGATACTGCACGCACCTATGCGCGTCACCCCCGACTCAACGACACGAATCTTTTTCAAGCCTGCCCTAAAGTTGCCGACTTCTTGCGCCGATATACGGATTGCATGTTGTGCGGCTAGGCTCTTCTGAGCAAGCGTGCTGCACCATTGCAGCGATGAGCATGTGATTTGCTTATGTTGTTTAGTTTGAATAGCTAATCAAATAAGGGCGTTAGATGACTGGCTTCGGGGTTGAGGATTTTTTTTTGCTGCGCACTGGGAAGGCGTGTCCCGTATGGACGCTGACCGATGACAGTAACGTCATCGGCTTCGGTGAGAGCCAGGGCGTGATAAGTATTGCAGCGGAGTTGGATCGAGACCAGGCAGCACAGGTGCGTGCCTTCGGTAACGACGTGACGAAAACGAGCTGCAGGATCACGATTTCCGGAGAGCCGCTGGCTTTCTACCTGGTGGGGAAGAGGATCACGGATCGAATTTGGCGAGGGATCGCCTCAGTCGATCCGATCTTCGTGCCGAACGTATCGATGGTCTCCTCGTGGGAAGAGCGAGCGGCCAGCAATGTCGTGAAGTTCCCAGTACGTCGTGCTGGTTAGAGGGTGATCTCGGTTTGGCAATGTAGGTGGTTACAAGCTGTGGGTGTGCAATGAGTGAGAAGACCATTTTTGCGGGGCTCAAGAATCACTTTGGGACCCCGACGCCAATTTGGCGATATTCCAATCATGACCATGTACTGACACTGTCTGCGACCGGTGACGAGCTGGACGGGCCAGCGATCCCCATTCACATGACGGGTCGTGAGGCTGAACGGATTCGAGGGTTGACTGGCGCAACGTCGATGGTGACGCTGAACCTCCCAATTTACGGCGAGCACGTCGACCTGTATCTGGTCGGGAAGAGGATTCGTGCCGACGAGTGGGCGGGGATTGCAGCTTCGCTTTGGGATCCCGAGTCGGTCGCCAGTATCACGATGCGCGCAATGGCGTTTTCGGAGGGGCTGGTATCCGAGACCAACGCAATCCTCGTGGTCCTGGACAAGCGCGGCACGATCCATCGATTCAACCGGCGGGCAGAGGAGTACACCGGATATCGAGAAGAGGACGTGATTGGCGAGAATGCACAAGAGCTCTTCATGTCCGGAGCTGCCGCCAACGAGTCGCGAACCAACATCTCGCGTTTCTTTGAGCAGGGCAGCATCCACGACGTCCGGAGGTTGATCAATACGGTCGGTGGGGCGCGTCCGTTCTTGTTTCGAAATCGATTTGTCCCGTCCGTGCAAAGCGGCGAGCCGGAGTTCATCCTTTGCTCGGGCGCAGAACTTATCGATGAGATCGGGGCCGGCGTGCCAGATGATGCCGGTGCCGAGGCAGCTGTGGCCAACGGTGCCTACTTGCGCGCGCTGACGGCCAGGATAGTCGATTGGGCTGCTCTCGCGAATGGGGCGTCGACGTTGTTGGCTTCGATGGAGGATGGCGCCATCGATCCGAGGATTGTGTTGCAGGCGCAACGGTTAGCTGCTCGCGCGGTTCAAGACGCGTACGAGTTGCATGACGCGATCAGCACCGGATTCTCGGCGGAAGTGCGAGCGGCACCTCGTTAATTCGTGGTGGTGTTCAGTCGGCTTGGTCGATGGGGGCATCTGGCGATGGTAGCGTTGGTGGCTCCATGCCTCTCGTGCGGGACTTATATCCGTGGATCTGTCGTGCCGCGACCAAGCCGGCCGCGAAGTGGCGCACTGCCTCGAGCTCGCGCTCGGTGAGGTCGCTGAGCCAGTCGGGTATGGGTGCCGCACCTTCCATGGGGCCTTTACCCATCGCGAGCCACTCGGGCCTCACGCCATAGAGCAAGGCGAGCGCGACCGTGAAGGCCGAGCCCGTGCCCTTCGTCTCCAATGCCCCCAGGTTGCTTTGCGATATGCCTACGCGCGCTTCGACTTGCTTCTGCGAGAGGCCCTTTCTGCGCCTGGCAGCCAGAAGGCGCTCTCCGAACGGGGTCCGGCCCTGGCCCTGATTAGAATTGTCCATGCGCGTAAGATAGCCTATCGAAATACCTTAATTATGGTTGTTATTCAACCGTAATTGGTGTATTTTATGACTATTGTTGAGCGATCTGTAATCAAGGTTCTAGATCGTTGACACGACCGCTTCAGGCGGCACGGATGACACTCCCCTGCGCACCGAAAGTGCGGGATTTCCCGCAGAGATTTGTTGTTTCCAGGTCGAATCGTTGTTGCTATGTCTGATGAATCGGCGTAGGATAAAAGTTATAAACTTTCCGAAAAGTTTGTATACTTTACAACGAGTAGCGATCTTCGAACGGAGTCATGGCGATACTTTCCCTTTTACGCCTCAGAAGGAAGAGGGGAAGGATGCCAGGCATATCACTGCAAGAACTGGCTTTCGCATACCGAACAGGGGAGAAATGTGAAATCTGGGTTGTTGAGATCGTCGAAGAGGGCCGCCCACTGTGGATAGTTCAGGTTTTCCTCTTCGAGCAAGAGAAGCTGTTCACCCTCCAAGGTCAGCGCGGCAAGCAACGCACATGGCGCGACTTTGATCGAGTGATGGGCGTGCTGAAAGAAACGTGTCCGCAGTTGTCCGAAATAAAAGTGAAATTTGCTGCCGGGCCGGAATCGGCTCAAAACGGCGGACTGCAGGGAGAAGAAGGGAAGTAAGGCAGGAAGAGGTAGTAGCGGTCGGCAAGGGTGCGTCAACACCCTTGCCGACCTGACCAGGTTACTTGCGATCCACCCACGGGGCTTTAGCGAGCTTCCGAGATGAGGAATAACCATGGCTATCGGTATTGTACGCGATCGGTCGCGTACTGCCATCCTTTGGGGCTGCGTGCTTGCCCTGAATTCGTTACAGGTAGTAACGGCGCGCGCCGATTGCATCGACGCGGCCGCAGCCTACCAGCATCTGAATCCGCATCTCGTTCGGGCGATTGCATCGGTCGAGTCGGGATTCAATCCCTCCGCGCGCAACGTCAATCGCAACGGGTCCGAAGACATCGGGCTCATGCAGATCAACACGAGCTGGCTGCCGACACTCGCCCGCTATGGCATCGATCGGGCGGCGCTACTCGACGCCTGCACTAACGCCTACGTTGGCGCCTGGATCCTCGCGCAGAATTTCGCGACCTACGGCGTAAGCTGGAACGGCGTCGGTGCATACAATGCCCGGACACCGAGCCTGCGTGCGCGTTACGCATTGCGCGTCTATCGACGTCTGCCGCGCGAAGCATTCACGAGCGCCGCTCAAATCGCCCCGCTGCCTGTTCAGACCGCGGAGGCCGAATGACTCTGTCCTTCTTCCCGCGCGTGTTCGCCTTCGGCATCACCGCAATCGTCCTGAGCGGCTGCGCTGGTAGCAATACCGCTTCTGCAGATTGGTTGCCGGTGTCTCGCCAAACGACCGGCCGCTACGTCCGCGTGTGCCCCTTGCCGCTGCAGACTGCACAGTCCGCGAAGGCGTCGAGCGGCAACGCTGCCTCTGCAGCCACCGCACCGGCCGGCCCTGGCTTCGAGCTCCGTACGTCAGATCAGACGCTGGAGACGGCCTTGACGCGATGGACGACTGACGCAGGCGCTACGTTGCGCTGGCAGACCGCTATCAAGGTGCCGGTGCCGGGCAACAGCCGAGTGGCGGGTGATTTGCCGACCGCAATGAAATCCATCCTCAACGCTCTGACCGAGGCCGGGTACCCGTTGACGATTCTCGGGACGCCTGACGGCAAGACGTGGATCGTTGCGGACGCATCCGATTTGTCGGCGGCGATCGCACCCGCACCCGCAGTCGCACAGGCCGCGAAGGGAGCCAGCAATGCGCAAGTTCGGTGATCTGATGGGAGCCGCCACGTGCCTGGCGTGCGCATTGTGCGTCGACGCTGTCCATGCGGACGAGTTGCCGACGCCGGCACTTGCGTCCAACGGCGTGCATCTCGTTCCCTATCTGCCGCGTTATACGACTGCCGAAGTGGTACCGGCACCCGCAGCGAGCCCGATCGCACCCGCCGACTCGTTGTCGCCGGCGGAAGCCGTTCTCACGCCCGCTGTTCCCGAACCGGTACCGCTGCCAACGCCGGCTACACCTCAGTTCAAGCTTGTCGGCGGCGAATCGATCGAAACGCAACTGCGTGGATGGGCAACGTCGGCCGGCTGGAAGTTGGTGTGGAACGTCGAGCCAGACTGGATCGTGCCCAACGATCAAGCCTACGACGGTGACTTCAAGGCGGCTGCCACCAGAGCAATCAAGGACCTTGCTGCGAACGGCGCGAATGTCGTCGCAGACGGCTACCCCGACAACCGGACCTTCATCGTGCATGAAGGAGGGAGCGACTGATGCGGCTCACTTGTATTAGCGCTGCAGTATTGACTGCTTGCCTGCTGTCAGCATGCGCGATTCGCGATGTTCGAAACGATCAGAACGCGGTGGTCGATGCGACCCGCGCGCATCTCGATCGCGCGACGGAAGCGCGGCCGGTGGTTCGCATGCACGAAGGTCCCTGGCTGATGGGCGAACAGATTGTCGCCAGGAAACCGCAGGCGACGCTTCTCGACAAGCGCGTGTCGTATCGCTATCCAGCTGGCACGCTCGCCGAGGTTGCGCAGTGGATCACGCGGACCACGGGCATCCCGACGCGTATCGATTCGTCCGTCAATGATTTCCCGGTAGGCAACTCGCTAAAGGTTAGCGCACCCTCGGCGGGCGTCCAGCCGCCGCTGCCGCCGGGATTCCCAGGGGCAACAGGTCCGCTCCAGGCGGTGCCGATCACGTCGAACGCAGCGCCGACGCTTGCGGCGGCACGAACCGGCCAGATGCTTACGTACGATGGCGATCTCGGCGGCTTCCTCGAGGTACAGAACAATCGCTTCAACGTTTGGTCGCGTACGCAAGATGGCGTGATCACCTTTTTCCGGACCGAGAGCCGCGTATTCCCGCTGCCAAGCCTTACCGAGGCGGCGTCGATGGGCGGCCAGATTTCGACTGGCTCGGGTAGCAACTCATCGAGCGGCACGGGGTCGTCCACCGGTTCGACGAGCTCGAACGGTTCGAGCGGCTCGACCGGAAGTGACAGCGGGCAGCAGCTGTCGCAGTCCGCTACCATCGATCCGTGGAAGAACCTGCAGCAGACAGCCGAGGCGATCTCGAATGGCGGGAAGGTCGTAGCTGACCTGAACCTTGGCATGCTCACGGTGACCGGGACACCGCCTCAATGTGACCGCGTTGAGGCTTTCTTCAAGAGCCTCAATGCGTCGTTCCTCAAGCGCATCGCAATCGACGCGCGCGTGTACGTGGTCCGGAAATCCCGCGAAGATAATCTCGGGCTCAGCCTCGCGCTCGCGTACAAGAACGCAACGGGCCATACGAGCGCTGGTATCACTGGCGTGGCGCCTCCTACGGTGTCCGGCAGTGCGTCTCCTGCATCGTTCGGCGCGAACATTCTCACGGGTCCCCTCGCGGGCACCAAGGGCGCGCTCCAGGTGCTGTCGGCACTGGGTGATGTGACCGAGGTCCTGTCGCGCGCGGGGATTACGCAAAATGGCAAGCTGCTTTCGCTCCAGGATGCACGCAAACAGCGCTTCACGCCGTCGACACAGAGCACGCTCGCTTCGAACGTTGGTTCGACCACGTCGCAGCAAAGTGAAACGCTCACGACAGGCTTTACGGCCGGGTTCGTGCCGAAGTTGACCAACGGCATGATCGTGATGAACTTCAATATCACCTTGTCGCAACTGGTGGAGATGCAGCTCTTCCCGCCCGGGTGCTCAGGGCTGAATTGCGTGCAGCATCCGATCACGCAGGACACGCAGCTGCTGCAAAGCGTGCCGCTCAAGCCGGGCGAAACGCTCGTGCTGACCGGCATGCAGGACCAGACGCTGACCACCCGCGCAAATGGCGCCGGCTCGCCTTGGGTTCCGATCCTTGGCGGCGGTGCAGACGCGCAACGAAACGACACG
Source organism: Burkholderia sp. AU27893 (assembly GCF_002223205.1). NCBI lineage: Bacteria > Pseudomonadati > Pseudomonadota > Betaproteobacteria > Burkholderiales > Burkholderiaceae > Burkholderia > Burkholderia sp. AU27893. Next base: position 134,483 of record NZ_NKFD01000007.1, on the reverse strand, counting down.
TTCATCGCGGTCGTCATCAGCGCGCGTCTGCTGTGAGGGAGAACGATATGAATCGCAACCTCACCACAATCGTAAGCCGGCTTGCCGCCGGCGCCGGTGCGCTTCTCCTCGCGCTGCATGGACATGCTGCAGCACTGCAAGCGCCTGGCGTCGCGACTGCCTCGCAACCGGCTTCCGCTGTAGCGCCGGCCTCGGCGTCAACCGACAGCGACACCTTGGCACTGGCCCGTGCACGCATTCCGCTCTTGCAGGCGGAACGGGAAATCACCGCGCTCGAGAAAGAAATCGCGCAGAACCGGCAAGCAGCGGATGACGCAAAGCGTCCGAAGCTCCTCGGTGGCGCTGGTGGCCCCACGGCGGCTGGCATTCCGATGGGGGAACTGCCGCCGGTGGCTCGACGTAGCGCGGACGTTGCGCTGGTCGGCGTCGGTTCGTACGACGGCCGAAATACGGCGACGCTCGTGATCAACAACGTCACACACGATGTAAAGGTCGGCGACGCGCTCGAGAACGGGTGGACCGTTGCCCGCATCGCGCGGGATGGCGTACAGCTTGCGCAGGGTCGGCAAACCCGCTGGGTGAAGTTCTGATGGTAGCGATCGTTTCCTTACCGGACACGTCGGGCCGCTTCGCGCTCGGGTTGACATGGGAGCACGAGCCGGTGCGTCCGAAGTCGACCGCGCTGCGCGAACGCGCTCGGCGGCTCGGTCGGTACGGCCTCGTTCGCCAAACGTCGACGGGCGTGTTCCAGGCCGGATACGGTGCGTTGCCGCCCGGTACGCGGTGGCCGTCGCGTATCCACGCGCTCGCGAGCCGTGTCGCCGAGCACCATGCGTCGCCGTGGCTTGGCGTATATCGCCTGACGGATGATGTGTCTTGGTTAATCGCGGTACGTGATGGTGAGATCGTTCCTGGCGGGGACGTCGTCGGAAGTCACGTTGACGTCGATGCTGCACGCGATGCACTGCGGGCGCAGGACGGCTGGCGCGACTATGACGGCACTGCGGCTGACTTAGCCGAAATGGTTGGCCTGACCATTCCGGAGCGTGGCCTGACGGATCTGCAGGCGACGGTGCCACTCGCAGTGTGGCTCGGTGCCGCAGTAGTCGCGTGCGGTGCCATGGGAATCGCTGGCGTTGTGATCTGGCAGCAACGAGAGGACGCAGCGGAACGCCTGATCACGATTACGAAGCAACGGGCGCAAGCTGCGGCTCGGCGCGCGCAACGCGAGGCAGAACTCGCGAACCCGCCGTGGACAAGGCTGCCGGCCCCCTCGACCGTGTTCGCGGAATGTGCAGCAGCATGGCGAGGACAGGATCTTTCGCGCGGCGGATGGACCCTGACTGCTTGGCGGTGTGCTCCGACGGGCGACGCGCTCACGACGACGTCCGACTGGACCCGCGAGGGTGGCACGGCGCTGGGCGCACCAGGTGCGTTGACCACCCCTGACCATTCAACCGAGATCAAGACGCAGCCGGCAAACCTGCCAGTGTCGATGTCGGAAGCCGCCCTTGACGAGGCTGGTCGCCGTGCCGTCTGGGCGTTGGTTCAGACCGACTCGCTCTCCCTGGAATTGCCCGAGCCCGCGCGGCCGGCACCGGCGAGCGCCGCGCAAGAGGCATTACCCTGGCGCACGCGGTCTGCGGTCTTCACGTTGCCTGCCGCACCGTGGACTTTGTACGCAGCCGGCTTCGATGCAGTGCCTGGTCTGCGTGTCGATGGAATCTCGTACGACTTGGGAAAGGCCCAGTGGACGGTGCAAGGAGCGCTCTACACGCGTACGAGCACGCCGCGTCAGGCCGACTCCAACAAGCAACCCACATCGTTGCCGGTGCCGGCGGGAGCGCGCGCGTGAAGCCCTTTGCAACGACCCTCAAATTGCTCGACCCGACGACATCGGGGGCAGGTCGCATGTCGGTCGCGCCCGCAGCAGCGCCCGCAGAGCTCACGGTTCCGGAGCACTTGCTCTCGCACGTGGTGTGTGCCGGGGGTGAAGGTGGTTCATTGACGCTCTATGTCGACCAGCGCAGCAAGAGCGCTGCTGCGTTCCAGACCTGGCTGCAACGGCTCGACGAGTCGGCGATCACGTACTCGGTGACGTCTGTTACGGCGGCTGAGCTGGAGCGCCATCGTCGCCAGCACGCGACCACTGCCAGTGACGACCTATCGCTCGCGATGCAGCAAGAGGCGCGGCTACTGCTGAAGCTGGTTGATGCGGCTGGGATCAGCGATGGGCATGTGCTGCAGCGCCGGGACCATACGGAGGTTCAGGTCCGTGTCGATGGCGACCTGATGACTTCGAATCGGTTCTCGTTCCGAGCCGAGGAGGGGGCGCGCTTCGTCGGGGCAATTTACAACGGCCTCGCGAGCAACAAGCCGCCCTCGCTCGCTCCGCGGGAATTCCAGGACGCGCTCATCGACGGTCATAAGTTGGCGGGTACCGGATTGTCGACGGTCCGAATCATCCGGGGACCAGCCGAGCCGGTAAACAGCGGTGGCGGCTTTCTGATTGCCCGCTTTCAGAGCCGGCCGGGCGCCAAACGTACTATGTCGCGGGCCGAGGCAATCCATGCTCTGCAGCTCACGGTGCCGGCGATCCCAGATACCTCAATAAACGGAATCCGCTGGCGCGGTTTTCCGAAATCGCAGGTCGCCAGAATCATACGCCTCGGGCACATGCCCCACGGGCTTGTCGCTTTCACCGGCCCGGTCGGCAGTGGCAAGACCCAGGCGATGGACGATCTGCTGCAATACCTCGCCGAGCGCTATCCAGGGCGTCGTCAGGTCACGATCGAAGACCCGCCCGAGTTTGAGAAGCCGTGGGCGATCGTGCTGCCAGTGAATGGAATGACGTATCTCGAACTGCTGCACAAAACGTTGCGCATGGATCCGAACATTTTGCTGATGGCGGAAATCCGTACGGCGGCAGAAGCGGCGGCTACGCTCCAGGCAGCGCTGACAGGGCGCCTGGTGCTGACGACGTCGCACGTGACGGACCCGTTCCGATTCTTCCAGCGGCTTGAGGATCTGGATCCGCACCAGTTGGCCAAGGCTAAGACGTGCGACCACGAGCAGGTGATCGGTGTCATTGGCGTCCGTCTTGTTCCGCAGCTCTGCCCGGACTGCCGTGTGCGTCTCCTCGACACCTCGGCTCATGAGGTAGCGCCGGACGTGGTAGACGCGCTCCTGAGCTGGGGAGGCATTAGTCAAGTGCATGTCCGTGGTGCTGGCTGCCCGACGTGCCTCGGTCGGGGCGTGACGGGGCGACAGGTGATCGCCGAAGTTGTCGAGACTGACGAGCTGCTGATGGCCGATGTTCGGAACCGCCCGATCGCTGAGGTTAAGCGAGCTCATCACGCGCGTCCGGACTCCGACTATTCGATGTTGGCCTACGCCGTTGCTCACGTCCTGGCCGGGCGGGTCGACCCGACAGACGCGCACGCGCATATTGCACTGAGGCCGCGTCGCGACGAGCGACTGCCGAGCATCGAGGAGCTGATGTCATGATCGGTAAGTCGTTCTCCTTTCCGTGGTCTGCACGGCGGCGCATTGCGCAGCGCGTGCATAGCTTGCCGTGGAAACTGCGTGCGCGGTTCTACGAGGACGCGATCCACCAGATGCCGCAAGGCGACTCGCCCTTCGAGATCTTCCGGGATCTTCAGCAAAGCCTGCTACGTCGGAAAAAGCGGACGGACGCGCAACGGGTCCACCGCGCAATGCGGACGATTGAAGACGGCGAGTCGCTAGTGCGTGCGCTCGGCGCCGATGTGGGCACCGTCGAGCGAAGCATTCTGGAGATTGGCGAGCAGAAGAACAGCGGCGGCCTTGCAGCCGCAATGCAGCAGATTCTCGATGAGCGCGCACGCGTCACGCGGATTCAATCGGCCGCCTGGGGCGCGGTGTTCGAACCGTTGGTTTGCGTTGGCGCGATGCAGTCGTTCTTTTATGTGCTGGGCACGGAAGTGATGCCGGCAATTGAAAGCCTGGTCCCGCGCACGCACTGGAACACGCTGACACATTTGCTGGACTGGTTTGGCTGGCTCGGAACGGGTGCAGGCCCGATCGTTACAGCGGTTGGCGCGATTGCGGCCGGAGTGGCTGCCACCCGCGCCTTGCCTGTGTGGACCGGTCGAGGCCGTCAATGGGTGGAGCGCCATCTCTTTGTCTTCAGGTACTACAGGGAATTGCAAGGCACCACGTGGCTCCTGGGGTTTGTCGCGCAAGTGAAGGCCGGTGTTCCGCAGGCAAACGCACTTGCGCAGCAAATTCGCCACGCTTCGCCGTGGCTTGCCTCGCGGTTGCGGCCTGTCTACCGCTCGCTCATCGAAGGCGAGCGACTCGGCGACGCGCTTCGCAAATCGAAGTTGGACTTTCCGTCGCCGGACTTGATTGAGCGGATTGGTCGACTCGACGGTGGAGAGGGTGGCGTTGAGAGGATGGAGCTGCTGGCAACGGAGCACGCGGCAAAGCTGGAAAAGCGACTGCGGACACTGGTCACGATCCTCGGCTATGCCTCGCTGGGGCTGATGCTGTCGGTAATGGGACTGGTGCAGATCGCTAGCAACGGGCTGACCGAGAACATGATGAACTCGGCCGGGATGTAAGGGAAACATGCAACTCAACTGCAAGGAGAGCCGAAATGGGTGAGGTACTGGGAACGTGGTGGGGGCGAATCATGATGCTGCTCGGGATCGCCGCGGTCGTCGGCGTGATCGTGGCATCGAAGAGCGGCGGGAAGGTTTCAAACCAGGCGAGCGACATTACGCTCTTTCAAGGCGAAGCGCGACAGCAACTCGGTAACACGCCGAACGGCTACACGAACTGCACGACGGCCAACACAGCCGCATTGATCACCGCCGGAATTGTGCCGCCAGGCATGGTGCGGGCGGGGGCACTCACGAATCGGTGGGGCGGTGCAGTGACCCTCGCGCCGGTCAACAACGGTGCTCAGTGTTCGGTGACGCTCGCTGGTATCACCGATACAAAGGAGTGCAGCAAGCTCGCGACGACGCTGCAGGACTACGACTCGCTGGTTATCGGCACGACGACGTTCACGAAGGATGCGTTGCCCGATGGTGTGTCGGCTGGCGCAGCCTGCAAGGGCAACACGTCACTCCAGATCACGTTCTCATAAAGCCATGTTCGCAACTCGCGACTCCGCTATGTCAACCGTTCGTGCCGACATCGAGATTGGCCACGAAGGCGTGCTCGCCGATCTCGAGTTCTCGGACCTGTACCTCGAGGCGACGGGACGTGCTTGGTACAAGACTTGGGCACTTGATCCGCTGCGCCACGAAATCACTGGGTCGGCCCTTGAGGGGGTGACGCGTCTTCGGCAGCACATCGAGGCGAGTGTTTCGAAACGTGAGTTTCGGATCAAGTGGGATGGTGTTGGCATGCGCGGCGCGTTGTTCGAAACACAGGCGGGTGAAATGTACGTGCTCCGCCGAAATTTGCCGCACGCCTTGCCGTTTCACACGCTCGGCTACGGTCAACGCGTTGAAAGCGCATTGCTGGCCCCCGCGATCCGGACGGGCGGGCTCGTATTGTTCACGGGGGGCGCGAGTAGCGGCAAGACCGTGGGTCTGACGGCTTGGACCGTTGCGATGATGCGGACATATGGTGGTGCAGGTTACACGGTCGAGAACCCGATTGAGATCGAGCTCGAGGGGGATTACACCGGCGAGGACGGCGTAACGGGCACGTTGTATCAGAAAGAGATCGACGAAGACGAGCAGTTTGGGCATGAGATCCGTCGACGCCTGCGCGGTGGCCCGAATCTGTTGATGATCGGTGAGTTGCGCAATGCGGATGCTGTTGCACAAGCACTGTTGGCAGCGACGAGTGGCGTAGTGGTGGGCGCGAGCTATCACGCGAACGACCAGATCACGGGGTTGCAGCGGTTGTCGGGAATGGTGCGCGACGCGGGATTCGACGGCGGATTGTTCGCGAACGGTCTCGCTGCGGTTATCCATCAGCAGATGGTGCTGACCCACCGCGAGGGCGAAATCACGCGGCAACTTCGTGTGTCGCCGCTGATCCTGACCGGTTCCCGCAACGAAACCGGCATTCGCTCGCAATTGCACGGCGTTGACTTCCGACAACTGAGCACCGAGGTCGACCATCAACGACGCGTGATGGCCAACTTGTCGACAGGGGTGGCGTTCTGAGATGGGCTACGCACTGATTCCGCTGCTTGTCTTGTCGGTTGCGTTCAGCCTTACGGTCAATGCACAGCGCGAGACGCTTCGAGTGCTGGGTCCGGATAGCAGGGCCGATGCCGCGGCGGAGATGCGTGCGCTGCAGGCGGAGGTGTTTGCCGCGGCATGCGTTGCGGCGGCGCAGGCTCAAATCGGCGTCGCGAGCGACGGTATTGCAGTGGCGTGGCCTGCCGGGATGGTGGCCTTGGCAGGTGCGACATGCGCGACTCGGACGGATGGAACGGGACGACTCGTCTATGCGGGCGTGCCTACGCTGCCGGGGGTGGCCGGTGTGATGCTCGACCGATTGAACGGCAGCGCGCTGTGGTCGACCGTGAGAGTGGCCGGGACGGCGCAGCCACTCGTTGGCGGGCAGCCCACCACCGTACCGACGCTGTTCGCCGCTGGCACGTTGATCTATCAGTCGCGGGTGGCGAAATGAATGTCTGTAAGCGGGCGAAAGCGCGGCTTCAGGTTGGTGACAGGCTGCCGTTAATCGCAATGGAGTTGTTTGTGTGCGTGCCGGACGTATCCGGGCCACGGGCATAAGGGGGCATCGTGCAGGCAGTTCTCGGAACGTGGTACGGCGCGCTGATGTGGCTCGTGATGGCGGGCAGTTTGACAGTCTGGCTGCAGCACTCGGCCACGGCCATCAAGGTCGCAGGCGCGGGCAACCAGGCACAGGTCGTGGCGAGTGCGATGGGTCGTTACGTGAAGGACCACGGCGCCGATCTGGCGGCAACCGCGACGGCAGCGCAACCGGTGACCGTGTCGATGAATGATTTGCAGGCTGGCGGGTATCTGGTGGCGGGCGTGTCGTCGACAAATGTGTATCGGCAGCAGTGGTTCGCGCAGGTGCTTCAACCGCAACCGGGTCAACTGCAGACGATGCTTTTCTCGTCGGGCGGGGTAGCGATTCCGGCGCGAGATGTGGCGACGGTAGCAGCGCAGTCGAGTGGTCGCGGCAACCTGGGGGGCTTTGTTCCGTATCCCAACCAGGCCGGGGACGCAACGCTGCAGCCGACGATCGCCGTAGGGGCGGGCGGTTCGTTTCGCCAAAGTCTGGTGAGCTATGCGAATCCTGGCAGCGGCCACCTCGCGATGCTGGTTGGGGTCGCTGACGCTCCGAGCGACAACGGCTTCCTGTATCGCGTCCCGATGCCGAATCGACCGGAACTCAACAACATGCAGACGGATTTGGGATTGACGGACACGCAAGGCGTCGCGCACGACATCAACGGTGTGAACACCGCGAACGCGAACACGTTCAGGCTTGCGAACGGCGCGGGAATGAAGGGCGATCAAGGAGGCGCGATCGAACTGGGGGACATGGCTGGGAATAATCCGGGGCAAGCGCCCTATATCGATTTCCACCTCGGCGGGCAGGGCGCGCAAGACTTTAATGCGCGATTCCAAAACAACGCGGATGGAAATATCCGTGTATCAGGGGCGAAAGGTAACGGGTCGCTCGACGTTGAAGGCACGCTTCAAGCCGGAAATATCGCCACGCCGGGCACCTACTGCCCGACGAACGGAAAGATAGCCGGCAATGCAGACGGGTCAGGGCAAATCTTGTCATGCCAGTTCCACACTTGGATGCCGATCGGTGGCCGCTGGCTGCGGTACGGCTACTACACGGTTTACGACGCGTGGTGGGTACCGCAGCCGACCTGCCCGAACGGTGGGTCAATGCAGATTCAGGTGACACCGCAAAACTTCGTGGTGAACGACACCACCGCGGTGAATACGGGACCGGCGACATGGACAGGTAACGGGTGGCAGGTCCACCTGACTGACGGAAACGGGAACGGGATTCCAGGTGCGCAGGGAATTGCCGCGACCTACTGCTCATATTGAGGGCGAGAGCGATGACGAAGGGCTTGGGAGGGGTTGGTGTGCTGGTGGCGATCGTGTTTGCATCACCGGTCCATGCAGCGCCGGCGCGATGCTCGTCGGGGTATCAGGACAACACGTGTCTGACACCGATCTGGCATGACCGCGTTGCACCGCCGATGTGTCCGCCCGGCTACACACAGACGTCGGCGCCGCGGTGGGTGGGCTCGAGATGGACGAATCCCGGCTGCCAGCCGCCGCCGCCGCCGCCAGTAACGCAGCCGCCGGCGACGACGTGCTCGGATCAGGGGGTCATGGGGATGTTGATCGCGTGGGCGCAGTACTACGGCTCGAACTGGTACGCCGAGGGCACGGTCACCGCGACCCGCCACGTATGCACGGATGGATCACAGACGTGGTCCACGTTGGTCGGGAGTGCCGGACTTCTGCTTCAGGGACCCACGAAGGCTTGGCACGTGCCGGGCGTAGTGGGGCCGTCCGGAATGCCGGTGTTCGCGGCGGACATTATTTGTTATGGACCGTCGCATGCATTCAACGGGGAGAACGGTCCGCAAGGCGATCAGGTGCCGTCTCCCCCGTATGCAACTTCGCCTACCGCATACGGTGTCGTGAGTGACGGAAGCCAGTGCGGAAACAATACGTATGTGCCTTGAATTGTTGTTTGAGTGAGCTGGTGGAACTTTGAAGTGCAACCGTAGTGCGTGAAAAACCATTTATAACGGGAAGATAAGAATCATGATGATCAAGCATTCGAAGGGCCGTTTTGCTGCTGTTGTGGTTGCCGCGATGCTCGCCGCCTGTGGCGGTGGTGGCGACGGTGGTAGCGCGTCGACGGGGACGTCGAATCCGGGGGCTGGTAACGGCGCGGGTTCGGGGTCGACGAACGGTGGATCGGCGTCGGCCGCGTTGCCGCCGCAGACTTCGGTACCGAACCCGACGTACGGGGCGGCGTCGGCGGAAGCCCAGGCATTCGCCACCCTCAACGCGTATCGCCAGGCACTGGGCGTCGGATTGCTGCGGCAGGATGCGGTCCTCGACATCGCTGCACTCGCGCATGCGAAGTACGAGCTGACGAACCTCGGGAGCGGCGCAATCTCCGGACTGGCGCACGACGAGAGCTCATCGCTGCCCGGCTTTACCGGCAGCTGGCCGCTGCAGCGTGCACAAGCGGCTGGGGCACCGAAGAACCAGTGGGTGGGCGAAAACATCGGTAGCGCGTTTGCAGCGACCCCGCCCGGTACGCCGGGCGCAGACTGCGTCAACCAGCTGCTCGCGACGGTGTATCACCTGCAGGGCGTCACTTCGAATACGGAATCGGTCGGCGTCGGCGTGGCCTCGACGACGCCGACAGCAACGACGCCGGGCGTGGGCTCAGTATGCGTGTTCGATTTGGGCACGTCGACGGGCGTCGCGCGCAATCCCGATCCGAACAATCCGACCGACGTGAATGCTTCCCCTGCATCGGGCGGGCAGCAATTCGCGACCAACCTGGTTGTCAGCTCGCCGTATGACGGCGAAACGGGCGTCTCGACGACGATGGTTACGGAGACGCCGAACCCTGCGCCGGACCTGAGCGCACCGGGGCGACCGATCATGGTGCGGGTCAATGCTGCAACCGGCAATACGCTGACCGTCTCGAGCTTTCAACTGGTCGACTCGACGGGCGGCGCTGTCGCAGCGCGGATCCTTGTTCCGCAATCGGCTGTTGCCGGATCGACCGCGAAGGTGACAGCCGATTCGAACAACATCCTGTTCGCGGGCGTCGCGTTCTTGCTGCCGCTCTCGCCGCTCAAGCCGAACACGACGTACACCGTGACGTTCTCTGGCGCCCGAGACGGTGTTGCGGTTTCGGTGACGCGGACCTTTACTACCGGCGCAAAGTAAGCACGGGAGCCTGCGATGACCCGGCACGTTTTCATCGACAACTCGAACCTGTTCATTGGGGCGCAGCGGGCGGCCGGGGCGTACGAGCCGGCGGCCGCACCGCTCGCCGTGCGGCTCGCGTACGCGAACCTGTTCGTACTGTTGCATGGCGACGAGCCGGTCGGCACCCGCGTGATGATCGGCTCGGGCCCGCCGAATTTGAGGGCGGCCTGGGACGGCGCGCGCGCATTCGGGTACGACACTGACCTGTTCATCGCGCCGAACGCTAGGCCGCGCGAGCGTGGTGTCGATGAACTGGTTCAGCTCAAGATCGCAAATGCGCTGCTTGACCACCCGGCCCCGCAGACGTTGGTGCTCGTGACCGGGGACGGCAACGCGAGTGAGTTCGGGACAAGCTTCATCGAGCAGATCGCGCGTGCGCTCCGGCTTGGGTGGCGAGTCGAGTTGTGGTCGTGGAGGGAGCAACTGTCGTCACGGCTGGTGGACCAGGCAGACCTGTCCACCGGCCGGATGACGATTCGCCTTCTTGACCCGCATTACCGAGCGATCACACGCGTGAAGTCGGGGCAATTCATTGTCGGCGGCAAGATGGTTCGGCAGTACGCACGAGAGGCGGAGCGGCTGCCGCTAGACATGCTGGAATCGACGGTCTAACCGGCCGCGTGGTGCCATCGCTCGCAACGCGATGCTTATGAAAAGGAGTCCTAAAGTGAATATGTTGCCGCTGGCGGAAGATTTGCCCGCTCCGGAGGTTGCCATTCCTCCGGTCACGATTACGCAACTGGAGGTTGCCATCAACCGCCTGCGCCGGCGGCCGCTCGACGTCGGGAACTATGGCGACGCTTTCGACGCGCACGAGACCCAGCGTGCGCATCTGGAGGTGCTGTATCGAAGCATGGTCACGAAACGCCAACATGCGGTGCCTCTGAGCGCGATTCCGGAATCCGCGCGCTTCGCGCTGCATGTTTCAGGGAGCGCTCAGGAATGACACGGTTTCCTTCAATCGCACGACGCGCGGCCACCCTCGCTGCACCGCTGCTGATGTTGCTGCCGGCGAGTGCCGCATATGCGGATGACGACTGGGGCTGCCAGGTGCTGTTGTGCTTGGCTGATCCACGTGGGCCCGAGACCGAAGCGGCCTGCGTACCACCGATCGAGAAGCTTTGGGACGCACTTTGGCATGGCGATCCGTTCCCGATCTGCAATTTCCGAGTTCGGCTCGACCTCATTCCGGAGGCGGTTCGCAAAGCGATTCCGCTCGACGCGTTCAACGTCGGTAAGGGCACCGGTGCGCAGCACACCTTTGCCGGGCCGGGCTACTGCCGAAAGGACCTGCTCAGCTGGGAGGGCAACGACTTCCCTCGGCTCGTCTGCCATGCATCGGGGGTGATCGACGTCAAGATCGACGGCCAGATGTACACACGGGTCTGGTGGGGTGTGGACAACGGGTACGGCCCGCTTGGGCGCTATGGGAACACGCGCACGATCAGCGAGTACTACGGAAACGGTTCGACGCAAAAACCCTACGACCCGTCCAAGGCTGCTGAGGAATTTCAACGCGAGTGGGAAAAGCGCCAGAACCAGAATCAGGGCTATGGCTGGAGCGGCCCGCGCGGGGGATGACCATGCTGCCAATCGACCTTTCGATGCTCGTGCAACAGTGCGCGCCGTCCGTCCATCCCACGACGATGCAGGCGGTCGTTCATACCGAGTCAGCCCTCAACCCGTATGCAATTGGTGTCGTTGGTGGCCACCTAGTTCGGCAACCGCGGACGCGAGAGGAGGCGGTATCGACGGTCGCGGCCCTTGAGGCTGGCGGCTGGAACTACAGCGCGGGGCTTGCGCAGGTGAACCGCGCGCACTTCGCGCGCTACAAGCTCCTGAATGGAGGGGTGTTCGATCCTTGCGCGAACCTGCGCGCCGGCAGCGAGATCCTGACCGATTGCTACACGCGCGCGGCGCTGCGCGCCGGGCCTGGCCAAGTTGCGCTGCGCCGTGCGCTGAGCTGCTACTACAGCGGGAACGAGCAACGTGGATTCAAGCGGGAGAACGATGGAAAGAGTTATGTGACGCGCGTAGTGGCTGCACGGCCGGCAGATACCACATCAACCACCGGCGGAATCATGCGCGTCGCATTGGCACAGCCGACAACTGAACAGGCACCGGCGCCGAATCCGCAGACGACGGTGCCGCCGATACGGGTCGTACGGGAGGACGCCGAGCCGGCGAAGCCGTCCGGAAAGGGCAAGGCGAAGGTGCAGCAGCAGCAGGAACAAGCGCCGAGTGCGAAACCGCGCTCGGGATGGGATGTATTCGGGGATTTTGGTCAAACGAGGGAGAACCAGTAATGAAAGCAAACGTGAATTTCTTCGGGAACGGTAGTTCGAATCGACGGACGCAGCGGCTGCTCGTCTTGGCGTTGATGATGACCGCGGGCGTGGCCCAGGCGGGCGGGCTCGATGCGGGCAAGTCAGGACTCTCGACGTTTCAAGTCTGGCTGTATTCGTGCACCGGGATCCTGGCGGCCTGCTACCTGCTTTATGTAGGCATTCAATGTTTTCAGCATAAGCAGGACTGGGTGCACGACTTCGGTACCGCGTTCATTAAGGTATTTGTAACTGGCGCGGGTGTCGTCCTCGCCGGGTATCTGTTCGCACTCGGCGCGAACTGAAAGGGGGCGACATGGAAGAGCGCACCTTGTACCCGTCGTATGCGGCGCTGAACCGGACCGCGATGATTTGGGGCATCCCGCTGATCCCTGGGCTAGTGGTGTTCTGCGCATCGCTGATGGTGGGCCTCATCGCGCTTTTGACGCTCGGGCCGGGTGGTGCGCTGCTAGTGATCCCGGGTGCAGCCGTTCTGATGTTCTTTAAGAAGGTCAGCGAGACGGACGACCAGGCCTTAAGAATCCTCGGTTTTGAACTGCGCTGCGTGTTTGCGCGGGCGAACGCAAACCTGTTCGGTCGGACCTACACACTCGCGCCGATGAGATACGGCCGCACCTACAAGAATGTCCGAAGGATGCTTGAGCGCACGGCGTCGGCGGAGATGTCCGAACAGTTCATTGCGCGTTTTCGGGCGGAACTCGCCCAACGGCGTCTGGAGGAGCAACATGAAATCGTCGCATAAGTCGGTGCGTAGACCGTACGGCGCCCTCGACTTGCACCAGGCCGAGCAAGGCTTGTCCAATACCAGTGCGAGGATCGACAGGACGATCGGTCATACGATCGTGCAGGGCGAAGTCGGTGCCGGCAAAACCGTGTTGTGGGAGAAGGTCCTGCGTCGTACGACGCCGACAGGGAGCGTACAGTGATCGTCAGCGACGTACTGATTCGCCAGCCGGCGCTCGAGGACCTGTTGCCGAAGATCGGCCGGCCGGTTTCGGAGTTCGTCACAAGCTTCGAGGACGGCCGCGCAATGCTCGCGGTACGCCTGTCGGGCATTCCGTTCGAGTCCGTGTCGACGAGCGAAATCGAGACCCAGTTCGAGGCGCTGAATCGCTTCAAAGCGTCGCTCGTGATGGATAAGGGCAACCGGCTTGGCATGTGGTTGACCCTGAATCGCCGCCGGGTACGCTTTGACAGCGAGTATCGCTTTCAGTCTCGGTTCATGCGCCGCTTCGCCGCGAAATATCTGCGCCGATTTGAAAATGGCGATTTCTTTGAGAACAGCTTTTACCTGACCATCGTGTTGAAGGGGGAGGCGCTTGACGAACTCGTCACGGAGCTTCACGAGCTCGCCGAGACTATCGACAAGAGCCTGACAGCGTACGATCCGCAGGTGCTGCGCGTCTTCGAGCACAACAATATTCTGTTCTCCGAGCCGTATCAGTTCATCGCGGAGCTCCTCAATGGCGTCGACGAGGTTGTCCCGGTCACGTCTGCGCTCGGTAGCGAGCTGATCCCTTCCGCCTGGCAACACTTCCATTACGACGTTCTGGAAACGCGTGCTGACCATCGCACGCGGTTCGCGGTCTGCTACGACTTGAAGGATTTCCCGAAATCGGGGTGGGGTCAGCTGAATCCGCTGCTCACATTGCCCGCCGAATTCACGTTGACCCATTCGTTTATCGGCATGGGTAACTATGACGCGATGTTTGCGATCGAGGACCAGGAAAACAAGCTTCGTTCAGTCGAGGACAAGGCAACGCACCAGCTGGAGGAGCTCAAGGAGGCAAAGGCACTCGTCGCCGGCCGCGATCTCGCATTCGGCGAGTACCACGGTGCACTCGTCGTTTACGGCGACACCGACAAGCAGGCAATCGACAACGGCGTGTTCGTAACGAGCAAATCGCTCAACGAGTGCGGCTTTCGGTGGGTCAAGGCGTCGCTGTCGGCCCCGATGACCTTCATCAGCCAGGTGCCTGGCGCGAAACACAAGCCGCGGCCGATGCCTAAATCGACTCGCAGCCTGGCGGCCGCCTTCTCGATGCACAACTATTCCGCCGGCAAATCGCGAGGCAATCCGATCGGCGACGGTTCGGCGGTCATGCCACTGCAGACGGTATCGAAGGGCCTGTACAGCTTCAACTTCCACGCGTCTCGTGTGGACGAAGACAACACCGGAGAAAAGCTCGCAGGCCACGCCTTGATGCTCGGCGACACCGGCGCCGGCAAGACGACCCTGCAGCTGGCATTGATCGGTTTTCTCGAGCGGTTCGACCCGAAGATCTTCGCGATCGATATGGATCGCAGTATGCAGATCTTCATCGAGGAGCTCGGCGGTACTTATTTCGCCCTGAAGGCGGGCGAGTGGACACAGCTGGCGCCGTTCGCGCTGGCAGACACACCGCGCAATCGAGAGTTCCTCTACGACCTGGTCGGGTCCTGCGGTCGCGATCATGACGGCAAGCTGTCGGTCGAGGACATGATCGACATCAAGAACGCGGTCGATGCGATTTATCGGCTGCCTAACGTGCGCGATCGCCGCTTCTCGCGCCTGCTCGAGAACATTGCCGACACCGGCGAGAACTGCCTTGCGCGACGCCTGATGCCGTGGTGCGCGTCGACGGGAGGCCGCTTCGCTTGGGCGCTTGACAACGTCGCCGACGCCGAGATCGACATGAGCCAGTTTCGGCGGATCGGATTCGATGCCACCGACATCCTCAAGAAGGACTACGCCCCAACCGAACCGATCCTGGCCTTCCTCCTGCACCTGAAGAGCCTGATGCAGCTGAAGGGTGGGTTGCTGGCAACGATCATTGAAGAGTTCTGGTTGCCGGTGTCGTATCCCACGACATGCAAGATGATCGAGCGCTCGTTGCGTGTCGGCCGCCGTGCGGACGAATTCCTGGTGCTGGTGTCGCAGACGCCTGATGAGGCGCTGAAGAGCCCGCTGTTCGGCGCGATCCTGCAGCTGACGGCGACGAAGATCTACCTACCGAATCCGAGCGCGACCCGCGAGGGATATGGGCCCCTGATGACGGACCGGGAGTTCAAGGAGTTTAAAGCGCTGACAAAGGACTCGCGCAAGTTCCTGATCAAACAGGGCAACCAGTCGGCGTTCGCGATGCTCGACCTCAAACAGGGTTTCACCGACGAACTGGCGGTGCTATCGGCGAGCCTGGACAACGTCGCGATCTGGGAAGAAGCCGGCCTCGAGGCGGATGGCGATCCGGAGCGACGGATGGAACTGTTCCAGCAGCGCCGAAAGGGCAAACGGGACCGGCGGCCCGTAACGGCCGGCGAACTGGCCTAGCGGGTGACCCGGCCGAGATGACGACGGTGGAAAGAGCAGCGAGTAGTGGACCGCGCGGGGCGGTCGGGGCGCAGACCTGGTATCGCGTCTCGGGTCAATCAACCAATCAAATCGAAAGCGGAGCAACCATGAAAACGTATCGAAGGATCATCCAGGCGGCCGTTGTCAGCATCGCACTCGCGGCGGCCCCCCTGTCGCACGCGCAAGGCATTCCCACCATCGACATGTCGCAAGTCGCGCAGGCGATTCTGACGGTCCAGCAACTGAAGGCGCAGTACGACCAGATTGTGACGCAGGTGCAGATGATCAAGGGCAATCGCGGATTGGGGTTGATCTTCAACAACCCTGAGCTGCGCAACTACCTGCCGGACGAATGGAAATCGGTCTACGACATGGCGAACGCCGGGCGCCTTGGCGGTATCTCAGGCGTCGCGAACGAGATCCTTCGGCAGGAGGGCATGACGACGGGATTTACGGCGGGCGCAAGCCGCTACAACACGACGCTCGCGTCGAATAAAGCGATGGCACAGCAAGCGTACGACGCGGTGATCAAGCGCTTGCAGAACATCCAGTCGTTGATGCAGCAGTCGGATATGACGCAGGATCCGGCCGCGAAGGCCGACCTCGCCAACCGCTTCCTCGCCGAGAACGCGCAGATCCAGACCGAGCAAACCCGACTGGCATTGATGGACCGGCTGCAGCAGATCGAAGAGAAGTTCGCAGCGCGGCAGGCGTCGAAGGACATGCAAACCCGCGTGAACGCGGACGAGTAAGTACACCGTCCGCAAGGACAAGGGAATTGGGAGAGCGCGATGGCGATCACGGTTTTCACCGACATGCAGAAGTCGTTCGACGACTCGGTGCTGCAAACCATCAATTCGGGATCTTCCCAGATCATCTCGATGATCAGCCCGCTTGCGTCGGCGGCCTTCGGCATCTACGTGCTTTTGGTGCTGGTGTCGTACTGGCGAGGGCAAGAGGACGTGCCGGTGGTCGACTTCCTGATGAAGTGTGGTGGCTGGTTCGCGATCCTGGTGATGGGGATGAACATCTCGTACTACAGCCAGTACGTGGTCCCGTTTTTCAATGGCTTCGGCGACGACATTGCAAAGGCGCTCACGAATGGGAACTCGGGGATGCAAGCGCTCGACAACCTGCTGAATCTGTACGTCAACGCCATCAAGAACACGTTCCAGAACGCAAACATTGGTGTCACGGATATCGGCCTCGCGTTGGAATTGGCTGGCATCTCGATGGCGTTGATCTTGACCGGGACTTTGTTCCTCGGGATCGCAGCCGCCTACATCATCTTGGCTAAGTTCGCCCTCGGGCTGCTTCTCGCGCTCGGCCCGATGTTCATTGTTGCGCTGCTGTTCCCGCCGACGCGGCGATTCTTTGACGCGTGGGCTGGGCAGTGCGTGAACTTTGGAATCCTCGTTGCCCTCTACGCCGCCGCCGGCGCGATCGAGGTGAACTATGCAACGAGCGTTCTGCCGCAGAGCTTTACATTGACCGACTACGTCCTGACCTGGGCGACTCTCGCGAAGATTCTCGCGAGCGGTGTGGTGTTCATTGTCGTATCGCTGAATCTTCCGTCGCTTGCATCGCAGCTCGGCGGTGGTGTTGGCATCTCGTCGATGGTCGGCAAGATTAGTCAGGTCGCGCGCGGTCTCGCCGGCCGTGGCGGTGGTGGTGGCGGTCGTGGCGGTCGCCAGGGCGGTTCAATTGCAGCTTCGTGATTGTGCGTGCCGTACTGAGCTCGGGCCAACTACCTAGGAAGGTGACACTGAATGAAACTGACCCCTCACGAGATTCTTACGCATATCGGAATCGACGTGCCCGAAGAGGGGGTGACGATCAGCTCGCACGACATGCTGGTGTACACCCGGATGTTTCATCTGCTTGGCAAACAGATGTCGATCGACAAGATCGCGACGCACGAGCTCAAGCAGCTGATTTCCGAGATGCAGACAGGTGACGAGGGACCGGTCGACGTGTCGACGATCACCGATCGGCAGTGTGATTTCCTGCGGTCGGCTTTGAAATGCAGTCAGCGCATGGCATTTGGGATGGATGTCGACTTGACGACGGCACGTAGGCCGTGACGGAGTGGTGGTGATGAAACGGTTTCGATTGGCACGCTGGGGCAGCGTCGTAGCGATTGCGGCGATGTTGTGCGGCTGCGGGACGGCACGGCAATTGCCGCAGCCGCAAGGAACGTGGGAACCGGTGAACTGTGTGCCGGTGTTCGAAGGAGAGAATTGATGTTTCGATTCGGAAGAAGTTCGCGGACGGCCGGCGGCGGCCTCGGTAGTCCGAGAGGGGCGGTAATTGTGGCCGGCGCAGTCGGCGCTGTTCCCGCTGTGGAGCGGGCACCGTCTCCCACTCCCGCGCGGAAGCAACACAAGACGTCACGGCCATCCGCACCGGCGAATGCTGCGTCGCAGGAGGAGGCAGCACGCGAGGCGAAGTCTCGGTTGAGCGAGGGCGCGCGGTGGTACCTGGAGCAAGCCCTGGGGTTTGAACGCTCGAAGCAGGATGCACTCAAGCAGACGACGAAATTTGCAATCCGAGTTGCGGTGGGGGGCGGTCTGATCGGGCTATTCGGCCTTTTGGGTGGTGGGGCATTAGTACAACTAAAGAGGCCGAACCCACCCGCGCTGATCCGGACCAACGATACCAGCGGAACAACGGACGTGATCGGCGTGATCCGCAACGGCGAGATGCCGTTCACTGAGGTTCAGGATCGCGCCGACCTACGCCGGTACGTCGAAATGCGAGAGAGCTACGACTGGGAAACGATTCAGGACATGTACGACACCGTCAAGCTGATGACAGCCGACAAGGAGCAGGAGAACTATGTCGCGCTGTTCCAGAAGGATACGGCGCCGCAGAAGATCCTGAAGAACCAGGTGCGCGTGGTAGCGAAGGTTGGCGCAATCACATTCGTTGGTTCGACCGCACAGGTGTTCTTTTCGAAGACGATCAAACCCATGTCGACCGTGCAGGACTCCCAAAACGGTATGCGGC
The DNA here is from genome assembly GCF_002223205.1 of Burkholderia sp. AU27893. Classification (NCBI taxonomy): domain Bacteria; kingdom Pseudomonadati; phylum Pseudomonadota; class Betaproteobacteria; order Burkholderiales; family Burkholderiaceae; genus Burkholderia; species Burkholderia sp. AU27893. The sequence goes on along the minus strand of NZ_NKFD01000007.1, from coordinate 115,818 downwards.
CGCAAAAAACCGAATACTGGGTCGCCACGATTTCGTACCGCCACGACAACCTGCCCGAGTCGGGGATGGAGCTCGAGCGCGACCCGACCGGCTTCCGCGTCACAAGCTACAACGTCGATCGCGACTGGACGCGCTCAGACGCGATGCCGGTGGTGCCAGCGCTCGGCGCGAAGGGGGCATCGTGAAGCGTGTTCGAACTCTGGCGATAACGCGTGCGGTGTCTGTACTCATGTTGGGAGCGGCATCCTGCTCCGCAAGCGCGTTTGTAACTCCGCCTGCTTGTGACACCGACGCACATGTGCGTTGTGCAACCTACGACCCGAATGCGGTTTACCGCATACCGTTCCGGATCGGACAGGCGACTGTGATCCAGTTCGAGCCCGGTGAAGTAGTTGAGGGCCCCGAATCCGGGCTCGGTACCGGCGACGCGAAAGGTTGGACGATCGGCGCCAAGGGCAACTGGTTCATGCTGAAAGCGCAAGAGAGGAACCCGGATACGAACCTGCTCGTTGTGACGAATCGCCGGCGCTATGTCTTCGGATTGGAGACGGCCGGCAAGGCAGATACGCCGACGTGGGCGCTGTCGTTCGACTATCCGGACACGCGCGCAAAAGCCGCGCGGGAAGCGAAGGAGAAGGCGGACCGCGTGAAAGCGATGAGCAACGCTGATGGCGACCTTGCGGATCGGCGCAACGAAGACTTTGACATGAAGGGGGATCTGTCGATCGCTCCGACCGCTCTCTGGGACGATGGCCGCTTCACGTACTTCCAGTACGACACGACTCGCCAGACGCCGGAGATCTTCCGCGTCCAGGCCGACGGCTCGGAGGCGACGACGAATCGGCACGTCGAGGGCGACACGATCGTTGTTGAACACCTTGCACCGGGCTTCGTGTTGCGGCTGGGGAAGGCGGTGCTGGCAATCCGAAACAACGGCTACAACCCTGACGGGACATTCAATCGGACGGGCACTACGACGCCGGGGTGGGTCCGGATGACGAAGGGCGGTGCCCATGACTGATCAGACGCCGAACACTGTCGAACCGACAGAGGCGGCCCGACCGCCCGAGACGGGAATGGAGCCGCGCGGCATTCCTGGACTCGCACGTGGTAAGCGCAAAACAAACGTGCGGCGGGTCTGGATTGTGCTGGCCGTCGTGGTCGTCCTGCTCCTGGTGACGGGGAGCGCAGCCGTATTCGTGAAGCGGGCGGGCGATGCGTATCTCGAACACAAGAAGGCTGCACGCGACGCGCCGGTCAAACAGGCGACTGCGGACCCCGACCTGTCTGGCTACAAAAAGAAGGTCGAGGCGACCGAGGCGGCCAGTGCTGCCGAAGCGGCGAACGCTGCTTCGTCGGGGTTGCCGGAGCCGGCTGGTGCACGTGGTGCCGCGCCGGCAGCTGCCAGCGGCGCCCCGGCAAATGGCCGGGGCGCGCCGGGAGCCGCAGCGGCGGATCGATCGGGTGTGCCTGCATCGGCCCCGGAATCTCCAGCCGATCGACGCCTATCAGGCGATGTACTGGTGAAGCTCGGCTCATCGGATGGCGCTGATTCTTTGGCGGCGCTGCAGGCTCGCCAGCGCAACGCGCAGGCTGGTGACCAGCCGGCGATGCCGACCAGCTTCGCGCGCGACGGCCTGGACGACAGCCTTGCGCCCTCGCGGCTGTCGAGCGTTAAAGCCAGCTTCCTGCCGAATCTCAGCCTGTTGCTCAAACGTGGAAAGCTGATTCCGTGCGGTCAGGCGTTGCAAATCAGCACGACGTATCCGGGCGCGGTCTCCTGCCATGTGAGCGAGGACGTGTATTCAGCCGACGGAAAAACACTGTTACTCGAACGCGGGAGCGAGGCGACGGGCGAGCAGCGCAAGGCAGTGCTTCAGGGGCAAGCCAGCATCTTCGTGGTGTGGACGCGGATCGACACCCCCAAGGGGGTAACGATCCCCCTCGACTCGCCGGCGACAAACGCACTCGGTGCGACCGGCATTGACGCCGATGTCGACACGCACTTCTGGGCTCGCTTTGGCGGTGCGATCTTGCTGTCGGTGATTGGCGACGCCGGGCAGGCGCTGTCCAACCTGACGCAACACGGCAGCGGCACGCAGATCCAGTTCTCCAACACGAGTTCAGGGATGCAGCAGTTCGCGTCCGAAATTTTGCGCAACACGATCAACATCCCGCCCACCGCGTATTCGGCTCACGGCTCGGCGCTCAATATTTTTGTCGCACGCGACGTTGACTTCGGGAATGTCTATGAACTTGTCAAGCAATGAATTTCAAGGGGGCTATGACGGGAGCGTCACGGTCCGGAATCTGCTGGAAACGACGGGCATATCTGACCTGATTAAGCGTCCAGGTGTTACCGAGGTTGCAATCAACAGACCGGGCGAAGCCTGGACGGAGAGCCGTGACGGCTGGGTGCAACACATCATCCCTGACGCGTCACTCGATACGCTGGTGAAACTGGCCAATGCACTGACGATCTTCGGCAAGGCGACGCCGCCCCTGTCGACGTCGGAGCCGGAGAAGCCAGTCCGCTTGCCCGATGGCGAGCGTGGACAGGTGGTGATCCCGCCTGCATGTGAACCCAACACGGTTGCGACGACGATTCGGATACCGAGCTCGACGCGATGGTCCGTGAATGAGCTGACCAGCAAAGGATTTCTGACCAACTTTCGAGACGTCGCCGAGCGCGACCTTGGTGCATTGTCGCTGGGCGACGTGAGTGTTCGTGGTGCCGACGACGTTTCGGAGGTTCGGCGTCAGCTCGCGGCGCCGGCGATCGTAACGCTTCAGCGGTTCGAACTCGACATGCTCGACGCGATCGCGCAGCGGGACGTCGAACGGTTTCTTACGCTCGCAGTGCTCAATCGCCTGAACATCGTCTTGGTCGGTGGCACTGGGTCGGGCAAGACAACTCTGATGAAGTCGTTGGCTGACCTGGTGCCGGCGCAAGTTCGCGTCGCCACGATCGAAGACACCCATGAACTTCCGCTGCCGAAGCAGCCGAACCACGTTCACCTGTTCTACAGCGAGGCGCTCCCGGCGAAGCGGATCGTGAAGTCCACGCTGCGAATGAAATTCGATCGCGTGTATCTCGCGGAGCTGCGCGGAGACGAGACATGGGACTACCTGGTGCTCCTGAACACGGGCCACCAGGGCGGGCTTACGACGGTCCATGCGAACGATGCAATCTCGGCAATGGCTCGAATCGCGACGCTCGTCAAGCAGAGCGCGGTCGGGCAAACGCTGACGTGGGAGCACATTCTGCGTGAAGTAAAAACAACGATCGATGTGGTGCTGTTCATGGAGAACAAATGCCTGAAAGAGATCTACTTTGACCCGGTCACGAAGTGGAAGCTGCAGCGGGGGCTCGCATGACACATCACACCAACATCGACGCGCTGCGACAACAGGAGCAGATTGCGCTCGCGAATGTCATCGACGTACAGCGCAAGCTTGCTCGTGGGTCCGCAGCGGTCGGGTTTCATACGCTACGCGATTGCAAGGCGCGACTCGACGAAATCCAGGAAGAGCTGTTGCTGATGGGCGAATTGCCGGGGCTGTTTCTCCAGCGATATTTCTACCTCGTTGATCGCGCGACGTTGTCACGGTTGCCGAGCGGCTCGGTCGTCGTGTCCTTCCCGTCAATCGCCGCCGTCGCAGGCTTTCGCGATGGCACGATGGATGATCGCTTTGTGTGGGATGTCGAACGGTCGCTGGATCTCGCGTGTGCAGGCGTAGCGGGGGCAAGGATGAAGACGATGTCGCTGCAGGGCACGCCGACGGGATCCTCCGTGACGGGTGGAAAGCGATGAGCCGACGCCCTAAGTACATTCTGGCGGTGGCGGCCGTGTTCATCGCATGCGCGTCGGAAGGTGCTCATGCCTGGGCCGCAAATCCTGCCCGCGGTGTCATGACGCGGTGGTGGCAGTCCGCGAGTGCATGGGCCAGTGGGGTGACGTCGGGTCTTGGCGTCCAGGCTGTCCACGCGTCGTCGTCGGCCGATGTTTGCCAGCCCGAGATCGGATTTTCGCCGGAGGGTTCCGGCATCGCCTTGGTACTCAAGGCGATCGCAAGCGCGCGTCAGTCAATTCGCGTGTCAGCCTACGCCTTTACGTCGCGGGAAGTCGCGCGGGCCTTGGTCGATGCGAGAAGCCGCGGAGTTGATGTCGCAGTTGCGGTCGATGCACGACAGAACCTGACCGGTCCGGGGCGCGGAGCGAGCGCGGCCGCGCTGAACATGCTCGTCCGCGCTGGAATCCCGGTGCGAACGATCGAGGCGTACGCGATCCATCACGACAAGACGGTGACGATCGACGGTGAAACAGTCGAGACCGGAAGCTTTAATTTCAGTGCGGCAGCCGCCCGCCGCAATAGCGAAGACGTGATGGTGCTGTGGCACTGCCCTACCGTCGCGGCGGCCTATCTTGCGCATTGGCAGAGCCGCTGGGCACGCGGAACGCCCTATTCTGTACGAGGCGGCGTATGAAGGCGGCCACTGTGTTCAAGTTGCTGGGCCTCATCGCGGGCCTCCTCGCGTTCGGTGCGTTGGTGGTTGCCGGCCAGTATGCTGGCGCGACCCTGTTCGCGCAGATCGAGCAGCTGCCAGAGTCGGTTGTCAGCGTGTGGACGCTGCTTGACTACTGGCAAGCGTACGGCCACGTCTTCAAGGTGCGTTTAGCGCTGATCGCAGGGACGACCGTGTCGGTCATTCTGCCGGCTGTTCCGCTGTTCGTGGTCGTGCTCGCGCTTCTGGTGAACCGGCCGAAGCGAGAGTTACACGGCAGTGCGCGGTTCGCGCGGGTGCATGAGATTCGGAAGTATGGTTTGCTCGATGAGGCCGAGGGCCGAGTAAAGCCCGGGCGGCGTCGCTATCCATCCATCATCGTTGGCAAGTACCTGGGCAAGTACCTTACTTTCGCTGGCCAGCAGTTTGTGATGTTGGCCGCGCCTACTCGCAGCAAGAAGGGCGTCGCGGTTGTGATCCCGAACCTTCTCACCTATCCGGACTCGGTCGTCGAACTCGACATCAAGGGAGAGGGCTTCGACATTACGTCGAAGTACCGGCAGCAATGTGGCCAACAGGTGTTCCGCTGGGCGCCTTTCGACGAGGGCGGCTACACGCACTGCTGGAACCCGCTCGAGAAGATCGCGAAGTTGGCGCCCCATATCCGGATCGGTCGCCTGCAGATGATTGCGGCCCGTCTCTATCACACGCCGGATGCGCGCAACAAATTCTTCTATGACAGCGCGGCTGACTTGTTCCTGGGTGTGGCGCTGTACCTGATGGAAACGACCGGAAACTGCACCTTTGGGCAGGTGCTGCGTGAGGCGGTGCCGGTCCGACCGGACGTGAAGCTACGAGATCACCTTGCGGACATGATGAACCGCGAGGTCAACGGCGAACCGCTGTCAGGTGACTGCCTCGGCGCGCTCGGGCGGCTGATGGCGTCGCCTGACGAGACGATGCTCAACATCACCAAGACCTTCACGTCGGGGCTCATGCTCTTCGCGAACCCGATCGTCGACGCCGCGACGAGTCGGTGCGATTTTCAGGTCGATCAGGTACGTCGGCAGCCGATGTCGATCTATCTGGTACTGCCGGCCGCCAAGATGGCGATCGCCGGGCTGCTCGCGAATCTGTTCTTCACGCAATGGATCGAGGAGAACTTGGAGGTTCTGCCGGAGGCCGACGCGAGCCTGCGTTACCAGTGCCTGGGGATTCTTGACGAGGCGACTTCGGTCGGCAAGATTGAAGTGCTGGATAAGGCCAATGCGTTCATCGCTGGTTACAACATCCGTCTGCTCACGATTCTGCAGTCGAAATCTCAGGGCGAGGACGCATACGGCAAGCTCGGGATGCGGACGCTGGTCACGAATCACGCGCTCAAAATCATCTATCCGCCTCGAGACACCGAGGACGCGAAGGAAGTATCGGAGACGCTCGGCTACTTCACCGAGAAGTCGAAGTCCTCGAGCCGACAGCGTGGCCGCAATACGTCAGTGGGCGAGAGCACGTCGGATCAACGGCGCGCGCTGATGATGGCGCAGGAGCTCGAGCAGGCGGACCAAGATGAGGAGTTCATTCTCGGCATGGGCCTGCCGATCCGATGCGAGAAGGCGACGTATTACGAGGACCCCCAATTCATCGACCGCCTGAAGTCCGTATGCCCGATGCTGGCCGCGCTTGGCGATCGCATGCCGACAGAAGAAGAGATGAAGGCTGCGCAGATGTCGGGGCAAATGCGTGCGGAGGGGATCGAAATCCTCGACATCGCAAAGATTCATGCCGAGCGCTCGGCAAAGGTCGCCGCGGCCGTGCGCGCGTCTCGTCAGGCGGGCGCTGCGCCGCTGACTGCGAAAGCCCTGCGCGCGCTCAACGACGAACAGCCTGCCTCGCCGATCGTGGCAAAGGTATTCGAAGCTGCGCTTGCTGATCTGTTCGATCTCGGCGAGACGGTCACGGACGAGCTGCGCGAGATGTTCGCGCCTCTGACGTCGGCGACGAACCCGAGCGATTGGCCGGTCGGTAGACCTGCGCCCACTCCTACGAACCCGCCCGCACCCAGCGCGGCGAACAACAGCACCCATATGACGACGGAGGCTCTGTACCACCATGGCTGATGAAAAGACGACGATCGACCGTGACGCGATCATTCGCGAGTTCGCGGCGGCAGCAAAGGAACGCGGGCTGGTGTTGGGCGGGCCGCCGGTCGCGGACGGCGAATTTCACCGCGTGCCGGTGGAAGGCGACGCACCCGGAAAGACGAGTGGATCATATCGGCTGACGCTTGATGGGCGCGTGAACGGAAGCATTCGAAACTTCAAGACGCGCCGCGGTGGGAACTGGCTTCCGCGTCAAGCTGCACCTGCTGCCGATCCGGCAAAGCCAGCGAGCCGCAAACGAACTGCACCGGCGCGCGGTGCCCCTGCCGCCGATGCGGAGATCGCGGCCACGGCCGGGATCGCCGACAAACCTGCAGGCGCAGCGCAGTACACGTTAAAGGACCTCGATGATCCGGAGCGGCGCAAAGCAATCGCTACGGATATCGCGGCGAGCTCGGGGAGACCGCACGAGGAGGTCGAGGCGAATTTGCGTGCTCTCGTCGAGAAAGACAATTCGCCCGAAGCGGCCGCACTCAACGCCGCGCGCGAGGCGTTCTGGCAGAAATGGAACAGGGGGGGGCAGGTGCCATCGACGGTTGCGACGGGCGCTGTACCGGTCGCAGGCGCTGCACCACTCGACGAACAGATCGGGCGGGCGTTTCGCGAGGCGCTGCAGTCGATCGCCGCGTCCACGAACCTGAAGGGTTCGGAGGTGACCACGACGCTTGCGCTCGATGCGAAAGTCGAAACGCTGCATCGTGATGCATGGAGACGAACGGGGAATGCGGCCGCCGGCGATCGCGCGGTCGGTGAAGCGATCCGTACCGGGAGCGGCTTCGTTGCGGAGGGGCTGCCTCCGTTGGCAGGCGCAGCCGTCGCGAAGATCCGTAAGCAATTTCAGCTGGAGCAACCACTGGAGGCAGAGGTTGGTGTATCGACCGCGCCCGCCGTGGAGCACGTCGGCCCGTCGAACGGGGCGACGCAGAACGTGACGAGTGGCGACACGGAAATCTCGCCTTCATCGACGGAGGCCGATCACCGTGCCGATATCGCGGCCGCGCAGGAAGCGGATGTGGCTGGTGGAAGCGATCCCGAGCCGCAAGCATCGTCGAACTGGATGGACAGCCAGATGGGATTCTGGCGCGCTGTCGCGGATCGCCGAGGCTTGACAGCCCGTATCGAGGGGGAATTTGCGCAGGGCAAGACCGCGAAAGAGGTGGAGCGTGCTCTCGATAGCGAACTGGCCTTTCTTGAGTCGGCGGCCGATCGATCGGAGCTCGTCTTGTATGTGCGCCAGTCGCTCGGCATTCCGTCACGGTTGTCGTCCGAAGGGCAAGAGGAATTCGAACACTGGAAGCAAGCGTACGACCGGCGCCAGGCCACAGGGGAGGAGCCGGAGATCGGCGGCGCAGTTGAGCTGCCGGCCGCCGACTTGCACAAGGGCCATGTCGAGCCGCAGGTCGGAGAGCCCGGGCAGATGCCAGCAGCATGGACGCAGCCGCGCGATATCGAATCCTATCCGTTCGCGGGTACCGTTGAACTGTTTGAGTCGCTGGATCTCGACAGTACGCTGCCGGTGCCGCTTTCGACGTCGCTCGACACGGTCGCGATGCGGATCCGGATGTCCGCTCGGATGAACAGTGACCTGCCGGACGGCGCCAGCGAGCAGATCGTGGACTGGCTGGAGTGGGTTAGCCAGAATCCGGACCCGGCGGTGCAGGATGCAGCCGCGCGCGTCGCGCAGGCGCTCGGGCGCTACGATGACCGCGACGCTGGGCGCGCAGAGAATCCATTCCAGAATCCCGTGTTGGCCGACGCGTATCACGTCGGCCGGACCCGCACGGTAGTCGAGCACGATCCGGCGATCGGCCCTGCGAACGCAGCGAGTGCCGAGCGATTCGCCCCGATGTTTCGGGCCCTGGGAGTCACGGTGGATGCTCAGCGTCCGTTCTCGGAGATGGTCGGTACCGTTGACGACGCGCTGCGCAATACGGTCGCCCGTGGCGTGAAGATTCCTGATCACGTTCGCGAGCAGACGATCGCGTGGGTAAAGTGGGCATCCGCGCATGCGGTGACCGACGCCATGCGGCAATCGGTTGAAAACGTGGCTCGCACACTCGGTCATTACGATGGGGCGCGAAAGATTGTCGATCAACCGTTCGTCAACACGACCGTCGCGGCCGCGCACGTGTCCGGCTGGACGCTCGGCAAGCAGGCGATCGAGCAGCCGGCGCGTGCGCCAAAGCAGACCGTGGGCGACACGCCGGTACATGGCAGCACGGTGAAGGTCGGCAAGCCTGCCAACGAGGGGGACGCCAAGCATCCGGCGAACGATGCGGTGCGTCCGAGCGGCGATCGGATTGCCGATGCCGCGCTGGCGCGGGTCGGACAATCGCGGGTTGCCGATAGCGCCGCGGTGCGCGAGCAGCTCTCGGCCGCCCAAGCGCGCCAGCAGACCGTCTCGACCGAGGCACAGCGCAAGGTCGAGCAGGTCAACGAGCAGTTGCAATCGAAGCCGGCGAAGGTAAAACCAACGGTGACGTCGACACCGGGTGAAACCGCGAAGCCGCAGACAGCGTCCAAACCCGACGCGACGCCGAACGTGATCGAAATCGGCGACGGCGTCGATCGTAAGCCAGTGCTGAAAGCGAGCGGCTACGACGTCCCGGCCGACATTGCGGCACGGTACGTGGTGAAAGACGGGAAATTCTGGAAACCGGACCTGAAAAATCCGGGCGCACCAGAGCAGACCAAGCCGCATTTCGAAGACAAGGGGCCCCGGCTCACGTCGCACGCGAACGACCGAGAGACGATCGCGGACATGATCTCCGTCGCCGTCGTGAAGAACTTTACGTCGATCGCGGTAACGGGCAGTGCGACGTTCCGGCGCAACGCGTGGCTCGAGGCCAGCCTTGCGGGGGTCGAAGTTACAAATTTCAAGCCGAGTGAAGCGGATCGCGCGTTGCTCGAGGCGGCCACGCGCGAGCGCGATCGGCAGCGGGAGGCCCTGACCATCCGCAAGGGCCAGTCGCCAGACGGGGGCGGTGAGCCGGCGGTCGCGAAGCCGACCGCAGCGGCGGATTCGAGCGCGCCAGCGCCGACAACGCAACCGCCTTCACCGGCAGCGAAGACTGATCCGCAGCCCGCAACGCAACCGTCGACGACCGCGACGGTTGCGGCGACCCCATCCGCCGAGAGCACACCGGCCGCCGTCCAGGCGCCGCCCCAAACGGTCGCGGAATTGCGCGGCCTCGCGGAAAAAGCCTTGGCGAGTTACCCGGCGCGGACACGTGCGGAAGTGATGAACCGGTTCAATGCCCGCATGCAATCGGCGATCGAGATCCAGCAGCGCGTCGAACGCGGCGAATTGACGCCGCAGCAAGCGCTGGAAGCGATCGACGCCCGATTCAAGACGCAGAAGGCTGAGTGGACGGCACCGGCCCCCACGCCGGCGCCGGCGACGCCTGCGCCTTCACCGAAGATGGGGGTGTAAGTGGCCCGCCGCAAAGGATCCAGTCTGATGCCGGCCATCGCCGCTGCGCGATCGCCGCGTGTCTTGCCGGGATGGCTGCGCCTGCACCCTGCCCGCCGGAAGGGGTGGTTCGACGCATACCGGTTGGCTGACGCGATGGTCGATCCCTTCGTTGATGCACTGCGCGCCCGCTGGCCGCACCTGGCCGACATCGAAGCCCGCACCAGTGTCGTGGCTGGCAGCCGCCTTGGCGTCCACGCGCTCGGCGAACGGCACCTCGACACCGGGCTACGAGTGCTCGGCCAACCCGTTAAAAGGGTTCCCCGTACCGGCACGTTCCTGTGCGAAGCCCGGCCCGGACACAACGTGTTCGTCGCGTACACGCCTGCCTTATCCACTTTGGAGACCGTCAAATGAATATCAGCATTGCTCTCGTCAACTGTTCCGGCAACGTTGGCAAGACGACCCTTACCCGCGAACTGTTCGCTCCGCGCCTTCCTGGGATGCCGGTGCGCCAGATCGAATCCATCAATGCAGATGAGGCCGACCTTGCGCATCGCGGGGGAGACGTGCAGGTGATGATCGCCGGCCAGTTTGACGAGCTCCACGAGGAGTTGATGCAGGGACGCGCGTTCCTGGTCGACATCGGCGCGTCGAACGTGGAGGAGTATCTGCGGCGGCTGGATGAAGCGTCGGGGCTCCAAGAGGACTATGGCTTTTTTGTGGTCCCCGCCGTGCCGGATCGCAAGCAGCTACAGGACACGCTCAAGACCATCGACTTGCTAACCGACCTGGGCGTCGAACCCGAACGCATTCGCGTCGTGTTGAACCAGGTGGTGGTCGAGCGCAACGAGACGGTCGAGGTTTCGGTCGGACGTGCCTTCGCGCCGCTGCTCGAGCTTCATCGACGGGGAGGACACTTCATGCTCGATACGTCGGCGGTTGTTCCGAAAAGTGACGTGTTTTCGCTGGCGGCCGAGCTGGGAACGACCTTGCACGCGCTCTGTCGCGACGAAACCGATTACCGAGCGGCGATTGCGGCCGCTACCGATTCAGGCGAGCGCGTGCGCCTGTCGCGGCGGCGGATCCTCCAATCCAAGGCCAGATCGATCAGCCCGAAGCTGGATGCGGTATTCGAGGCCGTGATGCGGGAGACAGTTGCATGAATGCGCCGGCGCAGCGCCGAGAAGCGCAGTTGGCCGGCGAGAGCCCCGCGGGTGCTTCGGTACTCGACGGGCTTCAACGCTGGCCTAGCAGCAACGAATTGCGCGAGGCCGCGATCGCCGACCTCGTCAGCGACGTCTGGAATCTGATGGAGGCACTGAAGCACGTCGCCCCTGCGATCCACGAGACGGACGAACGCCTGACCGCGACCTTGGTGGCCGCGCGCGACACGACGGATCGGCTTGCCGAGATCGTCGGACATTCGGAGGCCGCGTTTAAGGGCGAGCTGGCGGTACGCGCATCACGCCTGGCGCGTCGCGAGGCGGTCGACGCGCTGCAGGCCGAGCTGACGAAGCTGCAGCAGCTGATCACGTTTCCACGTCCAGCGCCCACGCCGTGGCGGACCATCTTGCTTACCGCGGCGCTGAGCTCGGGCCTCTCGATACTCGGCTTCGGCCTGTTGTCGGCCGCGCTCCACCACTAACGATGCACCCACGCACCATGGAACAACTCGACACGTTCGGCTTACCCGATACCTTCCCGCCGCACCTAATGCCGCAGCGGGGCGCCCAGTTCGTCGCGGATTGCATGAGAGGCATGAGCAAGTCGGCACTCACACGGCTCGCACGGCAACGTGGCTTTATGCCGACGTGGACGAAGCTTGATCATGTCGGCGTAGGTGTGTACGGACTGAGCCTGACTATCGACGGATGCGGCGTGCCGCTGATGGTTCGCATGACGACAGTGCCGAGCGCGTCGACACCGACCGTCGCTCCGGACCGTCAACCTTCGCTATTTTGAACAGGATGCTCGACATGCACGCCTATCGCTTCGATACCACCGTGGTACAGGCTGATGCTGAAGACCTGCAGAGCCATCTCGCTAAAGCGTACCGGGGGAAGATCCGGCCGCTTTGCAACTGCCGGGATCCCGAGCCAGGGATCCCGATGTACATCGCACAGTTCGATGGTCGGTTCCTCATCAAGCGGATGCCGGGCACCGCTGGACAACACAAGCTTGGATGCGATTCGCATGAATTGCCCCCCGAGCTATCGGGTCGCGGCGCCGTGGTCGGCCAGGCAGTCCAAGATGGTGGGGATGAGGGACCGACGACACTACGGCTCGACTTCAGCATGAGCAAGTCGAGTGGTCGCACCGCGCCGGAAGCATCGGGCAAAGAAAGCGATACCGTCCGAACGGACGGGACCAAACTGACCCTGCGCGGCCTGTTGCACTATCTGTGGGAGGAGGCTGGCTTGAATCGCTGGTCGCCGGCAATGGCTGGGAGACGCAGTTGGTACGTCGTACGCCGGGCATTGTCGGAGGCGCTGCACGGTAAGACCGCGAAGAAGGCGCCGCTCGCACAGCAGGTGTTCGTTGCGGAACCGTGGTCGAAGGAACGGGACGCCGAGCTGACGGCGCGTCGGATCGCGGCGATGGCCGAGCTGATGAAGCCGGGAAAGACTCGAGCGATGATGATTGTGATCGGCGAGGTCAAAGATATCGTCCCGTCCCGCTTTGGAATGAAGCTGATCCTGAAGCACCTGCCGAGCTTCCCGTTCATGATGGACACTGACCTGCACCGGCGCTTCGAGAAGCGCTTTGCGAACGCAATCGGCCTGTGGGACAGCGTGGACGATGCGCGTCTGGTGGTGATCGGGACGTTCTTCCTCGGGCCGACGGGAATCGCGTCGCTTGCAACGCTCTCAGCAATGGTAGTAACGGGAAACTGGATCCCGTTCGAGGATGCCTACGACAAGATGATAGTCGACGCGCTGTCGGCCGACGAGCGCCGCTTCATTAAAAGCCTGCGCTACAACCTGGCAGATGACCAGGCGCTGGCGAGCTGTGTATTGACCGATACCGTCGAACCGATTGCGCTGTACGTAGCGACGCCTGGTGCGGCGCCGTCAGCGCGAGCTGCGCTCGAGGGGCTTATCGCGGACAGCGAGATCGACGGATGGCTCTGGGAGGCGGGTGAGCCGATGCCCATCCTGCCATCTCCGAAGTACCCGCGGCCGGCACGCCTCGCCTTGCCGGCGCCGACCAAAGCAGCGGGAGCGGACGAATGATGGAGCGCCAACCGCCCTCGATGGGACAGTGGACGCGTTCGCCGCACGTCTGGTTCGACGCATCACCAGTATGGATGGTGAACTTGCCGTTGATCATGCGCTCGGCCTTAGCCGAAGCTGCTTTGATCGTTGGGCTTGCCGCTGCTGCGGCGTTCACGCGCATGTGGCCGGTGCTTGCGCTCGCGCTGCTGGTGTCGCCTGTCGTTGCCGCAGCTGCGATGGCACAGACGCGTGCGATCCGGGTCGTGATCGATACGGAGCGGCTGACCATGACGACAGGGATTGCCTCGCGCCGTACCACGAGTCTCGAGCTCTTTCGCATCCAGAACGTGGTCGTCGAAGCTGCCTGGTGGCAAGCGCAACTCGGGTTTGGCACGCTGGTGATCGAGACCAGCGATGCATGGCATCCAGTTTGGGTTTTGCATGGGGTGCCAGACGCGGTGAAGTGGCGCGATCAGCTGACGCGATATGCGGTCGCACTGCGCATTGCGCGCGGTGTCGGCGAACTCAATATCGGGCGAGCGTAAGGGGACACACCGTGAGCAACAACGACTTGGGCGCCCTCGACGCGCGGCCGAAGCGCGGTCGTCGCCGTGCAGAAAACGGGCTCGGAACGCCGATTAGCACGCGCTTGACCGAGGCTGAGCGGCAGGCTTTCGTCGAGAAAGTCCGGGCATCGGGTTTGAGCCAGTCGGAGTTTCTGCGCCAGTGCGTGCTGACAAACCGGACTCAGATCGTCGCGCGGCCGCCCGTGAGTGCCGACTACAAGCGCATCGTGTTCGTGATCAACAAGACCGGCAACAACCTGAACCAACTGGCCCATGTCGCGAACCACGCGAATGCTGCAGGCCAGCTGCGCGACGACCTGTTCGTCGCGTTGCTCGACGAACTGGAACTGATCACGCAACTCCTGAAAGCGCACCTCCATCGTGTTGATTAGAGTGAAGGGCCGCCACGACGGCGTAAAGGCGTATCTCGAAGACGGTCGAAAGGCCGGGCGTGAACTTGACCGTGACGAGCTCGACGAGCGGGTCGTGCTCGACGGCGATCTCGATGTCACCGACGCAATCATTCAGATGATCAATGTGGCGCCGAACGTCGATCGGTACTTGTCGATCACGTTGAGCTTTAAGGAGGACGCCGTTGACCGGGCGACGCTCGACGCGGTGGTACGGGATTTCAAATCCTTCGTGTTTTCGGCATACCGCCCCGACGAGATGAATTTCTACGCCGAGGCGCACCTGCCGCGCGTGAAAAGTTACATCGATCAGAAGACCGGCGAACTCGTGGAGCGCAAGCCGCACATCCACGTGGTGATTCCGAAGCTCAACCTCGTATCGGGGATGCACTTGGAGCCGCTGGGTTACGTGAAGAAGAACCTCGCATTCATCGACGCGATTCAGGAACACATCAACGCGCAATACGGGCTCGCGAGCCCAAAAGACAACCGTCGCGTTGAGCTGACCGACGCGTCAGAGATGCTCAGCCGCTATCGCGGAGATCTGTTCAAGCCAGTCGGCCGTGAGTTGAAGGAGGCGTTGCTCGACGCGGTGCTCGATCGTGGAATCGAGCGCTACGAGGACTTTATGACGCTGTTGGCCGAACACGGCGCCGTGCGGATGCGCAATGCCGGGAGCGACGACGAATATCCGAACGTTAAGCCGCCAGAGGCGGCCAAGGGCGTGAACCTCAAGGACTTCGTGTTCTCGCGCGAATTCATCCAGCTGTCGACCGAGGAGAAGCGTGCCCAGCTATCGGCCGACGCTACGGCGAACTACGAAGACCGGAAGGCTCCGCGCGCGACACCACATGAGATCGAGGTGTTGCTCGATGAGTGGTCCTCGAGCCGTGCGCGCGAAGTGAAGTATCTCAATAGCGGCAACGCACTTCAGTGGGCGCGCTATTACGAATCTTCGGCCGCCGATCGGCAGCTGATGTTGGATGAACTGGAACGGGGCTTCTATGCCCAGCATTTGAGGGAATTTCATGATGACGACACCTCCGGATTCGCACCACTTCGACCAGACGACGTCGAGCGACCTTTTGACGGGCCATTCGACAGCCCATTCGACGACATCACCCTCTCCGGACCACCTGCCGGATTCGAACCTGGCGGGCCAGGCGGCGCCAGCATCGATGCCGACGACGAGTTTGGCGCTTGGGCAGATGAACAGGAGTTTGCGCCCGAACCCTTCGACCTTGTGCGAGCGCTGTCCAGCAGCGCTGTGGTTCGGGTCCCCGAAGGACGTACAGTGCTACTGCCAGATCATGCGGACGATTACCTGGAGCCCGAGCGTCCCGTATCCGCGTATCGCTTGCGACGGCCTCGCGATCGCGATCGAGAAATTGCGCGAGAAAGAGAGTCGACGGGGCGAGTAGCCGACAACGCGATCTCCCAACGTACCCGTGATGTACATGAGCGGCAGCGCGAACGGGCCGCGAGTGGCGAGTTTGGCGAGATCCGCCGGCGACTCAGCGGCGAGCGGCTGCTGGCGGAGCTGTCCCATTCGCATGGGGTCCTGCCGCAGAAATACATGGTTGTGACCGGAAAGGATGGCGGCACGCGCATTCGTGCCGGCCGCCGGCATCTGACGGTGTCCGATTTTTTAACCAAAGAATTGAATCTGCCTTGGCGGGAAGCAGCGCCGCTACTCAAGGCGGTCTACCAGCGCCAGCTCGATGGGCATCCGATTCCCCGTGTTCGTGAGCAGCCGCGAGCAGCGCTGTGGCGTGAGTATGTGATGGAACGCGAGGCTCGCGGCCGTGCGCGGCAGAACGCATGGCAGAACCAGCGGGAAGGGGAGCGCAGTCGCCGGGACACAATTGTCGAGACCTTCGAGGGCAAGCGCACTGCACTGCGCCAGGATCCGACGATGTCCCGCGCGACTCAGCGTCAGGCGTTGTCGGCCGCGCGATTCAGTCGTGCACTCGACGAGACGTCACTTGCGGCGGCTGTTCGTCACGAACGCGATGCGCTGAAAGCGCAACACGGACCGGCGTCCGGCCCGACCTTTACCGAATGGTTACAGGAACGGGCCCAGGGGGGCGACGTCGCGGCGATCGCCGAGTTGCGTCGGACCGGCAAACCGACCGAGCCCGATCGGCGCGCGGTCGGAGTGGTCCGGTCGCCCGGCGCAGTCGAATGGAGAGAGAACGCTATCGTCTTCGGTGGCCAGGATCTCGCACTTTCGGTCAGCGCCGGCGGGAGCATCTGCTATAGCCGCGATGGCCACGATCTGATCGTCGATCGCGGTAACGCTGTCGACGTGCTCGCGATCGACTGGGCCGCGCTCGAGGCGGGGTTGCGGCTCTCGCAGATGAAGTTCGGCCGGACGCTTGAGCTCGAAGGTAGCGCGACGTTTCAGCAGGCTGCTGTCGAGGTGGCCGCTGCCGCCGGGCTGAGCATTCAATTCAGTGACGCGGCCTTGAATCGTGCACTGACCGAGGCGCGTCATGTTCGCATCGATTCACACCTGCAGGCGGCACAGCCGTCGCGCGTCGACACGGCGGTCGGATCGCCGGTCGCGCAGCACATCGAGACGGTCGACGTGGTGCCGTCCTCGCAACCGGAGATGAAACCGTGATCTAGCCGAGAAAAAGAAAGCCCCCGTGGACTAGACGGGGGCTCTCCCGGATGATGCCTACCGAACGTATCCCAGACGCCGACAGTCACCCTCCTCACCAGAGAATTGATTGTAGGAGAGGACAACGTTCTGTCAAGCGTCATCTGCCGCCTTATTTTCTTAATATTCGAGCAGATGAACCAACCTCACAAAGCCGTCTCCAAAACATGCACCGGCGCGGTCTCGACGCGGCGTCGGCAGGTATTGCTGTCGACCGCCACACGCACGTTGCGTAGTGGCCAGGAGCGCGGTTCACGGTAGCGCGCCCATCGTGCCGGTCGCACTTCCATTCAACATGTCGCAATGCCCGCCAACAACCGGGCAGGCTGAGCCGTTGACGCCCGATCCGAGTCGGTCACTTCCGGAGCGGGTGTGGCCGGCCGACATTCCATTTCCTGCGTCAGCTCGCTCACCGCGCATCCTGCGCGAGTTGAAGATGCGCCTCGGCCGATATCTCGACCAGCCGGCGCAGTGGCTTGGACGCCTGAACGCACAGAACGGTAGCCCCCGTCAGCAGCGCAGCGAACGGCGCGTTGCATGTGTGCAGCTCGCACGTGCGATGATCAAATTCTGTGACCTGGCGACGCTGCGGATTGGCGTACCAGGTGCCAACGGTTGGGTCGACTTCACTCTCTCTTACCTCGCGGAGCAGGCCGGCTTGCCATTGCGCCGCGCGGAGCGTGCGCTGCGCGATCTGGCTGGCGCCAAGCTCGTGAAGCTTCGCCGGCAATGCGAGGTCCAGGAATCGGACCAAGGTGTCCGATACAAAGGGATCGCGGCAATTCGATACATCGCGCCGGTACTGTTCGAAGCATTCGGCCTCGGCCGATGGCTCCGTCATGAACGCACGCGAGCGCTGCTGCGAGCGCAGCGCCGAGTTTCGAAGCAGAGGAAGCATGATCGCAAGGCGTCGGAGATCGCAACGGTTCTGACCGACAAAATCGCCGCGATACAAGCGCGTAGCAGGCAGAGTGCCGACAACGGAACCAGCCAGGCCGAGTACGATCGCGCACTCGTGCTCCGTGCAGGACAAATCAAGGCCGAACATCCCGAATGGGGCCGCGACGCTTGCTACGCGGCCGCACGTCAGCAGCTGGCCCCACCAGGCTGACACCTCTCCCATAGTTGTCCACCTTTCGATCGCGCGAGCGAGGGCAACCCACGTCCCGCGCTCGTGTTTCGCGTTAGCGCGACGTCGCGGCGTAGCCGCGGCCACCGCGAATTGGTGACTTTTGTCGTGTCGACAGTCCGTCCGCCGGTCAATGGCTGTGTATAAGTTCGTTTATTTGTCGGGTCTGACGGCATTTAAATGTCGGTTCTTAACCAGGGTACATCTCTAACTACAGCCGATTGAAATCCACCCACGGCTCCGCCGTGGCGTCACGCGTGCTACGCACGCTTGCCAACTATTGGCCAGCGGTCAGCGCAGACTGTCCTCCGGCAGGCCCTAAGTCGAGGGCGGCTATCGCCGCCCTCGACAAGGGCGCGTAAATCGCTCGCGACCGACCAGTCGGCCGCGAGCTCAACGCGCGCGTGTGCGCGCCCGATTGCCCGCCATTGCCCTCGATCGCCACCGGCCCGCATGTCTACAGAGGAGGGGCAGCGCGAATCTCCTTCGCAACTAACTGTCAGCGACCAAACCGTCTCCGCGCAGTGTCGCCAGCGCGACCCACCCACCTGCTTCCTGAAACCGGCCACACGCCGACCACCTGGTCGGGATGCCGCACCGCCGACAAGCGTGCTATCAGCACGTCGGAGGTGCGCCTCTCGAAGCACCGCGACACGAGCCGAATGTCGCATCGACGCAACGCCTGCCAGCGGCAGGCGCCCCGCCGATTTCGGCGCCGGATGTTGAGCGGGCGGAGCCCGCGGGGTTTCCAAAGGGGCCCGCCCCTTTGGGCACGCGATATGAAAACGGGAATGCGTTAGCATTTCCGTTTACATATCCATCGTGCCTCGGCCGACAGGCGGCCGGGCCGCGACCGTACACGACCTAACAAGCTCCTACGCAAATCCAACAGCTCAAGTCGTGGCCTCTCAGATTCCATACGGAATCCGTATCATTTCGGTCAGAACCCGGCACAAGAATCTGCCCTCCGCGTATTGACGCCCGCCCCGGTGCGGCTCTACAGTCAGCCCGTCTCACGTCACAAATGCACTGATGGCACACCTCGCGCTCGCTCTCCACGGGTCTACGTCATGACCGACCTCGCACTTCTCGCTCACGATTCGCTGGCACTGGCACGCGGGGCCGAGCATCGCTCGAAGATGGCCCGCTTTCGCGAAATGTTCGAATACGTCTGTGCCGCGATCGACGCAGGCGTGCGGCATCTCGCCATTCGCGACCTGCTCGCAAAGCACGGCCTCGACCTGTCCGTCGCGACGCTCGACGTGATGATTTCCCGCGTCCGGCGCGAACGTAATCTGCCGCTACCGCGTGACGCGCGGCGAGCCGCTGCACGGCCCGTTGCCCCCCGCACGTCGCTTTCCGAACAGCAGGCCCCGGAGCCGGCATCGGCGGCCGACGACGCACCCGCTACCGCAGCGCAGCGGCCAGCTGGGCCGGTCCAATCCATCAAGGCATTGGTCGCGGCCGTAGTACGGCCGAAGGTCGCGCTTCCCGACGACTGGCTGACGAGCGAGACGCTTACTCACGAACAGCGGCGCTCTCTGACGCCGGAGCAACGCGCGGCGCGACAGCAGGCACGAAAGGAACTGTATTTCCCGAATCCGCTGCGCGACCCATCTCCTAAGCCTGCGTCGGCCGCTGTTGACCCCGACAATCCGGAGCGACCGCCGGCGTGATGCCGGCGGCCTGCTGTGTTACCGGTCGGTCCGTGCCTGCGTACGGCCGGCGTCAAATGCAGCAATGAGCGCATCCTTTAGGCTCCACACGGCGACGTCGTAGAAGTCGAGCCGATCCCGATAACGGCGTTCGAGCGTTTCCACGAACAGGTATCGGCGCGCGATGCCCGCCAGCATCGCGTCGCGTTCAGGGTCGGGCATCACGCGTCCCCCACGGCCTTACCGGCCTCGTAGGCTTCGCGCAGTGCGTACAAGAGGTCGCCGAGCGCTACGTCGATGCGGGACGAGGCTTCGCCATGCACAAGCGCCGCCGGCACAAGGCAGAAGATGTTCTCGGCGATCGCACTCAGCATTGCATTCTCAAGATAGGGTTTCAGGGTCATTGTTCAGGTCTCCGCGAGGGGGGCCGCCAGCGGCACAGACACGCGCCGGCAGCGCCGTACTGTCGATAGTCAGGCGGCGATTGCGTCGAGCGCCGCCAGGCGCGCGACGGCCGATGCGTGATAGGTAGCGTCCAGCTCGATGCCGACATACCGCCGGCGCAGTTGCTTCGCGGCCGCGCACGTCGTGCCGGACCCCGCGAACGGGTCCAGGACGAGATCGCCCGGCTTCGTGAAGGCTTCGATCAGTGTTCGCATGCTGCCGATCGGCTTTTCGGTCGGGTGCAGACGATTACCGGAATACTTCCACGGCAGTACGTCCGGCACCGGCGACGCGGGCAGGGCCGGCGACCCCTTCGCGAGAACATAGGCGGATTCGTGCTGGTACTTTACGAACCGTTCGCGCGACGCGTACGGCTTTGCGAACACGATGTGTCCGACGATCCGGAATCCGACCGAGCGCCATGCGTCGAAAAATTCGTCTGTTTTCGTCCAGCCGTAGAAGCTGATACACAGCGCGTCTCGTTTCAGCACGCGGAACACTTCATCGAAGGCAGGTGCGAGCCATTCACCATGTACGTCGTTGGCGATCGAGCGACCGGAGCGGTCCTTGTAGTTGACGAGATAGGGCGGGTCGGTCAGTGCGAAGTCTGCAACGCCGTCCGGAAGGGTGGGGAGAATGTCAAGGCAATCGCCAAGGTAAAAGAAGTCCATGATGTGCTCCATCGAGGTTAGGACGATGGGCAGCACGGCAGCGCCAGCGGCTGCACAGTGTGTCTACCCGGCGCTGGCGAGCGCCGGAAGGGGGGCGGCGGTCAAGGGACCGTGGAATAAATGATGGGCCTCCCGGTCAGGGAGAGCCGGTCGTTTATGCCGCGAAAGCCCTTGAAGGTCGGTTGACGTGTGCGACACTCGTTGCGCACACGTCAACCGACCGGCCGTCGACACACTTCCGGCGATCGTTGGCGACGGGTAGACACACCCCCGTTAGCACGCTGACGGTCTTCCTTGAGCTGGCGATTGCAAGAACGACAAGGCGACCGTGGAGAGGGTGGTAAGTCGCCTTTGGACGTGAGAAAGCACCGCGCAGCGGTGCTTTCGATCTGGAGTGGCGGGCGCTCCACTGGATTGCCCGATTGCGCGCGCGAATGTCATTGCCGCGTGCGGCAGCTGAGCCGACCGTGGCTCCATGCAAAAGGCCCCGCCGAAGCGGGGCCTTTGGGAGCGTTGCAGGCTCGGCGGTTAGCCTTGCTTGAGCTTGCGCATACCTTCACCCAGCACCCACAGCGCGCGGTTGAGCTTTACGTTTTGGTCGATCCCGGCTACTTCGCGCGTTGTCATCGTGCGACCAGTGGCCGACCGGCCACGCAACCCGCCGCGAATCATGTTTTCCTGAATCCGGTTGAACGTCGTCCACAGGTCGTCGTTTCGATCCTCCGTGCGACGTGCCCGCAACAGTTGATCCGGCGTGATCGGCGCGGGCACGTCGGCGTTCGGTTCGTACTTCAGGGACAGCGCGGTTTCGGCGAGTAGCGCTTGCTCCTCGCGCTGCAGCGTGACAGCCTGCATGCCTTCCTTCTGCTCACGGATCAGGTTGAAGCCGTCCAGAACGTCGAACGCGCCTTGAATCACGTTGTCCACGATGTTGCCCTTGTGGGGCACACGGATATCCGACAGCGTGTCGCCGCACACCATGCCGTTTTTGCAGACGAAGCGGAACATCCCGGCGATCATCTGGTAGCTGCTCGAGCCGTCATGGCTGTTCAACATGATGATCTCGTCGGCTTCCGCACCGTTGATCTGCGTCGCATGGCGCAGACGAATCATGTGCTTCGTGTGCTCGCGCTTGCTGTCGTCGCGCACACGCGTCTGGCAAACAAAGAACGGCTCGAAACCCTCCTTGCGCAGGCCGTCGAGCACCTTGATAGTCGGGATGTACGTGTAGCGATTCGAGCGGCTTTCGTGCGCCTCGGTCGCGAGGATCGACGGGGCGACGCGCGCGATCTGATCATTCGACAGCGGCGTGTCTGCGCGCAGCGACGGGGAGTGGGCGGCGAACGTGCGCGAAAGGCGGGTAATTTGAGTCACGGCTTTTTCTCCGGATAAGGACCGCTGCGATATGCTGCGGCCATATCGATATAATAGGTCTTTAAGACCTATTAAGCAAGTGACATTTTTGTTTCAATGAGGAAGTCGCCCGATGTCTAATCGACAATGGGCGAGGGCGTATGAGTCAAAAGAGACGCCCCGTCAGGGCGCCACTGTTGCTTATCGGATCATGGCGTCAATGCGGAATGTCAGGATCAACCTCCGGGTCGGCTTCGTCTGCGTCCGGTTCATCGTCCTCCCATACCGTGTCCGTCTGCCGGTTCGCCAGCACCTCTGGCAACCAGCCACTTTCTGCAAGCCGCAGTTCGGCGGCCGCCGCCGCTTCGCCCTTCTTCATACCCACGAGCTGCGCCGCCGCGTCGGCCGATACCGCCTGTGTTACCACGTCGATGATGCGCTGCTTCGAAACGTGGTTCAGGTAACTCGCGCGGGTGGGCTTCCAGTACGCGGCCATGTCGAGGCCAAGGGTGTCGGCCAACGTGTTGACATCGTGCGGCCGGTCCCATCGACTCAGGCCGTTGACGGTCGAAGCCACACAGAAAGCGAACAGATTGGCAAGCATGTCCTCGGAGCACGACAGAAGCCACGGCAACAGATCGCGAACCTTGCAAGGCAGCACCGCGCGCCACTTCTGCCGCTCCCCGTCGATGAACAGCCACGCCGGACTGTCGGCCATGTCGTCGGCCGCGCGCAACAGGCGTTCATGGGTCGGCGTGAACTGCGCATCCAGTGCATCCATCGCGCCTGCCTCGTAATGCTCGGCGAACACGCGCGGCACCATCGCGAACATCTGATAGGCGAGGGCGACGGTCGGCCGCTTCATCAGTTCCACCTGGACGGCAGCGGTACGATGCGCCGTCAGACGTTCGCACAGCGTTTCACCATGCAGCGGTTTTGCCTTCTCAGGCGTGATTTGCTCGGTCCCGACGACACCCGACTCCTTTACTGCGGCCTTCTCGCTTGGCTTGACGAGTCCTCGCTCGATCTGCAGGGTGCCGGAATAGTCGATCCAGATGTAAGCGCCCGCGCGTGCTTTCTGCTCGTCCGTCCAAGCGTTGCGTCGCTCGGCAAGTTCGGCTAAAGCCGCTTCCGCCTCTTGCGCGACCTCTTCCAGTGCTTCGCCTTTCGCGTCGTCGTCCTCCGCTGCATCCGAGTCTTGGTGCGCAAAAAACGCTTGGCGAGCGTCATCACGGGCCTTCTCAAGCTTCCGAAACTCGGCCTTTTCCTTGCGGGTAAAGTCCCGCGTCTCCGGGCGCAACCGGCCATATCGTGCGAGTAGCGTCGAATCACGTTGGACAGCCGTTTCCACCCACGACCAGCCTTCCGCGCCGGTGTCCACGGCTACCGCCGTCAGCCTTTCTACTGCCAGTCGGCTGAGCAATTCCAGATCGTTGATGTATCCGCTATTCTTCGCATCGCTGAACAAATCCCGGCGCACGTATCCGCCTGCCGCCTCGTAAGCGTCCAGCCCGACAAAAGCAACAAGCGGGTTGTCGCGCGCGCATGTCTCCTCTTGCGTGATCACACTTCGGATTGCGTTGGGCCGCTTCTGCCAATCCTGTTTAGCGTCGAACCAAATCCGCTCTTGCTGTTCGTGACTGTCACTCAATGCGAGCGCGCACACCTGCTCGTACGACATCCCGTCATCGCGAAACACGTCGATCAGCTTTGGCGAGACACTCGCCAGCTTTAACGCTCGGCGCACGTCCCGCTCTGCCACGTTGAGACGGCCGGCGATGTCGGCGATGGAGCGCCCCTCTGCGGCCATTCGGCCGAACGCCACGCATTGGTCGGCAATATGCATGCCTTCACGCTCCGCGTTTTCGATCAGGGAGATCGCCAATGCTTCCCCTTCCGACACGATGCGAATCGGAATCAGGTCGCTGTCGCGTGCGCGTCCCTCACTTTTGAGCAGGTCCATCGCGGCGAGCCTGCGCTGTCCCGCGCACACGCCATGCTGGCCGGGTTCGCCATCGATCACGTGAGCGACAAGGTTTTGCAGCAGGCCCGAAACGGCGATGTCCTCCGCCATCTCGCGGATACGAGTGGGCGGCTTCTTACGTGCGTTGTGCGGCGACACGCGCAAGGTGCCGAGGGGTACGTACTGGAGCGGGGCAAGGCCGTCGATGGCAGGGGTCGCATTCGTTGCAATTTCAGACACGGGTTTTCTCCGGTTACGGACCTCAGCACCACGCCGAGGCCACAACCATATAATAAGGTCTTAAAGACCTAACAGCAACGAATTATTCAAATAAATTCATTGCCTATTAGGTCTTTATGTCCTAATATATCGATATGGCCGCAGCACATCGCAGCGGTCCTTAACCGGAGTAAAACCGTGGAAGAAAACGTCATTGAAATTCGTTCGGAGCTGGTCGTCGAGGAACAGCGTATGCACTTTTTGCCGCATTACTTCGGCGCGCGATACCTGCATGGCGAAGCGTTTGTGTACGATTGGGCGCGCCGTCTCTGCTCGACGTACAACGGCGGCATGTGGCATTTTTTCCGCCTCTCGAACGGCGCGTTCTATCTCGCCCCGGAGATCGCAGCGCCGGTGTCGGTACGCTGGAACCTGAACAGCTACGAGGGATCGATGGGTGCCGAGGCGTTCGGCATCGTCGTTACGTTGTACGCGCTGTGCCACATGGCCGAGACCTTCGGCGACGAGCGGTTCATCGATCACTACCATGCACTGCGAGCGTTCGCGGTTCAACATCCGGAACAGCGGGAGATCTTCCGGGCAATTGACTAATTGATACGGGGCGCTCGGTCATGCGACCGGGCGTCCATGCGGCGCGACGAAGAAGCGGACGATCCCCCCTTCTTGTAAGCTCGGGGGCGACGTCGCGAAGACGTTGCGCGCGCGCCTGCGCGCCCGAATCGAGGGCCACGGGGACCCACGCCATGCGTGGGGAGAGGCCCGGCCCGGAGCGAAGCGCAGGGACGATTCGGTGGGGCCTGCGCAGACCACTACGGGGTCGTCAAGCTTGGTCCGCGATCGCGAAGTGATCGCGGGGCAAGCGTGTTTCCTCCGCGGCACAAGCCGCGGGGGCTGGATCGGAAGGTCTCGTTGTGCAGGGCGCCGGTATGGACCCGACTGGGGTCGTCAAGTACGATCCGTGATCGCGACGCGATCTCGGATCGTACGTGTTCCCCCCGCGGCGTAAGCCGTGGGGGCTAAATTGAACAGTCCCAGCCCCGCCGCTGGGAGTTCAAAAAAGGAGAGGGGTGTGAACAAGGAATACATCGCGAAGGGGATCGAGGTTACGGGCGCCGCGCTTGGGTTGGTCGTCGCGTATCAAGCCGTTCGCTTCTGCCAAGGCGCGATTGGCGTGCCGATCGTCGACCAGGCCATCCAGTACATCGGCCGGCCCTTCGCTACCGCCTTCGAGCATCAACTGGGCGTCCGTCTGGTGTATTCGGACACCGGCTCGCAAGATCTCAGCGTAGCGGTACCGGCATGGATCCAAAGAGGGGCCTACTACGTGGTCGGAATTGCGACGTGGCTCCAGCTTTGCCTCCTTGTACAGTCGTCCGCTCGAGCCGCTGCACGCATCTATCAAGTCGGTTTCGATCAATATTGCGACGAAGTGCGAGCGGCGAGGGCGGCAGCGGAGCGCCAGGAGCGAATCCTGGCGGAGCGTGAGCGTCGACGCGAACTCCGGCGCAAGCAACAGGAGGCGCTGCAGCCCCGATCTGGCTTCAGCCTCGGCACCCTGGTTGCCGGCATCATCATCGGCTCGTTCTTTTTTTGACTCGAACACTACACCCGTCCACGGAGGGCAAAGTGAACTACGCGAAATCGTTCTTCAGTTGGAGACTGACCAACACTGAGTTGGCAGCGTTCGCGCTGGGCCTCGTGGTTGGCGCAGCGGGCGCAATCACCGGCTCTCTCTCATACTGGCACTCGCGCGACGTCGAATCGAGTAATCTCGCGCGAGCCGAGCTCGCGTCGGCAAGGATCCAGCAGGCTCAGTTCCTCGAGATGGTATGCCTCGAGGCTGCGTCGGTGCGGCCGGTCGGAGCGCCGGCGCCAGATCTTCCTACCGAGTGTTCTCC
The DNA here is from genome assembly GCF_002223205.1 of Burkholderia sp. AU27893. Lineage (NCBI taxonomy): Bacteria > Pseudomonadati > Pseudomonadota > Betaproteobacteria > Burkholderiales > Burkholderiaceae > Burkholderia > Burkholderia sp. AU27893. The sequence goes on along the minus strand of NZ_NKFD01000007.1, from coordinate 89,528 downwards.
GGTCCTCGCAAAATTGCGTGCCGCGATAGACACCCAATCACCGAATCAACGAGGTAAATGATGAGTAGCTCTGTCCAAATGGAAATCCGACCGGAATGCCTGCAGCCGGCCATCCACTGGGCGTCACCAACCGGCTCTGAAGTTCAGGAGGTCGTTCGTCGGACCGGTATGAGCGCACGAGCTGCCACCCGATACCTCGGTCTTGCGGATCCGACCGGCCGCCAGATTCGGCGGTGGATTGCCAACCAGGCGGCCATTCCGTATTCGGCGTGGGCACTCCTTTGCGACGCTGCCGGATTAGGCCCGATCTGGCGTATTGATCCCGAGTCGCTGTGACATCACACCGTAGCCCGTGACACAGTCGTGCGCTATCCTGCCCACGTCTCCATCACGAGGTCGACAAACCCATGCTCATCCGCGAACAGGGTCGCCAGGTGAAGCTGTTGCGTGTTCAACGCTCCACGGAAACGGGGCGCAACCGTCAGCTGCTTATTGGGGCATTTCGCGCAGGAGATGAGGTTCCGAGAGCATTGCTTGAGCTGCTATCGGTCGAAGAGCACACATCGCTCAATCGGTGGCTTGCGGTCTATCACGCGAGTTCAGAGCTGGCTCGTGCCCGGCCCACGCTTGCAAGTGCATCGGCGCAGCTCGAGGGGATCGTCACCGCAATCGATACAGCGGCTGATACGCTGACGCCGGCGGCGGCCGACCAATTGTGGGCGCAATTGCAAGGCGTCGCGGCAGCGTTGCGACGCGGCGGCCATCCTCGGCTGCGGCGGGCGCCGACAGTTCACGCGCCGCAGCCCGGCCAGCGAGATCTCGTCGACGAGCTCGCCGTTGTCGACAGCGAATTCCGAACGCCGTAGCCGGACTCGTCGCGATCGCGATTCGGGTCGGTCGGACAGCGCACTGGATCGGTCCTTGCGACACGCAAACCCTGCAGCGGAGAGCTGCCTCGAGCTGCTGGAGGCCGAGCCGCGGGGAACCGTTCTACGTTCCGTCGCGCTTTGCAGAGCGGGCGGCGATGGCAGCCACCAGCGCGGCAAATGCGGCCATACCCACCGCTAACCCAATCTCCTTCAGCAACGTTGTCACTGCCCCTTTGGCCCCATGTTGCCTGGCACTCTCCGAAACGTGCTCTTCCCTGGTTCCCCGGACGAATCCGTACCTCGCATGTTCCGGTAACGCGAGGACCATTCGGTCGACCAGTTCGGTCAGTTGCCAGCGGCGTGTCGCGGAGGCGGCGCAGATCTCGGCGGTCGGAAGGTTGAAGAGGGCGCCAACGTCCGATCGCTTCTGCTCGATGTTCGCGAGCTGCTCGGCGCCTGGCCGGCGCTCGTCCCGGATCCAGGCGTCTGTCGGCTCCAGCTTGTCGCATTGATTGACCACCACCAGGAATTTCGTCGCGCTGCGCCCGATTTCCGGCTCCACGATCGTCTGATAGTAGGCTTTGTCGGCCGCCAGGGCGCGGTCGTCGGCTTTGACAACCCACAACACCAGGTCTAATTCCGGGAGGAGGTTGCGGTAGAGTGCTGCGTACTCCACGTCGCGTTCGGCGCTTTCGCCCAAGCCGGGCAGGTCGACCAGGAGCACGCCGGCAAGATCGCCCTGCATGTCGAGGAGGGCCTGCTGCGGTGCACGTGTGCATGCGGACACGTCGTTGACTTCAGCGACGTCGTGTCCGAACAGTGCGTTGAAGAGCGCGGACTTTCCCACCCCGGTCTTGCCGAGCACCCCGACCCTCGGCACGTAGCCCAAGGTTTCTCTGATCTTCTCGATGGTGTCCTTCGTGACCTCGACGCCATGCCTGCGCAGCACGTCGCCGAACGCCTTCACCAGGTGAGGGTCGATGGCCATAATATTGCACGCTCCTTCGAGTGGATGTTGGTGGTAGGGCACCGGCTCTCCGCGGCTACCCCTTGTGTCGTGTGTCAAGCGTCGAACGCTTCGATCATGCGACGCTGGGCCTCGACGATCGCCAAGGTGTTGCCAGGATGCCAGTCGGCGATCGAAAAAGGCATGTTGAAATATGGATAGCAGCTGAAGGCGAACCGGGCGAGCGGCGGCAGCGGACGCGGCGCCCACGGGTTCTCGAGAAGCACTACGTCCTCATGGAACACGAACAGAATGGCCGACAGGCGACTCTTCTTCTTGCCCTCGAGGCGGAAGCGCCCGTCGTGTCCCATACGCTTCGGGCCTGACTGATCCTCGAACACGGGCGCATCCCTCCAGCCGTAGACCCCGTACCACATCCCACCACTGCACAACTCCCGACCAGCGGATCCACGAATGAGCGGCGACGTCTGGTGCGGCTTGACCAGTTGCGAGGCTATGGCGCCGCCAAAGTTGGTGAAATCGGCAACGAGCACGCACGGCCGGTCGGGGTCCACCTGGCCCTCGTCCGGCTTCATCCCGCAGACCCTGCTAATCAGGTTGGCCTGGACGCTGTCCCCTTCCTTCTTCGGATCCGGCCGCCCGCCCGGGGTCAACACGGTCACTGTCGTACGCACCGTCCTATCACCCTCCGTTATCTCCGAGCGTTCGATCCCGTAAGGGTGCTGACCGTTCGGCGTGTTCGCGGCCGCCACGAGGTTGTCCTGCTCCTTGTCCTGGTGCTTCTGAAACACCTCGACCGTCACCGGCCCGTCGCCGGCGTCCACCGAGAAATCCGGCGTGGCGTCGCTGCGTCTGATGATCGGCGTCACCTTGAATCCCGCTTCAAGCAGACCGCCGTATGCGCGGATCTCCGCCAGGGCCGACGAGGCTCCGCTCTCGTCTTGGAGATTGAGAAGGCGATCGACGAGATCTTCCAACCACGCTTCGCCACCAGTCTCCTGGGCAATGCGCGGCACCGATTCGTGGACCAAGATATCGACCACGCGCAGCTTCTCCCGCGCACACAGCGGGAACCACGACGGGTGGCGTACACCGGAGGGTAGTAGCGGTGCATTGTCGAGCTCCTCGAGCTGCTCTGGGGTGAACAGGTCGAACAAGCGGGTGACGGTACGTGTGGAGGTACTCATGCGATGCTCCCTTCCTCGGGCAGGTGGATACGCGATCGGTCGATTGTACGGCGACCACGTGACGATCGCCCTGCAATTGACACGCGAGCGGCCGCCTACAGGCGCTCGCCGCGCAGAAATGCCCCCAGTTGCTGGCGCTGATAGCCGATACTGCCGCCTGTCTCCAGCACAAGCGCACCCGCCGGTATGTGCCCGAGTTCGACCTGGCGTGCTAGACCGGCGTTCATCACGCGCCTGTAGTTCCGGCCGCCAGCGAGCAGGATCGAGCGTGCCGACGCCGGCCACGCCGTCGGCATGAAGCGGTCGAGCTCGCCGAGCATGAGGTCGGCACGGGCGGGCGTCATCAGTTGATCGTAGGGCTCAATGATCGTGTCCGGCGCAATGAAGCCGTGCAGAGCGGACAGGATCATCACCGCCGGCGCCGACGTTGCCCGGACGTTCACGCGGAACGTGCTGTACATCACACCTCGGTACAGATCGATTGCTCGTGCCGCATGCTCCAGCTTGGTCGCGGAGCACGCCATGATCACGAGGGTCGGCGAAAGCTGATTCAAGGGAGGCATGCGGATCTCCTTCAAGCAGCGAGCTCGAATTGAGCGAGTCGACTCGGGACGCTGAGTGGCTCGATTTTCCATGGCTGCCTCGTTTGCGTTGGAGACTCCATTATTGTCGATAATCGAGAAAACGAGCAATAGATATCTATTGCTTAATCTCGTATGCATAACGTAGTATTCAGTCATGGCGTTACCGTCATCGCGCCTCTCCAATAGCCGGCGCGAAACTCAATCGAGGACCTTGGACCATGGCTCGCAACAACTTCTACGTCATCACCCTGAAGGCGATGTTTCTCTCCGACGTCGGCGACGCAGCATTCGGAACAGTGGTCTCATCGCATGCGGAGTCGCACAAAGCGTCCGAGCGCGCGCGCAAGCTCAACCGCGACAGGGAGTGCTCCACCCGAACGCCTGGCTTTGGCTTCATTGATCACGACACGCCGCTGGTCAAAGGGCAGGCATATCCGGAGTTGGCGCAACGCTATCTGCAGATGAAGTTCGATGCTGACGCGATCTATGCGATGAAAGGGGTGCTCGACCCCTACTGGCAGAGCAGCAAGCCCGTGACGGAGGAAGACACCGCGTGGATGCTCGAGCATCTGCAGCTGTCGCTGGGCGAGCTGCGCGAGCGATACGAGGACAAGGCGCGGGCCGAGCTGGATGCCGCACAGATCGATCGCCTAGCGAATGCCGAGCGACGCGCGCGCGTCGAGGCGGTGACCAACGAGCTCGCAACGGAGCGCAGTGAATTCACCTACACGTTTCCCGCCGTCGCCGGCACGCAAGCGGGCCGAAGTTACTATGCCGCTCAGGTGCCGTATAGCGCCCTGGTCAAGCTCTTCGCATTCGACGAGGAGGACACCGTGCCCGCGCGTCTGCGTGCGCAGCGCCAACTCAACGAGCGCCGCGCCGCGGACATTGGCGAGTATCTGGTCGACAACCCCGATAGCTACGTGCTGCCGGCGATCACCGCGAGCGTGTCGGCCGAAATGTCTTTCGAGCCGCTACCCGTGGCGGGTGCTGGTGGACGCATCGGTCTGTTACATGTGCCGATGGGTGCCACGCTGTTGATCAACGACGGTCAGCATCGCCGCAAAGGCATCGAACTCGCGATCGCTCGCCGGCCGGCACTGCGTGAGGAGTCGATCGTCGTGACGATGTTTTTCGATCAGGGCCTCGAGCGCTCGCAACAGATGTTTGCCGACATCAACGGCCGCCAGGTCAAGCCGTCATCCGCCATCAACGCGTTGTACGACCGGCGCGATCCGTTCAATGCCTGGGCGCTGTCGGTCATCGACATGCTGCCGGGGATCGACCGGCGGATCGATGTCGAGAACTCGGCGGTAGCGGCCAAGTCCTCGAAACTCTGGAGCCTGGTCGCGTTCAAGAAGTTCCTCTCGCTGCTCACCGGGGTCACCCAGAAAAACGTCGTCGAGCTGGAACCCAAGCAGTTGGCCCAGATCGACGCGTTTCTGAAGACGTTCTTCGAAGCGTGCGCACGGCACGTTCCGCATTGGGCCGCGATGATCAACGGCGATCTCCCTGCCTTCGAGGTGCGCGAAGAATTTGTGATCGGCCACGCCGTGTGGCTCGAAGCGCTGGGCATATTCGCGCGACGCGCGCTCTTTACCGGCTACATGTTGGATCACGGTCGCCCAGAGGAGGGCGTGATTCATCCAGAGCTCGCGCGGTGGGATCAGATGGCCGCCCTCGCGAAGGTTGATCCGCGGCGCGCCTCGCTGATGTGGGATAACCGCTGCGTCGTTCTCGGTAAAATGCAGAAGACGTCGGACGGCGTGAAGGCGACGGCCTCAAGGCTGCTGCTGTTGGCGCATGTTTCACTGCCGCCCGAGATGGCGGAGCTCGAGATGCGCCTGGATGGCGAGTTCCAATCAAAGCTCACATCGAAGACCGCTGTGGCCGCATGACGTGGTGCGGAGCGGCAGCCACACCGGCGCCGCTCTGCCCGAACGAAGACAACGAAAGGTAATGCACCCACCCGATGAAAGTCCCGGACTACCCCCTCACTGCAGAGACTCTGGCCGCCATGCTCGCGCTTTCACGGATCGAGAACGAGAGCATGCTCAGCGCGCTACGTGATCATCTGGTGCAGGGTGTGCCCTTGTCCGAGGCAGCGGAACGCTATGGATACAAGCGACAGCAGCTTGCGGTCCATGTGAAGGCAATCCAGGAGAAATTTAAGCCGGCGTTCGACTTATACGCGGCGCTGGTCCAGCGTGGACTCGCGAAGTCCCATCGGCCACCCAAGCCCGCGAAGTAGCGCAAGTTCGCCCGAATCAAGCTACCGGCCGCCGCCGGCACGCGTGCAATCCGATTCTCGCTAGGGATTCCTGGGATGAGCGCGCCTGGTCGCGCCAAGCGTCGGAAACGACACTTGCCGGAGCTGAGTATCAAGCCGGTAGGGGCCGGACATTCAGCGATACTGCGATCTCCTGCAGGCAGTCGCGTGGCCCACCACTGACGATCGTCGCCGAGCAGGCGAGCATCAAGTTGACCGGTAGGCCAAAATCCTCAATAAGGTAGCCGCGCATGCATTCTGGCCGACGACCTGCGCTGGGATGGCGGGGCACCCGGTCGATCAACGGCGCGACGTCGCTCGTGTAGGCGAAGACCGGTTTGCCATGTGCTACTGCAAAACCGACCTCGAACGCGGTGCCCGAGTCCGGCTCGCCGGCGCCACGGAAGTCGGCCAGATTTGCCATCACGACGTCGCAGCATTGGATCGACGCGATGTTGCTTTCGTAGATCTGACGCGCCTGGTGCGCAGGCGCTAAGCCCGGGCCGATCTCTGCATCGAGTGGAAAGACCCCTCGGAAACCGAGCTCGTCGCATAGCACTTTTAAAGTAGCGCCGTAGGCGGCCGCATCCGGACGAAACACATCGAAGCCCGCGAGATAAACAATCGGGCGTGTCATACGGCATGGCCAGTCAGCGCGCGGACAATCGCGCGAATCCCGAGCTCGACGGAGCCAAGGACGCCGGCAGCAACCACCGTGCCGACCATGAGAATCAGCCACCAGCGGATGGCCCAGTCGCGGAGCCGGATTAGCGGTTCAATGTATGGCGAGAACATGATGCTCCTCACGTAAATTTGGAGTCTAGTTAAACCATAGTCACTAAACACAACCGGCCCGTACCAAGCTCCGGTTAGTGTGCTCGCCGATTTACTCGGCGTCGGCAATCAGGAAGCGGGCACGATTCTTCCCTGCAATCCATCGCGGCGCCTTACCGCGGCCACTCCAGGTGGCACCCGTCTTCGGATCACGATACTTCGGCGCGATCGGCGCGCGCTCGCTCGCCGCACCAGCGCGACGTCGGCCGAAAAGCTGATCGGGAGTGATGCCGAATTCAGCGATCTGCTCACGCATCGTCGTGATGATGCCATCCAGCTCTGCAAGTCGCGCTTCTTCGGCCTGCTGTGCGAGGGCTTCTGCTTGCGCTTTCAGTTCGAGATAGGTAGCCATGAATGTGAAAGACTTTCCTCTATAAGGTTGCTGGATCAATAAATATACACAGATTCAATAAACGTCGTTCGGCGTAAACCCCTCGGCTGCCGACCGTGTCTCTCCGCAGTATTTGCACTTCCACTCTCGGGTACCGTCGCTGCGCGTGTCATCTTGGATCTCCAGCGTGTGCTTACCGCGCTCTTTGCAAAACGCTCGCTTTTCCTCGATGGTTGTGCGACCGATGCCCGTTACCACCTTGATATCCGAAATCAGACTCATTAGGAATCCTCGTGATTTTACATAATGGAATACATCGCCGTCAGAGGTGCATTTCTGAGTGTTGCACTTTTCGATGACACGTCGACCGTGATTCAAGAGCAAAAATCACCGATCACCGAGATAGTTCGAGACGTCAAATTCGTACTTGCACACGCTACCATCCGATTCGAAGCACCCTATCCATTTCAACGAGCCTGATTCAAAGTAGAGCATGTACTCGCGACGTTCAACGTTGCCAATCGTCATAGCGTCGTCGTAGTGAAGATCGCCGTCTTCGTCGCAGAGCAGTCGCCCGGCCGCAGTCACCTTGCAAAACCGCATTCTGAACTCCGACGGCAGGATGTCCTTGGTGTCGTAGGAATCGACCGCCTCGAAGCCGTCCGGCATTCTGTACGGAAATTTCACAAAACTTAGGAGGGACATGGCTTTCCTTTTCGTCAATCCCGTCGTCGCGTGACTATGACTTCTATGACACCGCTACCGAGAGCAATTCCTCCGCTTATGCACATCGCCGTAAGCCACCCAGTCACATTGAGAGGGAATGACCAAAGAACGCCAACGCAGAAAAATGACACGCAAAGAGCAAGTATCGTGGTGCCCGTCAATACAGAATTCGCGCGTATTTGATACGGGTTTTTCGGATTCGCCAACACAACGAAACCTTGGTGTTCGCCGTACTGAGCCAAGACACGACGGGCCTCCGCTATAGCCGGGGTCGTTGCCATAGGCTCTGCGTTGTCGATAAGGCAACTGAGCGCCGAACCCATCGCGTTCCGAGCTGCCACAAGCTGTTGATAATCACGATCGCTAAGTTCGACGGTCATGCCTCGTCCTTCGAGTGACGTTGCGCTTCATCGCCAAAAAATGTCCTGCGGAACCCGAAAATGTTGAAAGTGTAGAGAGCCCCGAACCACAAAAGTGATGTCAGGAGCACATACAGCACTTGGTCAAGCGCCCCCAGGCTGAGGTACCAAGTCCACCATTGATTAACGACGATCTTCACGTGCGAGATCCTCCCAACGCCCGTTTCTACACCAAACGACACTTCGGGCTTCACGCGAGCGCGTTATATAGCCCTCCGTTTGACACGGCTTTTCTCGATCGACTAGGCCATAACGGGCTGCATTTTCGTCCGCGACTGCTCGGGCCACAATGAACGGGGCGTCGTTTGGTAGTGCTTGTGCGAACAGTGCACGCGGCTCTAGTAAGAAGACCGCGAATGGGACAACCAGGGTTCCTTTCATTGCGTGCCTCACACCATGTGCTCCTGGGCACCTCCGCCCGATCTGTCCACCTGCTCCGACGTCGCAGCATTGGCCTTTCTCGCACGCGCCGCGTCAACTATCAAGTCAAGCTTCGTTGCATGAAATGTGGCTCACATTTTCTGTAGCTCAACGGGGGAAAACATCAGGATCGCGAAATAGCCCGTCCTGGTCGTGAAAGGCCCATCGGTCCATCCCTTCGGTACCTGGATCAGGGCGAAAGAGTTGGTTTGGATACCATCGACCGGCACGTCCACCTTGTGCTTGGTCAGCGTCTCGAGATCCTTCTGCGTAAACGGCTTAACCACACCCTTCACCGGCACCCACTTCCCGGCGCGGAATTCGGAGAGCGAATACGTGTCACCTGCCGATTCGACCTTGACGAGCGGATTCACCTTGCCATGCTCTTCAACTCCGTACGTTCCCGCTACGCCCTCGGTACCGTTATGGCACGCAGCCAAAAACAGACTCAGGATTCCCGCACACACGATCTTTATCATTTTCTGCTCGTCTGTCTACATTTTGCACGGCGGCCGGCCGGCACGGAACGTCGACACATACCACGTTAGATACGCACGGGAGTGTTGACGCTGATCCCGATTCCTCATTGAGTATATCTACATACTATATACTCAATGAGTGCTGTCAAGGACAGTGTTTGTCGCGGCCCAGGATCTCGCGGATGAACTTCCACGCCATGTCCGGCATGGAGCGATACTCTGCAGAACTGGATGGGAGTAGCCAGTTGTCGAGTGCGCGCTTCTTCGCACCAATGCGTTCCGCGAACTCTTCACGCGTCATGCCTAGAACACTCATGGCGTGTCGCAGGAAATCCTGTTGTGTGTGCGGAAGCTTCTTCACGCGCCCTCCCCTTATATACTCATCGAGTATCTTAGGCGACCGAGGACACTACGTCGATCATATTCGCTGGTTATCGGCAAGATGCAGCGTATTCTTAAATCGAAGCGACATGGATCGCCAGACCATTCAGCTTCGATGCGATCTGTAGTCTGCAGCGGCACGGGTCCTGGACGTCGCGCGCAAGCTCGTGGACCGGACCGAGCTACTCGGCGCCCTGCCGACGAGCGAGCGCGCTACTACTTGCGCTGCACGAATGTGCTGCCGTTGTAACGATATTCGCGCGTCGCATTACCGGCGTCGTCGATATTGGTCCAGGTGATCTTGAATCCGAATGGGTTCTCGACCCACTCAATCGCGAGCCACGGCGACCGATAGCCTCCATTGTCATCGAGAGACACGCTGTGCAAACAGCTTTGTACCGGCATCGAATAGACCGGGACCGCGGCGTTGCCGTTGACCTGCAGCGCATACAGCGTGCTCTCGTCGCCGGCTCCGCAAAAGCCCATCGGCTTGTTGCTCGACGATTGGCTCACGACCACCAGCACCAACTCCTTTCCGTCGACGACCTTTGATGTCGCCGATGGAAATCCGATGCCCGACGATGAAGCGACGGTCCGACGAAATGCCGTGGGCAACTTCACCGTGATTGTGCGGTGATGGGCGGCGTCTACTTCGATCAGCCGCTTTCCATCTTCAGTCGGTTGGAACCGAAGTCCATTCGAAAGCTGAACCGAGGCGGGCGCCTGTTCGTCCGCGAACGCGTTCACCGCACCGGCCACAGCAACAGCAACGACGCAACACTTAATTACCGAAGATATGATCGACATAGCAGATTCCGGAATACTTCCATGGATGATCTTTGGTTTGACCACCCTTCATTTTCGGGTACTCATCCTTGTCGCGCGCGCGAAGCTCTGCTTCACTCTTGCCTGCGTTCGAAGGGTTAGTCATGTCCCATCCTATGTTACCCGCTTGCGTGTCGCACAACACGTCGTTACGCTCGATCGTCCCCGCCGCCTTATCGACCTTGTAGTAGCTGCCACCGTTCCATCTCGAAAACGTCTCACGTCGAAGCTGCTCCTCGGTGTAGGGAAGGCCCTCAAAGTGCTTAATGGCATCGTTTTGCTTCTGCTGCCACAACGCAACACCAGCCTTGATGTTCTCCTTCCAGCTCCAGACCTGTTCATACGTTGGTGCGGGATGCGTCATTTGCGTCATGCCGAACCCCTTGTCGCCCGCGACCACGGGCTCCTCGTCAGAATTCCTGAAGTTTTTGAAGTGGCTCTCCTGATCGAGAACGAGATCAAAGCCGACCGTCTTTGGAATCGGTTTGAGAAAGGCGAGCACGTCGTCTTTCGATGGATTTTTCCCGAGAATGATCACGGTACGTCGGAAGTCCGTTGTGCCCGCCTTGACCTCGACGGACAGCTTCCCGCCGAGGATCTTGTCGTTCAGTTTCGCGTCCCACACCTTGTCATTACTGGTAAAAGACCCGGTCTCCGAAAACGACCGGACTTTCTTACCGCGGTTTCGCTTCTCGTTCAGCGGGCTCACCTGCGCATCCCATACGATCGTCCACTTCCATTGGTAGGGGGGAGGATCGTCCGACTTAAACTCGAACGTAATCGACGGAAACTTCGCGGTTTCGTCGATGTAGAACTTGTCTCCTGTCGCGGGGCGCACCCATTCACCGGCGTCGTTCTGAATGACAGCCTTCACCAGCGAATTTTGATCAGTGCCGGTCGTCGACGCGTGCCTCACGTGCCGCTTCACCGTCTTACGCTTCTTCTTCGTCGCCGTCATCATCGACCTCCTTGTAGACCGTCAGCGAAAGAGACTCTGGTTGATCGGTATAAATATGCTGAGTAAAGCCGTTTGCATCGCTGAAGCCGCTCCACTTCTTGCCGGATTCGCTTTCGATCTCGTACTTTGTGTGTGGCAGAACGGTCGTGCCATCGTCGTCGACCAGGTGGAACTGTTCGTGATATCGGGGGGTGTCCCCCGCATGGGGTAGCCCAGGAAGGACATAGCCTTGCGCGGTCGGTCCGTCCAGACTGTGCGACGCGCCCTTGATATCGATCTTGCCAGGCGCGTGGATCTGGATGTCACCGTTTGCGATGCGGATGTAGGCGCCGCCGGAAGTTAGGTAGATCTCTTGATCAGCAGCAACCTCGATTTTCGCGGTCGTCGAAAGGACTTTGACCGATTTCTGGGCGGTCAGCTCGATGTTGTCCGAGTGCGCTTGCACCTCGATCTTGCCGCGGCCGGCGAACAATTTCATGCCGGCACTCTGAACGAAAATGCTCAGCTTGTTGGCGACGCTCGCGATCAGCGACTTCCCGACCGCCACGTGCGTGCTCTGACCGCTGACGATGTTGACGTGTTGCGCAGCCGACAGGTGGGCGGAGTCGTTCGTCGAGATCGCGATGCCCGACGGACTTCCCAAAAGCATGATCGGTTCTTTGAAGGTATTCGCAGAACCCGTACCACCGCCTGCTGTGCGTCCCCCAGACGCGGAACCGGGGGCCGACTCTTGCGACGCGTCGGTCAGCTGCTTCAATGCGTCGTATCCGGCCTGCAAGCCCTCGGCGTCGTGTGCGGTGCTTGCGTCGGAAAGTGATTCGAGCAAGCTCTCGGCCCGCACCAGTTGCTGTTGTGTCTCGCGTGCGTCGAGTGGCTGGCTGTCGACCGGCTTCGGATACGTGGTAACGTATAGCCCACGATTCGCGCGAACTGCACCGTAGCTGTCGGTTCGGAGATCGAAGCCGGTCCCTAGGTAATCACCGCGCGCATTGCCGGTCTGCTGGATCAGGTAGCCGAGATGCAGCGCGGAATTTCCTTGGCTGCTGAACAACTGCACACGGTTTTGCCCGGTCGAGTCGTCCATCACCATCTGGTTGTACCCTGCCCCGGCGAACTCCTTCGACCGATAGCCCGATAGCAGACCATTCGTATGCCACTGGGGCTTCGTCGCGCCGTTATAGACGCGTGCAATTGCGATTGGGCGGTCACAGTCCCCACCGACGTAATCGATCAAGACCTCTTCGCCGACTCGCGGTGGATGGACGGCACCGTACCCGCTGCCGGTATCGGACTGCGCAACGCGGACCCAGCACGATGCGCTCTCGTTCCCGTCGTTAACACGATCCCAAATGAATCGCACCTTGATGCGGTTCAACTCGTCGGTGTAGACCTCTTCGTTCTGCGGGCCGACCACGACCGCGGTCTCGAGATGTGTGGTCGGCTTGGCATGATCAAACGGGCTTCGGAACGGAACCGTCGTCCGCTGTGCTTCGATCTCCACCTGATACGCACCCGTGGATCCGTCCGCAGCCGGCGAGGTATGCGCACCGCTGCCCAGGTCGTCAACCCCAGACTCGGCGATCAGCCGGTCGAGGCTATGTGGCATCCGGGTCGACGTTTGCGAGATCGGCAAGTTGTTCCGCACGATCCAGCGCACCGCGATCGCAGCGAATTCGCGCTGCTCGGTCGAGTCGCTGTCGTGATCGGGGTGGCCGTTCAAGGTGAAACGTTTGCCTGCGTCTGCTGCTCGCCAACCGCCGACACCGAAAAAACGCTTTGACCGTGATTCCCATTCTTCGAGGCGGGTTTTGGACAGCGCGTCGCCTCGCTCCTGCGCCATGAACGTATAGGCACCGGTGTACTGATAGACCTCGGCTTGCTCCGGAAGATCGCCCTGATTCGGCATCGTCGGCAACGACGTTCCCTTCGCGTTGAACGCGCTCGCCGGATTCTTGTAGTCGAAGGTGCGCGTGGTCAGCGACGTGCTTTGCAGCGTGCGCGTGCCGCTCCACTGCGTGAGCGCGTCCGAAACGATGGTCGTGCCTGCACGGGAAAACGTGAGCGGCAGTGCTTCATCGAGAGCCGTCAGGCGATCGGTGATGACAAGGCGGTGCGCTTTGCCGTCGCTGTCCTGCTTCCAGTAGCCGTACAGCCCTTCCGATTCCAGGAGCCGGTGGACGAAATTCCAATCTGTCTCGTTCTGGCGGCAGAACGAGAGCGATGGCAAGGTGCGCGACAGATGAAACTCGAAGAAGCCGCGTGCTTGGGGATGCGCGTTGAAAATGTCTGTGACGATCGAGTCGACCGACCTGTCCTGCCAGATCTTCTGGTCGCGGCGAAATCGAAGAAAGTGCATCCACGAGGCGATAGTCAACTGGTGAAACGTCAGTCCGCCGTCGGCACCCAGACGTCTCGCCGTATGCACGTAGCCGTTGTGTGGCGCGTAGGCGCCACTGCTCTGCTGGATCCAGACTGTCGCAGGCTGCGCGATGAGTTTTTTCAGCTCGACGCTCGACGTCGTCGAGACGACGTCGACGACAAACTCGAAATCGCGGCCGAGTCGTGATTCCCCGACCATCTGGTGGGGAAGCAAAACGTCGCTTCCCAACGACGTATCCAACTTGAGAAGACGGTCTTGCTGAATCAGTCCGCCTCGAATAAGCTGCATAAGATTACGCGAATCCATCTGCACACCTTTCTTTTTTATTACGCACACTTGCAAGGTGTAATGACACTTTGCCCTCGCGTCCGATTGTACAGAATGGAAAATCTCGCGAATCTCAAAGATGGTTAATGTTGGTAAAGGCGGTTATATCGCATTCCTTGATATCTGTCGGCTCGATAGAAAATAAAATCCGCTCGATTGAATGGCTGATATCGGCCCCGGCAATACCCCACTCACATCGGAGAATTTTTCTCACGAACTCGCCCGCACCGTTCGCACTGGTACGCATGCGTCCCGGTATCGTTCAGGATGTAGTGGTAGTGGCCGTGCCGGACCCAACGGTGGATCCCAAACAAGCACGCAATGCGCGTCGCCCAAGCACCAAGCATAACGTTCTCCTATTGGATCAAATGGGCGGGTCGCACGCTTTGTCGCTATGACGTTGCTGCGAGCGATACGATCGGCCCGGTGTTCCACGCCCGCCACACATTGGCGTAGGTGATCGCTTGAATTCGGTCGAATGCCCCACCGAACTGGCCGCCCATTGCCTCGATCGTACGGGCCGCCTTGACCACCGTCGCATGCCATACGAGTCGTGCCGTGTCAGTGTCGTACTCGTTCCACTTTCCGTCATCATGCAGGTCGTCCAGAAGTCCCTGCACTTCGTGCTCCAGTGCATCGAGCGCCGAACTCGGCAACTGCCGATCTCGGTCGAACCTACGGGCGACCCGAATCTCAGCCAGCCCGCGCCAGAGCCAAACCTGGGCATCGGTTCGATCCTGCTCGCTATTCCACGGGTCACGGGTCATCGCGGGTTGGCTCCCAGGCCGAATACTCTCCGCAGACGCGCAATCCATTTACGCCGTGCAGCATGAAGGTGGATCCGCAACGGCACTTGTGCGCACCGGCTCTTGGCCAGCGCGAAGCGCATCAAGGCCCAAGGTCGCCAGATCGGTGGCCGTGCCCGGCCGGCGATCGCTCTGTCATGGATATGCCGCTCGATATCGCGCTCGTATCGACTGAGTTGTCGACGCGGCAGGCCGAACTGCTTCCGGAGCGCCGCAGCGAGTGCGAGCGCGCGATCCGCGACGTCGTACGCGCGGCGGGCAAGGAGCTCAAGCGCGCCGCTGGGACCATAGAACTCCGAGTCGTACCACTCGCCGACCTGCCGGCTCGCTGCCGCGATCTCGCGCTGCAGATCGCGGTAGCTTGCTTCGAACCTCAAGTGACGCGCCCCCTGCCCGGTCGTCGCCGCATCGGCCAGGTCGGGCAGCGCGAACTCGAAGCACTCAGGCTGGCTCCACGGCGGGATCTCCTCTGCCGTATAGGCATTCTCGTTGATCAGCTTCCGGCAGCGATTCGCGTACGTTTCGAGCCGTTCGGCATTGTCGAGCGCGCGGCGGCCGCTGTCGGTCAATGCGATCACGCGGGCCCGACGTGCGTCGAGCGCCCACTTCCAGACCGCACCGATCATACCGAGCACGGCCACCACGGTTGCTCCGGTGATCAGATTGCCGTGATCCGACTTTTCGGGTTCGCTGGCCATCGCAGAGATCTCCGTCAAAACCCATACGGGTCGTCGCCCCAGCTCCGCAGCACCTGATAATCCAGTTCGGGCAGCATGATCAAGCCGGCCTCGGCGGCCTCGAGCACGCGTGTCATCTGCCCTTCCAGGATCAGGTTGCCGTGCAGACCGTAGAAATACCATGCGAACGGATGGCCGATGCGCTCGTCGAACTGGGTGAGCTTGCCGAACAGGCTGTATGCGTCGAGCTTGGCGGTGTTCCGCAGCTGCGCCACCTTGCGCGTATGCGTCCAGGCCGGCACAAAGTCCATCTGCCGCCCGCTGCGCCCATCGTCGTAGTCCTCGATCTTGAACACCCAGCGCAAGCACGCGCGCGCGCCGGCATGGCCCGCGCTCGACGCGGCCCAGTCGTCAAAAAACCGTCGGCCGCGCCATCGGCGCCGGTCGTAGCCGGGCGTGAGGTCACGCACGGCCACGACACGTTGCTCGCCAGTCGTCCGGTTGGTTTCGACGAACTGCCGAGCGCCGTCGCGCTGCCGGCGCACCCGATACACCGCCTCGGCGAGCTCGATGAAGTGCTGCATGTCGGTGGCCGCCTGCAGGCGATAGCGCGGTGCACCCAACTGGCGTTGCTCGAACTGTTCGTCCGGCGCGCTGCTCCAGCCGTTGCGCAGGTCATCCTCGCCCGGAGCCCCCGAGGATGCATCGCGCGGAAACACTTCGCGCTCGACGAATTCCTGCTCTTCCCAGACCTCGAGCTGCACGAAGTTGTCCTGGTCGCCGCCGCGATCGTGGACAAAGTAATGCAGCACGGACTCGATCTCGACCAGCTGGTAGCCGGCTTCCCTGTACGCGTGCCACACCGCACGTGCCGAGCCGTCATGCGCGTCGAGCTGCGCGTCGATCCACGCGCGGTAGTCGGGGGCGATCTCGCGGCCGTTCGCGTCGATCACGCGCGCCGGCCGCGCACCGAACTCGTCGCGCGATTTCACATGCCGCGCGCCACGAAACTCGGTGCGCGTCGCGAAGGCCGTCAGCAAGTCGGCGTGTTTTGGGGTGACGGGCGTGGTCGCGACGATCGTCGCCAGCACGTCGGTCTGCAGGTCGTATTCCTTGCGCATCGCAGGGCTCCGTTTACGTTGTGGTCACCGCCGGGACACCGGCCAGGTCATTTAGTTGATGCTGCCTCGAATGCCCAAGCGGCGACGCCTGCAATGCCGCAGCCGATCATGGCCACGGCCCACCCAATCGCCGCAGTTGAGGGAAGCGAACCGACTCTCACAAAGAACGCAGGGAGGCCGATGAGCCCGCCCGCAAGAAACAGCGCATTGCTGAGTTTCATCGCCTGCCTCCCGTCATTGCGTCGATCGCGCGGCGGCCGGCGGCACGCGCTGCTCGAGGTGGATCACGTTCGACCGCGCGAAGCTCACGCGCTCGCCGAGGGTAAAGGTTTCGAGCGGAGCACCTGCGGGATACGACGCGACGATGCCCGTCACGATCCCGCCATACGTGTGCTCGTCGGCCAGCCCATCGTGGACCCGGTCGACACACACGGTGGCCTGGATCAGCGGCCCGGCGATCGCCTGCAGCTGCACGACGTCGCCGCGCTCGATGGTGCTGCGCTGGACGTCGCGCTGCGCGTCCCAGCCCCAGCTCGGTGCCGGCGCTGTCGTGAAATCCCCCCGGAACCGCGTGCCCCATTCGCGACACAGCAGCTGCCAGGACGCGACCGGCATCGTGCCCTGCCCGGCTTCCCAGCGCTGCACCTGGCGCGGGGTCACGCCCACGCGCTCGGCGACGGCCGCCTGGGTCCGGCCGTGCTGCGTGCGCAGGTGGACGAGCTCGGCCGCGGTCGGCGGGTGGGCCACACGCACGCGCGGCGTCGCCTCCAGCGTGACCCCGCCGTCCCATTCGAGCGTGACCGGGCCGTAGCACTTCGCGCAGGTCGTGGCCGCACCGTCGTAGCTGTCGTCGGCGTGGCGCACCTCGCCGCGATGCCCGCAGGCGGTGCAGCGATACACGTACAACACGCCCTCGACGAGCGCCCCCTCAATGACCTTTTCCATCGTGGTCCTCCGACCAGAACCCGACATAACGTCGTGTAGCATCAGCGCAGCACGACATTTTGTCGTGTCAAGCAAATCAGTCGGCCCCTCCCCGGTCAGAACAATGACAGCTGCCGCGGATCGCGTTCTCGCACCGCGAGTGGACGCGTACCCGCCCCGACTCGACGCAGCCGCACGATCAGCGGCACGACCGTGTTGCTGACGGTGAGCGTGACTTCATACGCCGTCAAATCTGGCGTATCGAACGTCGGCACCCGCTTCCAAATCGGCCGCCAGTCGAGCTTGCGCATACGCGCGTGCAACTGCTCCTTGCTCGGTCCCGGCACGGATGCCGCGACAAACTGCGCAAGCGGCGCTGGCACCCGCTCCGGCGGGAACGAGTCGGGAAGTCCGAACGAAACCAGTTCAAGCGAAGCTGTCACGACTCGTGCTCCCATCGACGGTCAGGAAATCAGTTCGAGATGCTTGGCGCCATTCGGCACGGCGTCGACAACCAGGCGCCGATCGAAGGTCGCCAGCTTGCCCTTGTGTACGCGCGCCAGCGCCAGCAAGTACGTATCGGTCAACTGAGCCGACGACAGTAAGCGCGTGGCGTCGACGTGCTTCTCGTCCAGCAAGCTCACATCATCCGGCCAGAACGTGTGCCCGGCGTGCGCCCGCAGTTGCGCGACGAGCGGGGCGACGGAGGCCGGCGACCCCATCGTGTTCGGATACTTCGGATTGCCGATAATCCGCAACACGCCGTTCTCAGTCAGAGGGCAAGTCGACCATGCGGCATACCCTACCCGGCCAAACCATGCATGCGCCGGTTCGTGCTGAACATGAGCAGGATCCAGCAAGGCGATAAGGACGTTGACGTCGAGCAGGTAGGTCATCAAAGTGAATCGTC
This sequence comes from Burkholderia sp. AU27893, assembly GCF_002223205.1. NCBI lineage: Bacteria > Pseudomonadati > Pseudomonadota > Betaproteobacteria > Burkholderiales > Burkholderiaceae > Burkholderia > Burkholderia sp. AU27893. Next base: position 71,134 of record NZ_NKFD01000007.1, on the reverse strand, counting down.
GCGAAGTTGATTGACGGTGTCGAGCGTGACCGACCGGGCCGTCGCGGAGGTCGGCATCAACGGCAGTCCGTTACGGCTCGTCTGGTTGGTCGTCGTGCGTTGCAATGCGGCGCGCGCGAGCTCGGAAATGACCTTGCCGATACTCGTGCCGGGCTTCGCACGCGCCCGTGCGAGGGCGAGGATGTCGTCATCGATGTCGATAGTGGTACGCATAGGGCTCTCCTGGTGAGCATCAAACATCAAGCATCACCCATTGTACCCCACTCACATCAAACATCAAGCATCGCGCATCATTTCTGTTGTAAACCCCGTTGGCGGGCGGTATACTGGCTGCGTACCTGAAACAACAGGTGCCGGGTTTGGCGACCCGAACGGTTAATGCGCACAGCCGCGCTCAGCGGCTTTTTTGTGCGAAGTGCCTGTGCACGTCGGTTTCTATGGGCGGGCCTGGGTGGGGAGACCTTCGGGTCTGCCGGTGTTCATTAGCCGCCGGTTCGCCAACCCCGCTCTGCGCCCGCTCACCCCGTTTGGCGACGGGGATCGGGTTGACTCCCAGCTAATGAGGCCGCACATGCACAGCCACCCTTCCGACCGGCGTATCGCGTCGCGCTCTACCCTTCCCCGTCTCATCGCGTTGATCCTCGCACTCGGCGCCACGGGCACGTCCGCGTGGATCTCGATCGTCGCCGGCATTGAACGCGGCGGCACCTCGGCCGAACGCGCCGCATGGGCCGCTGTCGCGCTCGTGGTGCTACTGGCCGCTCACCTGCTTCCCGCGCTGACGCGCGGCGAGCCGTTGCTGATCAAGCTTCCGGCCTTGGCGCTTTGGGGGGTGTGCCTCGTCGGCACCGGTTACGGTCACGCAACGTTCTTCCTGGCCGCCCAGCAACATGCTGGTGCGCAACGTGCAGGCGCCGTCGAGCCCGTACAACCCGGTGCACTGCCGCCAGTTGGGTCGGGGCGTGCGCGTGATGTCGTCGCGCGTGACCAAGCACGCGTCACGGAGTTACTCGCCAATGCGCGCGCCGAACAGTGCGTGTCGCGCTGCGCCCCGTTGCGTGCTCGGCGCGAAGCGCTCGCGGCCCAGCTGGCTGCGCTCGGCGTCGAGGCTGATATGGCACATCGACGCGAACAGGTAGCCGATCGCGCAGAAGCCGTGCGGCAACTCGTCCGTGCACGCCAGGACAAGGCCCGCATCGACCCCGTCACGTCTCGGGTCGCACAAATATTCGCCCTCTCGCGCGATGGTGTCGATCTGGCGATCGCCCTGCTGTTCGGCCTGCTGCTCGAATGCGTCGCCTGCCTGGGTTGGTTGCAAGGTCTTCCGCGGCGTGCCGCTACCCCGGTCATCGAGAGTCACGACGACAAAGTCACGCGTGACTCATCGGTCATGCCGAGTCACATCGCAGTCGTAAGCGGTCACGAACGCGCTGAATCGCCCGCCACCGTTGAAGTCGCCAGTCACGACGCTCCGGCGCTCAGTTCGATCAGCGCGCCGGCGGCCGACGATCTGCCAGTCCCGGAATCGCTCGTGACCGTGATTGAATCAGAGGCGTTGGCGTTGGCGAATGCCATCGCGGCAGGGCAGGTCCGTCTGACCGTTGCGGATATTCGCCGCCACGTGCGCTGCTCGCAGGCGAAAGCGGCGCAGCTGCGCCGCGCAGTGCTCGCGATGCTGGATCCGATCCCGCACCGAGACAGCGCACCATCGTCCGCACTCCGTACTACGCCATCCCGGCCGAGACTCGTCCACTCGGCATCACCGAGTCGCGCCGCGTAGCGCGTCGCGAATTCAACAAGACTTTCAGATGACACGTCGATGTTCCGACGTGTCGAATCGACTTCAAATGCGTGAAGGGAAAGCGAACGATGGGCTACGAGAATCCGCTTCTGAAACTGCCGGCAGGGCAGGCGCTTCAACGCCTGCCGGCCGAACTGCGCGCTCCGTTGGAGGCCGTATTGCGCGAGCTGCGCGACCAGGCAAACGCCGAGGCCGAGAATGCCTGGCGCCGCCGCAAAGGACCGATGGCCGCGTACTGGCGGGCGGTATCGACCTATGCGCGGCATACTGCACACGCACTCCGTCAGGGGCGACCGAAGGCCGAGGACTGAGCATCAGCGTCTCGAAATTCGCCACGACGTTCCGTCCGCGCCGAGCAACACCACCTGCGCCGATTACGGAGTCGCGTGGATGCGCTACAGTCTTGAACAATCGAACAATGACTGCGAGCATCGTCATGGACTTCCGACAATTGGTGTGGGTTCAGCACCCCATCGGCTCCGGCTGGACCGATGCGCCCGATCCGGTCATTTGGGCCGCCGTCGACAGGCTCGACGCGGTGTGGCGGGACACGCCCGAGTATGTCGGCGTGAACGGCTCCGGTTCCGACCAGGAAGGCAAATACGAAGCGGTCGGCACGTTTCTGCGATGCGCAATCGGGACGCGCTCAATATTCATCCCAACCGTTTCCATCGAGAACGGTACGGCCATTTTCACGGATGGACGCCATCGATTTGCCTGGCTGCGCGATCACGGCCTGCGAGCGTTGCCGGTCGAGGTCGACGAGGACTCCGTCGAGACCTGCAGGACTTGCTTTGGGACCACCGAGCGCGTCGGGCGATTCGATCCCGTCGCGCGATAGAGCGCATTCGATCGAACCGAGGAAAGACGGAGGCTTTGCCATGTCACTCGCATCACTGGATCCAAGGTTCGTGCGACGGGTCTGTTTGCTCTGTTGCCACTGCGTGCGCAACATCGCTTACTACCGCATGGGCTTCGTAAACGAGGACGGCACCGGTGTTCTGAAACAACACATGGAATTCGGCAAGACGGTCAACAGCAACATGCTCGATATCGCGGTTCTTGAGTGGTGCAAGCTATTCGCCGATCGCAACGCAGTTCATCACTGGAAGCGCGTCATTCGAGATGACACTGAGCAGCAACGCTTTCTTGGCGACATGTTGCTGGATGCAGCGACGAGTCTGAACGACTGGAAGCGCTATCTGGACACGGTGCGCGTCTACCGTGACAAGTTCGTCGCTCATCTGGACGACCTCGACGAGATGCACACTCCGTCGTTGGCGGTCGCATTGAAATGCGTCCTCTTTCTGTACGCGCACATCCGCGCGAACTACCCTGTGTCAAGTCTCGCGATGCCGCGTCGCGCACGGCTGCCAGAAAGCCTCTCGGTCTACTACGAGGCCTGCCGTGACGAAGCCCGGCAGGCCTACGACGCGGGGAGAGGTGTATGAACGATCACTCCTGGTCACTCGTGATCGCCGGATGGGGCGCGGTCCTCTCGACGATTCTCGCGGTAATCAAGTGCTGCGAACTGTGGCGAGACCGGCATCGTATCGACATCGGATATTCGTTTTGTAGCGACGAGCAGGAGGGAAACACGATCACGATACGCAACGTTTCAGGACGCCCCCTCATCCTGTGCTATTGGGAGCTTCAGCTTCGTGAGGGGCGCTGGCCATGCGCGCGATACAACACATTTCTGACCCCCGAGCCCGACGAGGTGAGCGACTGTCGGATCGAACCGTATTCGAGCTACCCCTTGGTTTTTTCCGACGAGAGTCACTTCGACAAGGACAAGGTTGCACCTTCCGGCAGCCCCTTGTATATCCGCTTGCATTTCGCTGGCCATCGGCCGGCGAGATGGGTGGCCTACCCGGGATCCTAGCTCTCTGCGCGAAAACGCCGTTGCCGCCAATCGGTGCCAACCAGACTCACCAGCGCCACCGTTCACCCGCGACCTCGGCCCACGCCTCGGTTTCCGACGTACAACGATGCTGCTCGGCGGTGAGCGCGATCGCGACCAGCAAGTCGTCGACGCGCCGGTCGAACGCGTCGTCGTCATCGATCGGCACCTGCTACACCGTCACGCCGTCGCGGGTCGCGCGTTAGACGCATCCGACCGAACTGAACAAAAGAAAAAGGGGCTTGCTATTTCTCTCGCATCCCTCAATCCGAGCGCCTTAGGTCGTACCCAAGCCCGCAAGGTAAGCCTCAAATTGAGCAACCTCGGCCGGCTCCGAGACGAGCGTCGCGAGTGGAGCGAGATTCTCGGGCGTGAGCAATGCGCGACCCATCCGGATCGCTTCGCCGGCGCGCTCCAATGAGAGTTCGACACCGCCGCACCACTTTGACCAATGACTCAGTTGCGATGGCGACAAATTGTCGATGTCGAGCCCGGCGAACGCCTTGAGGTTCGTCTCCAAATCCACGATCAAGATCTCACGCAGATCGTTTTCAGACCGCAGTGCGTCCAGGTGCTCAACGCGACCGACGACTGCCTCAACGTAATGCGGCCGCTTCACCGCGCGGCCCGACATCGCTTCTTCGCGTTCGATCTCCTCGCGAGTCGCTTCGCGAACCCCCATCACCTCATCGCCGCCTGTGCGCAGCAATTGAACAACGCGGCGCACGATCGGGGCGGGGCAGCCGGCGTTGAGCAAGAGCAGAGGACGAGTTTTTTTGTGCACCCAATCGGCGCCCGGCGCGCCGGCGCCACCTTTGCGCATCCTCGCGACCGAGGCGTTGATTTCGTCGAGGCGAAACGAGAAGCTCCAAAGCCTTTCGCGATGTTCCTTGGCTGCAATATCCCGCGTGAATTGGCTCAACATCGTTTCGAAGTCAACTCCAAAATACACGCGGCCGCAATCCTTCCCAATGTTGGTTGTGCGCCCATCTTTGGTCGCAACGAGGTAACCGCGGCCATGTAGTGTGCGGCAATTCGATAGACCGCACGGGATTTTGTCTCGCAAGGCATAGCTGCCAATGATCGCCTCGAGCTCATGAGCGTTCGGATCTAGTTGCCCATCAAAGTCCGGCCTCGCCTGGATGTCGGCCCAATCGTGTATGCGGGTAAGTTCCTTTTCGCCATTGAGCGTAATCATGCCGTGCCACCTCCTGCGTCTTTGGTCTTCCGTCGTTCATACGCTGGCTTATGCGCCTTCGTCTTGTAGTTGTTGTCGATCCACCCTCTCGCCCATTCGATACCGCGTTCGTAGGCTTGGGCACGATAGACACGATTGCCGAGGTCGGTGAATATGAACCGCTCGTCACCCCGCGAGACGATCACACCCGAGACGAAGAGTCGCTGCTTCGCCAAAATGGTCGGTGACGCCTCGATCTTCCACCCTTCGTACTCCGCGAACCGGTTCACGCGTTTCATCGCAACCTCCGGTGACTGCTTCGTTCCTGCTTTCCTATCGGCCGCCCATTGCATGCGACGCTGCGCATGCGTGACTAACTCACGAGTCGTCACGCGGCGCCCTTCGGTCCATCCACGACACTTTTCAACACGTCCATCGTTCTACTCTGAAGGCGTTCCATATGCTTCGGTTCAGGGCGCCACATACCGATCGCATTGCGCGTGACGTCAAAGCCGATTTGAAAGATGATCGCCAACGCCTCATCCGCGGTAGGAAACGTCGCCGCGCCGTCATCGCTTGCGTCGACGTCCTTCCGCTTCACCGCGACCAGAGAATCCGTGCGCCCCGTCTCGACGAGTAACACACACCAGCCGCCGGCGATGCGTTGAAGCATGAAGTCCGAAATGAGGCCCCCCGCGCGCTGGGCGCTCGCGGCCTCGACAGAGATGGTACGAACTTTCGTCACTCGATTCACCAATCCTAGTTTTCGTTAGCGTACTCGTGAACCAGTTGATTCATGTCGGCGATCTGCGCCAGCGTATCAGCGATGCAATCCGCGATGACGGCCTCACGTTCCCGCTCATTCAAACCGGTAATTTTCGCGCGGAGTCCTGCCTCCAGCACATCGGCCAAACTGAAATCCTGATCGTGGCCGGTGGCGCACTGGGTGCCCTTGACGATCCACAATCGGACCTCGGTGGGACCGAGGCTCACACATCCCGCCCAGCCAGCTTGGGCGTTTGGATCCAGCATCTCTTTCGGAACTCCTCTCATCGCTATCCTATTTCGAGTTACCCTGTTTGCGCCCCGCATTCAGCACGCCCCACGAAGCCATCGTTGCCCGGGCCGATCATGTATCGCTCACCATCGCCACCGCTCGCCGGCGACCTCCGCCCACGCCTCGCTTTCTGACGTACAGCGGTGCTGCTCGGCGGTCAGCGCGATCGCGACCAGCAGATCGTCGACGCGCCGGTCGAACGCGTCGTCGTCATCGAACGGCACCTGCAGCACCGTTACGCCGTCGCGGGTCGGCGTGCGCGCGACGCCAGCCAGCACCTCCCGCTCGACGCGCTCGAGCACCCGGGCCCGGCCGCGGCCACTGGCGCGCTTCGGCTCGACCTTCAGCGTCACGTGCACGGCGACCATCCGCGCTGCGCTGGCTGGATCCGCGGCGACCGGGTGCGACGCCAGGCTCGGCGCAACGCGCGGGACGGCCACAGGCGTCGTGGTCACGCCCGCGCCGTCGGCCCCGTCGAGCGCCGCGTTGAAAAACGTCTCGACCGACTGGAACTGGCGCACCGCATCGGCCTTGGTGTAGAGCGTGGTGGTGCCCAGGCTTGCATGGCCGAGCAGCTCCTGCATGTCGCGGATGTCGGCGCCGGCGTCCAGGCCGTGGTTCGCGAAAGTATGGCGCAGCCAGTGCGTGCTGGCCCGGCGCAGGTCCGCGGCCGCGTTCGGATACGTGATCGCCAACTGGTCGGCGGCCCGCGCAAAAATCCGCTTGAACAGCCAGCCGAGCCCGTCCGGGTGCAGCGCCTCGCCGGTCACGAGATGGGCGATCAGCGGCGTGTCGGCCGGCGCGGTCTCGAGCTCGAGCGGCACCGGTCGGTGGCGCAGCTGCGCGCGCAGCGCGTCGATCAGCCGCCGTGGCATCGGCACGGTACGCGCACGCCGACCCTTGCCCATCACACGCAAGCTCCATGCGTCATCCAGCGCGCCGTCGAGCGCGGTGCGCGACAGTGCGCCGATCGTCGCCGCGGCGAGCTCGGCGCGGCGCAGACCCGTCGCATAGGCAAACAGCAGCAGGAACGCGTCGCGTGCATGGGCCGCCTGGTTCGTCGCATGTTCGCCCGAGCGGTCGAACGCCGAGACGGGCCGCAGCACGGTCTGGAGCACGTATTGCCACTGCGCGCGGGTCAGCGTGCGGCCGGTCGCGTCGATCGGCACCGACGGCGCGGCCGGCAGTCCGGCGAACGGATTCACGCGCAGGTACTGCTGGCCGACCAGCCATGCGCCCATCGCGTTGAGGATCCGCCGTGCGGTATCGCGGCTGCGCTCCGACAGCGGGCCGACGAACGGCCGCCAGGCCGGATCGAACCGCTCGACGCGACCGCGCCCGATCCAGCGCGCGGCGGGTTGCGGATCGCGCAGAAAATGGTCGAGGTATTCGGCGCAGTCCATCGTGTTCAGCGACGACAGCGGCTTGCCCTTGGCGACGATCGCCCACAGCAGCAGCCGCTCGGCTTCGCGCCGGTACGCGCGGCGGGTCGCCTCGCTACGCGCGCCCCGCGTCGCGATCCACGCGTGGACCGCCTGCAGGTCGGTGTTGAGCTCCGCCTGGTGCGCGGGCACCGGCGCGCGGTTCAGGCCGGCCGAGCCGTCGAGCGCGGCCGGCACGCGCAGCGCCTCGAGCGGCACCACGTCGCCGCCCGATCCAACCCCCGCGCCCGGCACCGGCTGCAGCGCCGGGTGACCGGCGGCCAGCTGCCGGCGCGGCGTGACCGCGAGCGGCGACAGGTAGCCCAGCGTGTCCGGGTGCTGCGCGATGAAGTCGGTGAGGCGCTGCGCGCCCACCTTGCCCAGGCGCGGCACCGCGTTGTACCAGCGCTGGCGTCGCGCACGCATCAGCGCAAGCAGCTGCGCGAAGGTAGTGACGCCGGCGGCCGCCAGGCGCTCCACCAGCCGGGCGTCGAACCAGCCCTCGAGCGTGTGCTCCAGCTGCGGCGCCTCGACGAGACTCGCCTCCATGCGCGCAAGCGCCGCGTCCTGCCGTTCGCGCAGGCGGCGATTGCGCGCGACCTTGCGCTCGAGCGCGGGCGACGACGCCGGCGGATAGGTTTCGACGTACAGCGCGACGAGCTCGCGCTCGCTGTAGAACGCGTCCGGGTCCACCGTGGCGCGGAACGCCTCGAGCGTCGGCACCTCGACCGCCCGCCCCTCGGCGCCCCCCGCGTGCGCGTCGCGCGGCAAGCTGCCGGGTTTGAGGCGCAGCAGGTGCGCGGCGTCGACGTCGCGCGCGCGACGCGCGGCGATCGTGAACGTGTCGCGCAGCGTCGCCAGGGTGCGGCGGGTGACGCGCACGTCGGTGCCCGGCACGCCGTAGTGCGCGTGCAAAGTCGCCTCGTCGAGCCCTTCCAGATACGCGCGATACAGCGCGAAGTGGGCGGGCGTCAGGCGCAACATCGTGCGGCTGGTGGAGGCTCGCACGTCAGCGGGCTCCGATCGGCGCGGGATGCAGCCAGGCGGTCCGCCGTGCCGCCCAACCGAATGCCCAACTGGCCGCGACCAGGCCGGCGAGCCCGAGCCCCAGTTGCAAGGCGACCGTCTCGGCTGTCACCTGCGCGTGGGGTGCGTGATAGACCTTCCACAGGCCGTCGCCCACCAGCCAGAATACCGCGCCCACTGCACCGGTGACCCGTGCCGGGGCCGCAAGCGCCGCGCGGCTCGCATGGTTCGGCCACGCCAATGGGACAGTCAGGCTCACCGCGATGAGCAGCCCGGTCAGCACGCGCGTGTTGGGGTACATCTGCGATGCCATCCCGCAGCTGACGCCCGCGATCCCGATCGCGAAGAACACCCATTGCCACGGCTGCCACGGCTCAACGGGGCGCCCGCGTGCCGAAACGATCACGCCGTAGCCGACTTGCAGAGCCGCGAACGCGAACAGGGCGCAGCCGGCACCCGTGGCCCCATGCTCAAGCAAAGAGACCGCGTCGCGAGAGCCAACCTGGGTGCGCACCCATTCGCGCCCGGCATGCGCAAGGGGATGCCCTTGCTGCGCCGCCGCGCGCCACGCTGAACCGGCTGCCTCGAAAGCCGCCGCGAGCAAGGTCAGCAGACCGCCGAGCACCAGGTGGTACATCACTCGGCGACCGGTCGGCCAGTGCTCGATCGCGCGCCAGCCGCGTCGTGGCGTTCCCCCGTTCATACCGCGGGCCCGTCAGAGGTGCGCGGCTCGCCGTCGACGACGAGCGCCATCATGTGCGCCAGCACGTCGCGCACGAACGCGGGCGCCGCGCGCCGCGCGTCGGCCAGGTGGAAGATCCGTTCGGACCGAAAGCCGAGGTAGTACAGGCGCCACGCGCCATCGGTCTCGAACTGCAGGTGCGCGGGGTGGCCGGCAAACAGCGCGGTGTAGCTGTGCGTGTCGTGCGCCGCGTGCTGGTCGGCGATCCAGTGCTGTTGCGCGAACGCGAGAAATCGCGCGCGCTCGTCGGTGGTGGTCAGGAGCATCGGCAGTCCATCAGGGTTACGCGCGCGCGGGTCGCGCGAGCGCCGCGCGCAGGTTCGATTCGCAGTTCGCGAGGCGGCGCTGCAACTCGCGCTTCTGCTCGACGAGCTCGGCGAACGCTTCTTCGCTCGCCTCGAGCTCGGCCGCAGCATCGAGCAGCGCCTGCGCGACGTCGGCCGGCAAGGTGCCACCGTGCCGCCGCACGCAGTCCCGCAGGTGTGCTGGGGTCGGCGAGCGGTATGCCGGCGGACTGGGCGGATGCGTGCCCCGGTCGTCGCGCGTCGGCGGTAGGGTATCGGCGGTCGTCATGGATTGTTTCGTCGGCCCCGTCAAACAGCGTCCAGCACCGGGGCATCGGCCGACAGCCCGAGCCGGGCCAGCAAGGCGGTCTCGGCCTCATAGCACGCGGTCATCGCATCGATGTACGAGTCGTCCTCGACCGGTTCGTCCGGGATTTCGCAACCGGGCGGCACCGGGCCGATGTCCTGGCGGCGGCGAACCGTGTCGATCAGCTGCTGGAAGTCCCGTTCCGACGTCAGGAACCGACAGTGGTCGACGCCGTATGCATTGGTCAGCGACCAGCCGCCGTGGTCGGGCTCGTGCCACAACGTGTAGCCCTGGAAGTCGAACGACGTCCCCTCGCCGTTCGCTTCGGCCGCCACCGCACGCATGAGCTCGGTCGCGGACGGGAGCGACGCTTCCCACTCCGCTTGACGCGCCACTGCTGCTGCGCGGGCCGCATCGTGCGCGTCGGTGGCCGTCCGCCACGCGACCGCCGCGCGGCGCAGATCCTCGACTTCCGGAACGTCGTCAAAAAACGCCACGATGCCGCCCGGATACTTGGTTGCAATCCTGAAAATCGTATCCATCACCACCTGCACGGCATCCGCATCGGCTTCGTGGACCGCTTGATCGAATGCCGCGCGGGCCTGCAGGCAAGCGTCCAGGCCGGCCGCATCGAGCCCGTCCGCCCCGCTGAACTTGATCGCAAAGCGTGCGTTTTCGCCGTCAAAGTAGCCGGCCTCATGGTCGTCATGGAGCGGTGGATTCTCCGTGATGTGCGGCGAGGCATCCTCGCGCTTGTAACCGGCCACGGCCAGCTGCCGGCCGGCCTGCTTCGCGTGTGCGCGCGCGGCGGCCGCGTGCCGGCCGTGCGGATCGATCCCGAGCCGTTCCATCGCATGGTGGCCGGCCGCCTCGAGCGCGTGGTTGACGTTGGCTGCGCTCATGCGGCCGACCCCGCCGGCTGGGTCGCGTCGGCCGGCACGCGCATCAGTTCCATCACGTAGTCCGGCATCGTCAGCGCGATCGCCGACGCTTGCTCGAAGCTGACGATGTTTTTCGGCGTCTCGCGATAGGCCAGATCCGTGATCGAGAACTCGACGGATTGCGTGCCGAATTTCAGCCGCCGCTTGACGGCGTAGCTGGGGCTGCCGCCCCGCTCGTAGCTGACGATTTCCGCGACGCTGGCGCCGATCACCGCGTGCCACTGGGGCGCATTCGGCGCCAGGGCGTACCAGGTCAGGCTCCCGACCTGACGGGTCGCAAACTCGAACCCGGTCGCCCAAGCGACCGCCGCTTCCGCCGTGGCGAAATCGTCCCGGCGTGCAGCCAACTCGCAGAGGGCGGTCGCCCGGACGGTGGCCTGGTAGGTCGAAGCAGCGTTGTTCGCATCAGGGTGTTCCTCGATCGTGACGTCGGGCAGCCGCGGCTCGCCGGTTCGACTGAGTTCCACAGCGCCGTCGCCGCGGCGCGAGACCATCCAGAGATAGCCAGCGACGGAGACCAGCGAGTTGTCATCCAGCGCGGCAAACAATGGGGATGCTGGGGTCATGACGGTTCCTTGTCGTGGATCGAAGATAGAGGAGCTACTTCCAGAAGCGCTCGGGTGCCGCCAGGGTCGCGGCCAGCGCCTGGTCGTCCGTGAGGCCCTGCACGATCACCTTGCCGTCCCGCTTGACCGTGTCGAGCACAAAAAACTCGCGGGTCTGCAGGCCGTCCGGCGTGCTGCGCGTGAGCGCCCGGCGCGAGTATTCGACGTAGTGCGAGGGTTCGTCCGCCACCTGGTCGGCGGTGCGATAGGTCAGGCCGGCCGAGATCCCGTGACCGGGAAAGGCGTAGCCATGGAGCGGGCCGCCGACGGCCCGGCACTGGGCGTAGTCGTTGGTGGTGGTGTTCATGCTGGTGTTCCCCGGAATAAGTGGTGAAGGCGCGCCGCGCGCGTCGTAGTGATTGTGACGGAAACCGTAGCGCCGACCATGGTGCGGGATCGGCACCCCACCCGGGCGGGGGCGAGCCGCCGGCGCCGCGCGCCCGGCCCGGCCTTGCCCGGCGGGGTCTGGACAAGTATAGGGGAAAATCCGCCCGATCTGACAGACAAAAGTGTCACACCTGATAAGAGTAGTTATCAGATGTAGCAGTTTTGCCGCCTGCCCTACTGCACGCTGCCGCCGACCATGAAAAAACCCGGCCGGAGCCGGGTTACGGGACTGTCGTTGTACTGCTCTGGCAGACGCTTTGCCCTTATGCCTCTCGCGCGTCCTCGTGGAGCATCGAAACTTGCAGCGAAATTCGAACCGCGTCCATCCAGAACCCCTTGGCCTCGTCGTGGGAAATCGGCGCGTTATCCGGTGACAAGCTGGTGGCGTACTTCTGCGCGTGTGCGTCGATTTCCTTGAGGTGCTGGTCAGCAGCGGCCGCGATCACCTCCAGACGCTGAATTCGTTGCGCCGCAAGCCGTTGCTCGCCCTCACGGCCCCGCACGCCTTCGAGCTTGGCTTTGGCCTCGGCCAAGACAGAATCGATGTCGGCCTTCGCCTGCCGGGCCCGGTCGGTGGCCGCCTTGATATGCCAATTGACACGCGTGAAGTAGTCCGCCTGATCCGCCTGCGCCGCGGCAGCTGTGAGATTCCGGGTGGTCATCGTGTGGTGGGTGTTTCGAATGGTTGGTGGATGGCTGACACGCCAAGCGCAAGCGTTGTTTTGCCACGCCGCGTGCTTGGCGAGACGGTGCTGGCAATCGTGTGACGAAAACCGTTCCGTAGAATACTTCATCTGGCACCTCGATTGAACGATGGCCGGTAACCTCACGGCAGCCGAGCAGTCCCCGCTGCACCAGCGATTGGTACGCGCCCCAAAACCCGGCCGGAGCCGGGTGTTGCTGCCGAAGCAGATCGACGTGCCCGCTTGCATTTCGCTACGCAGGCCGCAGCCAGTTTTCGACGGCGAGCCCTGCAACGCGGGTGAATTCGGCCGTATTGTCCGTGACCAAGACGGCGTCGACGGCCAGCGCATGGGCAGCGATCAGCATGTCGTTCGCCCCGATCAACTGACCCTGCCTCTCGAGATCGGCTCGGAGCCGCCCGTAGCATTGATCCGCGTCCGACTGCAGCGGCAATACGGTCAAGCTCGCGAGCAGCTGCTCGACACGCTGCGCGAGCGCTGAGGAGCCGCGCTTACAGACGCCGTACCGTAGCTCGGCCGCGACGACGATCGAGGTGCACACTTGCTCGGGCGGCGTTTCCCCGATGCGCGAAGCGCACGCGCCCCGAGGGTCCCGGATTACGTTCGACAAAATATTGGTGTCGAGCAGATAGAGGCTCATTCAATATCGACCGGTTCAGCCGGGAGGTTTTCGATGTCAGGGAAAGTTTCGTCCAAGGGCGCCCATTGCGCGAATAGCTCGCGTAGAGACGGCGCTTCGACCGGTTCGATGATTAGGCGCCGGCCTTCACGATGAATAGTGACTTCCGAGACCGGCAGCTCGAACTCGCGCGGGATCCGCACGGCCTGGCTACGTCCGTTGCGAAATAGGCGTGCATGGCGGGTGTCATGGGTTGGCATAGGGACGGCTCCAGTTCAATTGCGACGGCATATGCCACAGCATATACACGTTACAGAAAGTTCGCAAATATCCGCCGACATGCGGGCCGGCCTGCGTCCATTTATTGGCGGTTGCCTGCGCCCTTCGGGCTGGCCGGATCTTCGCGGGCAACTGTGCGTGCCGGCTTGTCGGCGCGCAGCCCGCAAAAGACGGATGCCTTAACCGGCCGGCCGGCGTCCACTCGAGAAACGCCACTTCGGCGACGAGGTCGGGCTTCAGCCAGCAAAACTAACGATCGAACTCAGGCTCGGGGGGGGCTGGCAAACGGCGAGCGTTTGCGACCCAACGCCGAGAGCCGACTCTCGAATTCCCGAGCCTGTCGCGGCGTAAAGCTCGGCGCGACGTGGCCGACATAGCGCAGGCGACCGCCCTCCTCGTACACGCCCAACAGCATCGCCCGCACCCCTGCTGTCGCCCCTTTCCGGCGGGAAAACCCGCCGATCACGAACGCCTGGCGTTCGACACATTTCAGTTTGATCCACCGATCCGACCGTCCGGAGCGATACGCCGCATCGATTTGCTTGCCAATGATGCCTTCGAGACCGAGCTCACATGCGGATGCCAGCATTACTTCGGGTGCTGCGTCTATCGCTTCAGAAAACTGGATTTCGTCCGTTGTCCAGCCACATCAAGTCGAACACGACTAGCGAAATGCCCGACGTGCGCCGTCGATCGAACGCATTTTGCAGGCCGCTGAAGCTCGGCCGCCCCGCGGCGTCGAGCCACACTGCCTCTGCATCAAGCCATGCGTTTTGTAACGATAGGCGCTCGAGCGCGCCGCGAAGATGCGGCACACGGTCGGTCCAGTCATGTCCGTTCCTGGTGAAGATTCGCACGTCTCAGCCTTCAATTCGGGCGAGCATCCGGTAGCCATCGAATTTGATTTCGTACGCCCATGTGCCTGTCATTGGGGGACGTGCGCGAGGACTGCCAGTGCAGGCTCAATGAATTTCGGCATGCCATCGCCCATAGGCTGCCCATCTCGATGCCGCCCGCCCCCCCGACCTTGTCCACCTGCCCATGCGCGCCTCCTTTGTTCGTCGTCCCTGCCGCAACCTATGTTCCTTCCAAACCTACCCACGCCAGACGGCGCGTCGACACTCCTCGGCCTCTCCCGCTCCGCGGTTCGCAAGTGACCTCCGCACCGCAGCGGGACCTCGTGACCCGGGATCGCGCAGCATGGCGAGACACAAGTGGCCTGCATTCGGTATCGAGTTGATTTCATTGAGAGTAATCGCGTTACCGCCCGTGACCGGAGTCGCGTCATGACTTGTCGTAACGACGCATCCTCGATCTCCACGTGGAGATTGGACATGGCCGTGCCGCGAAACGCGATCTCCACGTGGAGATTTGTCGATGCGTCCCCAAATTCTTCCAGCATCGACGGTCGACTCACTGTCCGCGCGGAGCCACGTCCATTAGGCCGACAATCTCCACGTGGAGATCCAGACACGGAACAGTACATGACCTGCAATCTCCACGTGGAGATTCCAGACGTGGCACTGCGCAAGAGCTGCGATCTCCACGTGGAGATTGAAGAAGCGGTCGTTGGCGATCGTGTGGATTCCGTTAATTCTCTGCGTCTCCGCGGCCGCGCCACGTCCAATCGGAGTTGGTGCGTAATCAATTTCATCGAAATATTGCAATTTTAATTCGTGATGTACTAGACTCCGGTCGAGGGAAAATCTCCACGTGGAGATTTTGGAGAACGGTCCGCCCCCTAGCGGATAGACCAAGGAGGTTCGAAGATGGGCTTGGTGTTTTCGGTCGCAAACCAGAAAGGTGGGGTAGGAAAAACCACCACTACGATGAATCTTGCCGGTGCTTGCCACGAGCAGGGTTACAACGTCCTCGTAGCAGATACCGACGACCAGCAATCCTGCTTGAGCTGGGCTGCGTCGGCTGCAGAGGATCAACCGTTGCCTTTTCCGGTCATTGGCCTCTCCGGGCTAGGGAAAATGATTGGCAACCAGATAACGAAGCTGGCGGACGAGTACGACATCGTGATCGTCGACTGTCCGCCAAACATATCGGATCTCACCACCGGCCGCGTCCTGGCCGTCGCGGACGTCACATTAGTGCCAACCGACGTTTCTCCTCTCGAAATGTGGAGCAACCAGGGAATGATCAAACTCATCGAACAGACTCAAACGATCAATCCAAACGGAAAAGTCGCAATTTTTCTAAATAAATTCCAGCCACGCTCCATGCTCAGCGAACAGATGGTGCAGCTGCTTGAGGAAAGCGGGGTTGCTTTACTTGACCAAAAGGTTCCGTACCGCGAGGTCTACCGGCAAGCCGCAGCCCTCGGCCGGACGGTGTTCGATGCGAAGGGCCTCCGAAACACCAAGGCAGCGAAGGCAGATTTCACTGCGCTGTTCGAGGCAGTCGTTGACTTACATCAGGGGAACGCTAGCGGGGAGGGTGAGGAATGAGCGGCAAAGGAAGGCTTGATTTGACCAGCCGGGTACGTGCGGGGATGGAGGAGCAGACGAGATCTGCGACTGCACGGCTTGATGCGGCGAAGGTCGTTCAAACAGCACATCTCGAAGTAGCTGATCAGTTGCCTAGCGAAGTAGCAAGACGGATCCCGGGCGCAATTTCACGCGAAGGCACCGCGATGTCAGACCGGCGCCCGGTCCGGATACGCGTCGCAGACACAATTCCGAACCCTTACAATCCTCGAGTCTTTTACGACTCCACAACCATTAGCAACCTCGCCGAGTCGTTTGGATCGCAAGGGCAGCTCGAAGCAATCAAGGTGACCCGCCTACCGGAATTTCCCGACAAATGGGTAATTATTGACGGGGGCCGACGAACTCGAGCCGCAGCTCTTCGAAAAGACGAGTTCATCGAAGCAGAGATCATCGAAGAGGAACTGGAGCCGAAGAGCCTGTATCTGCGCGCCTATCATGCAAACAAGGATAGGGACGAGCAGACCGACTTCGACGACGCATATGCATGGAAAAAGTTACTCGATGCCGGGGTGTATCGTGACCAAATGGAGCTCGCAGCCGCTGTCGGCCGCGATCCCAAGCACGTCAGCAAAGTGCTCCAGCTGACGACACTTCCGACTACGCTCCTCGAGGCTATGGCGAAGCGCGCCGACGTCGTTCGACTTTCGCACGCCTACAATCTGAAGTTGATATACGACCGCGCCGGCGAGGCTGTCGCCGCACGGTGGTTGAAAGAGGTAATAGAGGGGACAGCAAGTGTCCGGAAGCTTGAACAGGTCGCGTCCGAGCAAAGCAAAGGAACGGACAGCAAGCGGAGCAAAATTCACTACCAATCGAAGTTCCCATTTCGGACGAGCAACGGCGATGAAATCGGCATGCTGAAGCAATTCGCAGACGGAAGAACCGAGTTGACGTTGAAGGGCGTCACTGGCCCTGCTCAAGAAGAACTCGGCGAGAAACTGAAGGAGCTTGTCCTTCAGTGGGTTGCAAATGCTGATCACGATCGACCGCGGGATTAGCGGAAAAGGCTTGGCGTGAGCGCATAAGTCGGGGCGAAAATGCCCCTAGGCTCGCGCATATTTTGGGGCGGCTAGCTGTTGCACCGCGCATATCTTGGGGCGAAGCGGCGTACTGATTCACGCATAAGTTGGGGCGACGACTGCGTAACAGTTTCTGGTGGATCAGAGCCCCATAACGCACCGTGGCCGATTCGGCCGAGAGTGAGTACTGACTGGGGCGGCCCATGCGCATAAATTGGGGCGTTCGTCGAACCATCGCGCGCATAGGATGGGGCGGCGGAGCGGTCTGGCTACGCATAACTTGGGGCCATGCTGCCGAAAGCTGCTTCCGCGCATAACTTGGGGCGGGTTTTGATCTCGCTGTATGAAGCTCGTCATGCCCTACGGAGACTCGCAACGCGCATAACTCGGGGCAAAGCCTCGGCTGCTGCAACCCTGTTTCGCGGGCAGAAAGCCGCTCGCATATGTTGGGGCAGAGGCTATTAGCCTTGAACGGCTGGTGGCCACGCGCTGTGGCGTCGGTTTTGACGTTCGCTATCTTCGCGTGGTGGTCGAGGGGTCGCTGAGCGTGGGCAACCGAAGGTTGTCCACTGAAGCGAGCCCTTCTACAAGCAACATAGAAGTAAACGTACTTCTAAAAGCAAAACCTAGATCGCGATGTTTCGCCTTTGGAATCATGACGTTGGAGAGCTTTCCGCCCCCACTTATGCGGCCTGCGCCCCAAGATATGCGAAATTGGCCCCGATTTATGCGCGCCTTGCGCCCCCATTTATGCGAAATCTGGCCCCGAATTATGCGTGGATAAGTAGCGTTATCCACAGGGTTTATCAACATCCAGCTACTTCGCCCCGAGATATGCGTGACTGCGCATAAGCCCTATGCTTTAATCCGCCAAACTGAGCGAGCACCATCATGCCTGAAGCCGCGAAATTGAAGACCTCAACGCGAAAGTCGCCGGAACCCAAGTCGACCGCGATCCGGCCAAATGTTGCGACTCGTCTATTTGAAGAATCGTTGGCCATAGAACGCGAGGACGCGTTCCGTGCCGGCATGGCGGGATTCATGGGCCGTGCCCTCGTCCAGGCGACACTGCCATATCGCGAGCCAGATCGAAACTTGCCTGTCTGGGGCCGCGCGTCGGGTGACATGAGCTTGATTATCAAGCCTGGCTACTATCTCGAGCAGAAGACCAACCAGCTCGAAAGCATGGGCTATCCGTACGGCACAATTCCGCGGCTACTCCTTGCGTGGCTAGGCACAGAGGCGGTTCGCACGAAAGAGCGGCAGCTTGTCCTAGGTAAGTCTCTCTCGGCTTTTATGGATGCACTCGGCATCTCGTCGCACACGGGTGGAAAAAACGGGTCGATCACACGCGTGCGGGAAATGATGAAGCGCTTGTTCGCCTCAGATATGGCGATCGTTCATGGGGGAGGGTCCGCACCCGGCGCAGACTTCGCCACACGCAAGTTCAGCATAGCGGAAGAGACGTGCCTATGGTGGGACCCACAAACGCCTGAACAAGCCGGGCTTTGGCAATCGACGGTGACCTTGTCCGAGAAATTTTTCAAGGAGATCCTCGAAGCTCCGGTGCCGATCGATCTGCGAGCGTTGAAGGCGCTTCGCCAGTCCCCCATGGCTATCGACCTCTATTGCTGGCTGACGTATCGAAACTTTTCGCTGCGCGCCCCGACAACGGTTCCATGGGAAGCGCTGAAGCTGCAATTCGGATCCGGTGCTGCAGAAGACAAGAAATTCCGCGAAACGGTGCGACGAGCTCTACTGCAAGTTCTTGAGGTCTACCCAGCTGCGAACGTAAATCCAACGAAAGCGGGGTTGTACCTTGAGCCGTCTAGGACGAGTGTTCCTAGGCTGGTCAAGACCGCATAAGGCTGAGTGCGTCGTGCTGATCATTCGCATATGTTGGGGCAGAGTGACATCCGGCTAAGTATCACGGACATTCGTTGCAAGCGGTATGTTGAAATCGAAGCGGGCCCAAAGGGCTCGCTTTTTTATTGCCCTCACTACCGATAGTTGCGAGACAGGAGCCGGCCTTTTCTTGAATGCTTGGGGCGGTTGGATGGTGGTGGAGGGTAATTGGGGCATGGACAAGGTAAGCGCGAATTCCTATCATAAGCCTTGTAGTTATGAACTCCGCCTTGCTTATTACTATTTTGCGCAGTAACGCCAGATTTTTATTGCGCTAATCTAAGCGGCCCTCTGCGATCCGGACGATCCGCAATGGCTACCCTCGAACGTACCGCGTACCCGCGCTTTCCCGAGGTTCTGGCACCCCGGGAACTGCAAGCCTGTTACACCCCACTGCCCGACGAGCTCGAATGGGCGCGCCGCTCAACACGCGGTGAGCGACCTCGACTGGGCCTGCTGGTGCTGCTGAAGGTCTTTCAGCAACTGCACTATTTCCCGCCGGCCGACACCATTCCGGCCGCCGTTGTCGAGCATATTCGGGCAGCCGCGGATATCGGCGACTCCGTACAGTTCGGCTACGACACAGAGACCTCCCCAACGCTGTTCCGGCATTACGCGGCGGTTCGCACCTACCTGGACGTGAAGCCGTATTACGGCACCGACGCCAACGCGATCGCGACACGGGCGGCGCACACGGCGTCGCTGACGATGGACCAACCGGTCGACATCATCAACGCGACGATCGACGAACTCATCGCGCGCGATATCGAACTGCCGGCGTTCTCGACGCTCGATCGGCTGACCGAACAGATTCACGCGCGGGCGCAGTCCCGGCTCTTCAAGCGCGTCACGCGACGCCTGACCGATGAGCAGAAACTCGCGCTCGACCGGTTGCTCGCGCGTGATCTGTCAAGCCGGCAGACTGCCTACAACCGGATCAAGCGTCACGCGAAACGCCCATCGCGCCAGCATCTGGACCTGCTGATTGAGCAGGTCTCCTGGCTCGACGAGCTCGGCGATTTCTCACTGGCCGTCGCCGGGATTCCAGCCTCAAAGTTGCGCTCGCTCGCCAATCAGGCGATGGCGCTCGACGCGTCGGCGCTCAGGAACGACACTTCGCCCGAGAAGCGCTACACGCTGATCGTCGCGCTGCTCAACCGTATGCGCGTGCGCGCCCGCGACGATCTCGCCGACATGTTCGTCCGGCGCATGGGCGCGATCCACAAGCGCGCGAGCGACGAACTGGACGCCATTCAGCGAAAACAGCGTGATCAGGTCGAGGATCTCGTCGGCTTGCTGGACGGTGTGGTCGACATTCTCGCCGATGAATCCGACGAGACGGCCATCGCCCGAGCGGTCAGGAAGCTGCTTGCGCCGAAAGGCGATCTCGAGCCGTTGCGCGAGAGTTGTGCGGCGATCCGCGCGTTCAGCGGCCGCAACTATCTGCCGCTGCTCTGGAAGCACTTCAAGGCCCACCGTTCGGTCATGATGCGTGTCGCCCGTACGCTCGAATGGGATTCGACCAGCCCGGTCCGCACGCTGCTCGATGCGCTCGACGTCGTGCTGGAAAACGAGTCGCGGCATCGCGAGTGGATCGATGCTGATGTTGACCTGGGCTTTGCGGCGCCACGGTGGCGCAAGCTCGCACGTCGCACCCACGGCGACGGATTGCCGACCAATCGACGGTATCTCGAACTCTGCGTGTTCTCGTACATGGCCGAAGAGCTACGGGTCGGCGATCTGTGCGTGTCCGGCTCCGACGCCTACGCCGACTATCGCGATCACCTCCTGCCATGGCGGCAATGCGAGCAGCAGTTGCCAGACTATTGCGACAAGCTCGGCATGCCCACGACCAGCAGTGACTTCGTGTGCCACCTGCGTCAATGGCTGACCGACGCTTCCCACAAGCTCGACGACGAATTGCCGCGCAAGCGCGAGCACGTCGTGATCGATCGTCACGGCGAACCTATCCTGCGCAAAACCGTCGCGAAAGAGATCCCGGCGAGCGCGATCGCATTGCAGGAGCGGCTGAACGCCCGCCTGCCGACGCGAAACATGCTGGACATCCTCGCGAACATCGAACACTGGACGCATTTCACGCGGCACTTCGGGCCGCTGTCCGGGAGCGATCCCCAGATTCGCAAGGCGGCCGAGCGCTACCTGCTCACGATTTTCGCGATGGGCTGCAATCTCGGCCCGACCCAGGCGGCCCGCCATCTCGACTCGGATGTCACCGCGCACATGCTGTCGTTCGTCAACCGTCGGCACGTGAGCCTGGACAAGCTCGAGACTGCACAGCGCGAGCTGATCGAACTGTACCTGCGGCTGGACCTGCCAAAACACTGGGGCGATGGCAAGACGGTGGCGGCCGACGGCACGCAGTACGACTTCTACGACAACAACCTGCTGGCCGGCTATCACTTCCGCTACCGAAAAATGGGCGCGGTCGCGTACCGGCACGTTGCCGACAACTATATCGCGGTGTTCCAGCACTTCATTCCGCCGGGCGTCTGGGAGGCGATCTATGTGATCGAGGGCCTGCTGAAAGCGGGCCTGTCGATCAAGGCCGATACGGTCCATGCCGACACGCAGGGGCAGTCGGCCGCCGTTTTTGCGTTCACGTACCTGCTCGGCATCAACCTGATGCCGCGGATTCGCAACTGGAAGGATCTCGTCCTGTACCGCCCAGACAGCAAGGCCAAATACAAGCACGTCGACAAGCTGTTCAAGGCGACCATCGACTGGGTGCTGATCGAGCAGCACTGGCAGGAGCTGATGCAGGTCGCGCTGTCGATTCAGGCAGGCACGATCTCGTCGCCGCTGCTGCTGCGCCGGCTCGGCTCCGAAAGCCGCAAGAACCGGCTGTACCTGGCCGCGCGCGAGCTCGGCAACGTTGTTCGCACGGTGTTTCTGCTCGAGTGGATCGGCAGCCTCGAATTGCGGCAGGAGGTCACCGCGAACACGAACAAGATCGAGTCTTACAACGGCTTCTCCAAATGGCTGTCGTTCGGCGGTGACGTGATCGCCGAGAACGAGCCGGAGGAACAGCAGAAACGGCTACGCTACAATGACCTGGTCGCATCGGCCGTGATCTTGCAGAACACGGTGGACATGATGCAGGCGCTGCGCGAGATGGCGGCTAACAGCGAGAAAGTGCGCGCCGAAGACATCGAGTTTCTGAGCCCGTACCCGACCCACAACATCCGCCGCTTCGGCCACTATAAACTGCACCTGGACCGTCGGCCGGAAGCCTGGATCAAGGATCCGCTGTTCGGCCATGCTGCCCGTACCTATGCACCCCGACCATGACTGCACGCCCGGCCATCACGACGACCTATTTCGGCGATATCGACACCGCCGCGCTCGAGCGGCTCGAATCGAGCTACGATACCACCCGCCTGCTGGCCGCCGTCGATATTGTCGATCGCATACGCATCCAGCTTCATGATCCCGAGGGGCTACGCGACGATCTGCTTGAGATCCACAGCATGGCGCACTCAGTATTGAATGGCGCACCGTCGGTTCCGTCGCGCCGCGAAGGTACCTTGCCCGAGCAGGTGCTGGGCGCGCTTGATCTGATTGACGAATTTGTGATGGAACTCACGCGGGTGAGGACGATGCTCGAACCGCTCGAAGCGCTGCACCCGGACGACGGGTTTGGCGAGGGTTGAAGGCGCCCGCCCACCGATCGAGACAGTATGTGGTGGCCCGATCATTGTCAGTCATAGTTGACACGGTCGAAAAGTGTCAGCCATAGTTGACACATGATCGAACTCATCAAGACCGCCGTATTCGAACGCTGGTTGACCGACCTTCGCGACATTCGAGTGCGAGCACGCATCGAAGCCCGCATCCGCCGACTGAGTTGCATAATGAAATCAGCTACTTCCTGATTGGTCTCCTCCGCACCCCGCAGTCGCCATTGGCGTTCGCATTGCAAGCTGCCCGTCTGGTTCAGATCGTGGTCCGACAAAAAGTAGTGCAATTATCCACCGCGATCGCGCCAGGCTGCAGGCTATAATTTCCGCCATGAAACTGCTCCGGACCGTCATCCTGTTGCTGCTCTGCGCGGTGCTGCCCATCAGTGGGCTGGCAGCCAGTGGCTTGACCGGTGAATGTCCGATGCAGCAAACCATGTCCATGGATGCGGACGCCAGCGTATCCGCTGACATGCCGGGCTGCGATTCGATGAAGCCCGCATCCGTCGACAAGGCCAAGGTCAAGGGCATGTTTTGCAAAGTAACCGCCCAATGCCAGTTCGGCAGCCTCTATCACCCGGCCGCCAGGGCTGAAATCGGCCGCCCGGCTGCGGTCGGCACGCCTGTCATCTTCCATTACACCCAGTCTCTTCCGGTCCGTGACCCGAACGGGTTATGGCGACCGCCGCGTCTCGTCTAATCCCTCGCTGACAGGTTCACCGCAGTTGCGGTGAGGTTCGTCGTATGCCGGACGCGGAATCCCTATGGGATTTCGCCTTTGGGGTTAGAACATGCCATTCATTTTCGGCACGCCGCTGCGCCGGCGTGTACCTTGGCGCGTGCACACGCTTTTTGCCGCGCTTCTCGTCGCGGGCGTCGTTCACGCCCAGCAGGCGCCTTTCACGCTGGACGCCGCGCTACAGTCGGCGACCGATCGCTCTGCATCGATGCAGGCCGCGCAGTCGTCCGTCCGCGCCAGCTCCGAGGCGGCCGTCAAGGCCGGACAACTGCCGGACCCGATGCTCAAGGCCGGCATCGATAACCTGCCGGTCAACGGTCCGCAACGCTTCACCATCGGCCAGGACTTCATGACGATGCGCCGCATCGGCATCGAACAGGAGTGGGTATCTGGCGAGAAGCGGCAGCTGCGTTCCGCGTTGGCCGATGAGGTGGTCGGGCGCGAGCGCGCCGACTATCTGGTGCAACTCGCCAACGTTCGCCAGCAAACTTCCACAGCCTGGCTGAACGCCGTGTATGCGAAACAGGCGCTGGCGCTGCAGCAGGCGCTCCGCGACCACATGCACCACGAGCTGGAGGCGACGAAGGCGTCGTATCGCGGCGCCAAGGCAAGCACCGCCGACGTGGTACAGGCGCAGGTGATGCTCGCGCAGACTCAGGACCAGGTGCTCAAGGCGCAACAGACTTATCAGACCGCGCTTATTGGGTTGTCACGCTGGACGGCCGTTCCCGTCTCCGATGTGACCGGTGAACCGCCGGCGCCCGAGTCGTTCGTGTCGTCGCTCCCACCTGACGAACTGCGTCTGTCGCAGCCGACGCTCGTCGCCGCCGCGGATGACATCGCGGTCGCTGATGCCGATACGGCAGTCGCCGACAGCGAGCGCAGCCCGAACTGGACATGGGAGGTCGCGTACCAGCAACGCGGCGGTGCGTACTCGAATATGGTGTCCGTCGGCGTCACCATTCCATTGCCGTTGAACCGGAAAAACAACCAGGACCGCGACGTCGCCGAGAAAGCCGAACTCGCCACGAAGGCGCGGCTGATGTACGAAGACGCGCTGCGACAGGTGCAAGCCGACATCCGCGCACAATCCGCGACCCTGGCGAGCGGGCGCGAGCGCATCGCCAATCTGAGCCAGTCGTTGCTGCCCGCCGCGGACCAGCGCGTGCAACTCGCGAATGCTGCCTATCGCGCTGGTAGCGGCTCGCTCGCGGACACGTTCGCTGCCCGCCGTGCCCAACTGGAAGCGCAGTTGCAGGTGCTCGACCTCAAACGAGAGGTGTCGCAGACCTGGGCGCAGCTCGAATATCAAGTCGTGCCACCGACGATGGCCGCCGCGCAATGACGGAGAACAGCATGAACAGGAAACCTTTGGCACGCGCGGTGTTGACGGTATTTGCCGGCGCGGCGCTGCTCGGCGCGGGCTATTTCGCGGGAACGCGTCACGCGGCGACCGGCACCGCAGTTGCCTCGACTGGCGCCGCCTCGCCGGGCGGCAAGATCGACCCGAAGACCGGGCGGAAGGTGCTGTACTGGCACGACCCGATGGTGCCGAACCAGCATTTCGACAAGCCGGGTAAATCGCCATTCATGGACATGCAACTTGAGCCTGTCTACGCGGATGAAGGCGAGAGCTCTTCAGGCATCAAGATCGACCCGGGGCTTGAGCAGAATCTTGGCATTCGCTATGCGACCGTGCGTCGGCAGGAAACGACCGGCGGATTCGATGCCATCGGCACGACGCAGTTCGATGAATCGCACTCGGATGTCGTGCAGTCGCGCGTCACCGGCTACATCGACCGGCTCTATGCGAACGCGCCGATGCAACGCATCGCAAAAGGCGCACCAGTCGCATCGCTGTTCGTCCCGGAATGGCTCGCGCCGCAGGAGGAATATCTCGCACTCAAGCGCGGCGGCATGGACGCCACTTTGCTCGAAGCGTCGCGAGCGCGGATGCGCGCCTTGTCGATTCCTGATGGAATCATCGCGAGCCTTGACCGAACCGGCAAGGCCCAGACGCACGTCTTGCTGACGTCGCCCGAGTCCGGTGTCGTCAGCGAACTGAACGTCCGCGACGGCGCGATGGTCGCGCCCGGCCAGACACTCGCGAAGATTGCCGGCCTGTCGAAGCTGTGGCTCATCGTCGAGATTCCCGAGGCGCTCGCGCTGGGCGTACAACCCGGTATGACCGTCGATGCGACGTTCGCAGGCGACCCGACACAACACTTCAACGGTCGCATCCGCGAAATCCTGCCGGGCATCAGCACCACCAGCCGCACGCTCCAGGCGCGTCTGGAAATCGACAACGCCGGATTCAAGCTGACGCCGGGCATGCTGATGCGCGTGCGCGTTGCCGGCCAGAAGGCTGTCTCGCGACTGCTGGTGCCCTCCGAAGCCGTGATCACAACGGGCAAGCGCTCGGTCGTCATCGTAAAGAACGGCGACGGGCGCCTTCAGCCGGCGACGGTTACCGTGGGCAATGACATTGGCAACGAAACCGAGGTGCTGAGCGGCCTGAACGACGGCGACACCGTTGTCGCGTCCGGCCAGTTCCTGATCGATTCCGAAGCGAGCCTGAAGTCCGTTCTGCCGAGGCTGGAGGGCAGCACGGGGGCAAGCGCAAGCGCACCGGCGTCCGCACCCGCCGTCGCAGCACAAACGTACGAGACCACCGGCAAGGTCGAAAAAGTGACCGCTGCGGACATCACGTTCTCCCATCAACCCGTGCCGGCGCTCGGCTGGGGCGCGATGACGATGGCGTTCAACAAGCCCGCTCCCGATGCCTTCCCCGACGTCAAGGCCGGACAGACGGTGCACTTCGTCTTCAAGCAGTCGGATGAGGGCTACCAGTTGACGAAGGTCGAACCGGTCGGAGGCGTGCAATGATTGCCCGGCTCATCCGATGGTCCATCCACAACCGTTTCCTGGTGCTGCTCGCGACTGTACTCATGACCGGTTGGGGCCTCTACTCGGTCGCCGAGACGCCGCTCGACGCACTGCCCGACCTGTCCGATACACAGGTCATCATCAAGGCATCGTATCCGGGCAAGGCGCCGCAGGTTATCGAGGACCAGGTCACCTACCCGCTCACGACGACGCTGCTCGGCGTGCCGGGCGCAAAGACCATTCGCGCGTACTCGTCGTTCGGCGATGCGTTTGTCTACGTGCTGTTCGACGACAAGACCGACCAGTACTGGGCACGTTCGCGCGTGCTCGAATACCTGAATCAGGTGCAAAGCCGCCTGCCGCAGGGCGCGACCGTCTCGCTCGGGCCGGACGCGACCGGCGTGGGATGGGTGTACGAGTACGCGCTGGTCGACAAGACCGGACAGCACGACCTCGGACAGCTGCGCGCGCTGAACGACTGGTTCCTGAAGTTCGAGCTGAAAGCAGTGCCGGACGTCTCCGAGGTCGCCAGCATCGGCGGCATGGTGCGCCAGTACCAGGTCGTGCTCGACCCGGACAAGCTGCGCGCTTACGGCATCACGCAAGCCGCGGTGACCGATGCGCTCGGCAAGGCAAACCAGGCATCCGGCGGCTCGGTCGTCGAGCTGGCCGAATCGGAGTACATGGTGCGCTCGTCGGGCTATCTGCGCTCGCTCGACGACTTCCGGAATGTCGTATTGCGCACCAACGACGCGGGCACGCCGGTGCTGCTGGGCGACGTCGCACGCATCCAGATCGGCCCCGAGATGCGTCGCGGCATCGCGGAGCTGAACGGTCAGGGCGAAGTCGCCGGCGGCGTCATCGTGATGCGCTCGGGAAAAAATGCGCTGAAGACCATTGACGCGGTGAAGGCGAAGCTCGCCGACCTGAAGCGCTCGCTGCCACCCGGCGTCGAAGTCGTCACGACTTACGACCGCTCGCAACTCATCGAACGCGCGGTGGACAACCTGAAGGACAAGCTCATCGAGGAGTTCATCATCGTTGGGCTCGTCTGTGCGGTGTTCCTGTTTCACCTGCGCAGCGCGTTCGTCGCCATTCTGTCGTTGCCGCTCGGCGTGCTGGCCGCGTTCATCGTGATGCGGTATCAGGGCGTCAACGCGAACCTGATGTCGCTCGGTGGTATCGCGATCGCGATCGGCGCGATGATCGATGCGGCCATCGTGATGATCGAGAACGCGCACAAGCACCTGGAAGCGTTCGAGCATGCGTTCCCCGAGACACGGATGACCGCCGCGCAGCGCTGGGAACTCATCGCAGCTTCGGCAACTGAGGTCGGGCCGGCATTGTTCTTCTCGCTTCTCATCATCACGCTGTCGTTCATTCCGGTGTTCTCGCTGGAAGGCCAGGAGGGCAAGCTGTTCTCTCCGCTGGCGTTCACGAAGACCTACACGATCGCGGCGGCAGCAGGTTTGTCGGTCACGCTCGTGCCTGTCCTGATGGGTTACCTGATCCGCGGCCGTATTCCGCATGAGAACGCGAATCCCATCAATCGCGTGCTGATCTGGCTGTATCGTCCATTGCTTGAGGCGACGCTGCGCTGGCCGTGGGCGGCGATTGGTCTCGCAGTTGTCGCGCTGGTGCTGACGATTCTGCCGATTTCGCGTCTTGGCGGCGAATTCATGCCGCCGCTCGACGAGGGCGATTTGCTGTATATGCCGACCGCTCTTCCGGGCATTTCCGCCGAGAAAGCGAGCGAGCTGCTGCAGCAAACCGACCGGCTCATCAAGACCGTGCCCGAGGTCGCGACAGTGTTCGGCAAGTCGGGCCGGGCGGATACGGCCACAGACCCGGCACCGCTCGAGATGTTCGAGACCACCATCCAGTTCAAGCCGCGCAGCCAGTGGCGGCCGGGCATGACGCCGGAAAAGCTGGTCGATGAGCTGGACCGGACGGTCAAGGTGCCCGGTCTTTCGAACGTATGGGTGCCGCCGATCCGCAATCGCCTCGACATGTTGTCGACCGGCATCAAGACGCCGGTGGGCGTCAAGATTTCCGGGCCGGACCTGACGCAGATCGACCGTATCGCGACGCAGGTTGAAACGGCCGTCAAAGGTGTCCCTGGTGTGACGTCCGCACTCGCGGAACGGCTCAACGGCGGGCGCTATATCGACGTGGACATCGACCGGCTCGCCGCAGCACGCTACGGACTGTCGGTGGCCGATATCCAGTCGGTCGTGTCGTCGGCGGTGGGCGGTGAGAACGTTGGCGAGGTGATTGCCGGCCGCGAGCGCTTCCCCATCAATATCCGCTACCCGCGCGAATTCCGCGATTCGCTTGAGAAGCTGCGGCAACTGCCAATCGTCACGGATCGCGGCGCGCAAATCCAGCTCGGCGACGTCGCCCACATCACGATCGCCGACGGCCCGCCGATGATTCGCAGCGAGAATGCTCGGCTCTCCGGGTACGTCTACGTCGATATCCGCAACACGGATCTCCAATCCGCCGTGAAGGCAATGCAGCAGGTCGTGGCTCGGCAGGTCCAGTTGCCACCCGGCTACTCGATTGCGTGGTCGGGCCAGTTCGAGTACCTGGAGCGCGCGGCGGCCAGGCTCCGGACCGTCATTCCGGTGACGCTGGTT
Organism: Burkholderia sp. AU27893; assembly: GCF_002223205.1. Lineage (NCBI taxonomy): Bacteria > Pseudomonadati > Pseudomonadota > Betaproteobacteria > Burkholderiales > Burkholderiaceae > Burkholderia > Burkholderia sp. AU27893. Next base: position 42,497 of record NZ_NKFD01000007.1, on the reverse strand, counting down.
GTCATCTTCGTGCTGTTGTTCCTGACCTTCAACTCCGCCGCCGATGCGCTGCTGCTGATGTCGACCGTGCCGTTCGCGCTGGTCGGCGGCTTCTGGCTCATCTGGATACTCGGCCACGCGGTGTCGGTCGCGACATCGGTCGGATTCATCGCGCTTGCGGGCGTCGCTGCCGAGTTTGGGGTGGTCATGCTGCTGTACCTGAAAGGTGCGCTCAATCGCCGGCTGGAAGATGGCGAGCTGCTCACCGAGGCGTTGCTGTTCGACGCGATTCGCGAAGGCGCCGTGCTGCGCGTACGGCCGAAGGCAATGACGGTGGCCGTCGTGCTCGCCGGCCTCATTCCGATCATGGTCGGGCACGGTGCAGGGTCGGAGGTCATGCAGCGTATCGCCGCGCCGATGGTCGGCGGCATGGTGACCGCGCCACTTCTGTCGATGTTCGTGATTCCCGCAGCGTGGTTCCTGTTGCAGCGTCGTCGCGCACGACAGGCCAGCGCTGTCCATTTTCCCCACACAAACCCTTCCGGCACGAACGTGCCAGTCAACCAAACTGGAGAGATCCAATGAAGAAACTGTTTGTTATGTCCGCTGCCCTTGCAGCCACTTTCGCCACGCCCGCATTTGCCGGCAACGACATGGCCGGCATGGATATGTCGACCAGGGCTTCCGCGATGAAAGTGTCGTCGAACAATGCGCTCACCGACGCAGAGGTCAAGAAAGTCGACGTGGCGACAGGCATGGTCACGCTGAAGCACGGCGCGCTGGAAAACGTCGGCATGCCGCCGATGACGATGGCGTTCAAGGCGAAGGATGCCGCGATGGTCAAGCAGATCAAGGAAGGCGACAAGGTCAAGGTGCGCGTCGAAGAAGTCAACGGCACCCTGACCATCGTAAAACTCGAAAAGCGCTTGTGACGAAGCGTTGATGGCTGGCACGCAGGCTTCTGTCCGCGCGCCGGCAGCCAGGAGTTCGGGCGAGGAGACCACCATGCGAACGACATCATCCAACGCGTATCAGTCTGACTACCAAACAGCGGACATATTGAGTCGCATACTTCGCTTCGCCCTTGTCCTGTTGCTCGGACCCGCATCCTTTTCGGCTTACGCAGTCAACGAATCCGAACTGCTTGCGCCTGAGCAGGCATTTCCGTTGACCGTCAGCCTCGCGAGCCCGATGGAGGTCGTGCTCGACTTCAAGACGAAGCCCGGGTATTACCTGTATCGCGACCGAATCAGCTTTGCGGTTGACGGCACACTGGTAAAACCGGATTCGATGCCGCCCTCCGAGTCGAAGAACGACCCGACGTTCGGCGTGGTCCAGGTCTATCACCAGCCCGTCCGGATTCGTCTTCCGTTGTCCGCTGCGATCACGTCGAGCGCCATGCTGACAGTTACATCGCAAGGATGTGCCGACGTGGGGGTCTGCTATCCGCCGCAGACGCGCCGCTTTCGGATCGCTGCGGACGGTGCTGTGACGCTCGCAGCGCTCGTTGGGAGTGCGAATGCAGCGGACTTCCCTGTCGTCGAGAAAAGCCGGCAGTCCGCCGTACCGGGTCTACCGCTGCGTCCTGCCAATGGGATCGGCATCGCCGAATTGCTAGGCTTTCTGGTGGCTGGTCTGCTGATGGCGGGCACCGTGTGCATGTATCCGCTCATCCCTATCGTAACGGCGGTCATTAACGGTACCCGTGAGCGGTTGCCGGTATGGCGCGGGGTTTCGCTGTCGTTCGCCTATGTACAAGGACTGGCGATGACATACGCGGCGGCTGGAACCATTGCGGCAGTCGTTGGCATTCCACTTGTGGCGGTGACGCAGAAACCCTGGTTACTGGCCACGTTCGGCGCGCTCATGCTCATCCTCGCGCTCGGTATGTTCGGCGTGTTCAGGTTGCAACTGCCGACGGGCTGGCAGACGCGGTTTGCGGGATGGAGCAGACGCTTGCCCGGAGGCCGTGTTGGGCCGGTGTTCGTGATGGGCATGTTGTCCGCGCTGATTGTCGGGCCGTGTTCCACACCGGCACTGGCAGGCGCACTGGTCTACATCGCCAACAGTCATGACATCGCAGGCGGTACGCTGGCGCTGTATTTGATGGGTATCGGGATCGGCATTCCGCTGCTGCTTGTCGGCACGTTCGGAACGCGCCTGCTACCCAAGTCGGGACACTGGATGGTCGCGGTCCAGAACACACTCGGTGTCATGCTGCTGGCCGCAGCGCTGTGGTTCGTCTATTCACTGCTGCCTGTCTGGCTGCTGATGTCACTGGTCGCATTGCTGCTGACTGCTTGCGGAATGATGCTACGTGCGATCGACCCTTTACCGGCCGGCGCGACGGGGATTGCCCGAGTCGGCAAAGCGCTCGGTGTGTTGCTGCTGGTCGCAGGTATCGCCGAGTTTGTTGGCGTCGCATCGGGCAATTTCGACATGCTGATGCCACTGGGCGGTTTGACGCGGATGTCGGCGTCAGCGGGAGGTGGCGCAAGTTCGGCAGCGCGATTCGACACGATCACCTCGAACGCCAAGCTGGACGAGGCGCTCAAGCTCGCACGAGGAACACCTGTCATGGTGGACTTCTACGCGGACTGGTGCATCACCTGCAAGGAACTCGAGCGCTTCACGTTCACTGATGCACGTGTGATGGACGAGTTTACGCACTGGAAGTTGCTACGCATCGACGTGACGAAAAATACCGAGGCCGACACGGCGATGCTGCGGCGGTTCGGTCTGTTTGGCCCTCCGGCCCTGATTTTCTTCGACAAAACTGGTCGGGAGCAGCCTGATGCGCAACTGGTCGGATTTATTGGGGCGGACGCATTCCTGGCCCATCTGAAACGCTTGCAGTCGAGTGATGTGGCGCAATAACGCAGCTGTCGGCGGCCGCAGCAGGACTCATCGGCGCCTATACTGAAAATCATGAATCTCTGGGTCAAACTCGTCGCCTGCTTCCTGATCGCGTGGTTGCCGATGCTCGGTTACCCCGCCCAGGCCGCGTTATGTCCAGAAATGTCGTCGATGCCTGCCGTACAGCATCCCATGAAGGCAGCAGGCGCTATCGAAGCGACAGGATGCACATCCGGCACGATGCACGTCGGTACCAGCGCTCATCCATCTGCTTGCCACGCGGGCATGGGAAGCTCCGTGTGCGGGATGCCGGCCATACCGATGTCGCATACCGTCGGCATTGCCCCATCGACACCTGATTATCGGGCCATCACCCGGATCCTTTCCGAGCAGTTCATTCCTGAGCTGCCAGCACCGCCCCCGCGTTCGTTGTAACTCTCCTCCGTCGGCGCTTGCCCAGCGGTTCCGTACCGCGGCTCGAGTTCGCTCGCGGCCCGCGTGACCATCCGCGAAGCGTCACATGCTCGATTCGATTCTACGAACGAAAGATGGAGATACACATGAACGCAAGACATGCACGATTGGCTGTTGTTTCCACGCTATTGCTCGCTGCGAGCGCAGTGGGCCTCGCTGCCACTGGCTCTTCTTCCAGTCCGGCGATGCAGGACCGTGAGCACGGTCACGGCGCGATGATGATGGGCGGAATGATGGGCGGCTGCCCGATGATGGGTGGAAGCGCCGGTCTGGACCCGAAGACCGCGATGCGAATGCACGCCGAGATGATGCGGGCCATGAGCGACATCATGATGAAGTATTCCGACCAGGCGGTTACGCCACCGTCGAAGTGACCGCAAGCCCGACCACGTTACTCACATTGGATACAGCCTGACAAGGACTTCACATGAAATGCAACTGGAAAACCATGGCGGCCGTTGCGCTCGCACTGGTCGCCGTCATCGCCCTCGGTTACTGGGCATTTCCTCCTCTCAGAGGCACGCTTGCAACGCTCGCTGTTATCGCCAGTGTATTCATCTGCCCGCTATCGATGATGTTCATGATGCGTGGCGTGCGTTCTCACACTGGCGGTCCCGCCACGCGCGCTCGGGTAACGGACGAAGCCAAACACTGAGTCCGTCGATTTCTGCGGGAACTTCGGACCGGTGCGGTGGGAGCGCCCATCGTTCTGGTCCGGTTCGCTTCACGGAGAGCATATGTTCAACGGGAAACTAATCGTCAATTTTATCATCGGCTTGCTCGCGGTCATCGGCCTGTTAGCGGTGCTGGGTACAGGTGCGATGTGGGCAATGCACACCGGAATGATGCACGGGATGCTGTCTTGTGGAGGCACCATGTATCAGCATCCGGGATTCTGACCGGGAATCTGGGAGATTGAAAGTGAAACGACACATACGACCTCAGGCCGGCAGCATCGTCAGCAAGCACTCTAGCCTTGGCAGCAAGTCGGGGTGGCATCTGCTGTCTCTGCTGGCCCTGATTATTGCGATGCCGACGGCGTTGGTGTGGGGGCCGTCATTTGTCCATTGGGTTGCCGGCCCCACGGGAGTTGCCATCGAGTCAACAAATGCGATCCAACAGATACCCGGCTGGCGAGTTGGCATGCTGCGACCAGACGGGTTGCGCATCGTTCCATCAGGAGTATTCGACGCCTCGCACGTACTGAATCCGGCGCAATTCTCGGACAACGCCGTGCGGCACGCGTACTGGGTAGCGACCAGGATTCCCGCGACGCTCAACAAGCTCTACTGCTGGTGTGGATGCGAGAACCGTGGCGAGCACCGTTCGAATCTTCAATGCTTCGAGGACCGGATGGCTGTGTCGTGTCCGGTTTGCCAGGGGACCGCTGAAATCGCCTACCGGATGACGCAATCGGGTATCCAGGACGCAGCGAAGATTCAGGCGGCCGTCGATGCGAAGTGGGCGTCCAAGGGATAGGAGTGATGACTCATATTAGAAACGGAGGATGCGATGGAACTGAAATGCGTGATCGCGATACTGCGCCCCAATGTACTCAAGATGCTCGAGCGGCAGTTGGGCGCGCTACACATCCACGGCATGACGGTGACCCATGCAAGGGGATTCGGTGCACATCCCAATCTCTTTGCCAACGACTGGACGACTGAGCACATCAAGATCGAAATCTTCACAGTCGCCGAGAACGTCGACGCGCTGATCGAGGAAATCATGACGGTCGCCAACGAGGAATCTAGTGGTGATGGCGTCGTTGCCGTCGTACCGGTAGAACGCTTTCTGCGAGTGCGGGCGGCGACTGAAGGCGCCCGCTGAGCAAACGTCCTGGTCCTACGTTACTGGCTCTGCATTTTGAGAGACGCAGCGCCCGCAAGTTGTAGTTGCGGACGCAAGCCTGCGCTCGTTCAGCTTCCGATTCTAGGTGCGCTTAATTTCGCTTACGAACGAAGATCGATGCCGCTATAGTTCATTTCAGCCTCCTCAAGGGTCCTGTTGACCGTCGCAGTTCAACTAGTAGACCCTAGCCGCCGCCTCCTTCGGGCGGCCAGGAGGCCTCTCAATGATTATCAATCTCAGACGACAGCGCCCGGCCCGTTTGACGATGGCCCACAGGATCAGCCGTTCGGCCTCTTTCCGTGCCGCACCACGAATCGAACGATTACCCCTTGAATCGAAACCACTTGACCTTCCCAACGTGGGAAGGTCAAGAATAGTCAGTGCGGTTCGAATGGCCGTTTCGAGAGGGGAAAACGATGAATATCGGCGAGGTTGCGAAGTCGTCGTGCGGATTTCGGCGATGGTGATCAATCGTTTCGGCGAACGTGATCAGTCTGGAAGGTGGTGTTGCGCGGTCAATGGATTATAGCGACGGTGATCACGATCAGGCGTCAGCGGACTCGGATTTCGTTTTCTTTCTCATCGAATCGCCCTTGACCGGAAGCTTGTGGGCCTGATGCACGAGCCGATCGAGAATCGCATCGGCGAGCGTGGGGTCCTGCAGCCACGCGTGCCAGTGTTCGAGCGGCAACTGGCTGGTGATCACAGTCGAGCGCGTACCGACACGATCATCAAGTACCTCAAGCAGATCATTGCGCGCCGCCTGGTCGAGATCCTGCAAGCCCCAATCGTCGAGGATCAGCACATCAATCTTCGCGAGTTGCGCAAGCCGACGTGTGAAGCTGCCGTCGCCGTGCGCGATTTTCAGCTCTTCGAACAGCCGCGCGACGCGCACATAGAACACGGAGAAGCCCTGCCGGCACGCCTGCTGGCCGAACGCGCAAGCGAGCCACGTCTTGCCCGCGCCGGTGGGGCCGGTCAGGATCAGGTTCTGAGCATTGCGCACCCAGTCGCAGCCGGCGAGCGTGGCGACGATGCGCTGGTCCAGCCCACGGGTTTGCCGGTATTCAATGTCTTCGACGCAGGCCTGTGGGTTCTTGAGCTTCGCGGCGCGCAGCAAACGTTCGAGTCGTCGCGTATCACGCCAGGCCAGCTCGCGATCTACGAGCATGCCCACGCGTTCCTCGAATGACAGGCTGGTGCTTGCCGTGAGCGTTGACTGCTCCTCGAACGCGCGAGCCATGCCGTCCAGTTTGAGCGCCTTTAGCTGGGTAAGGGTGTGCTGCATCAACATCGTGACCTCCTTCGGGTCAGTGGTAGTAGTCGGGGCCGCGCACGTTCTCGTGCTCGGGCGAGCGCCATTCGGCGGGCGTGGTCGGGAGCGAGGGCTGCAGGTCAAGTCCCGCTTCCAGGATTGACAGCACGGAGCGACGCGTGGGCGAGCCGATCTTCAATGCACGCTGGCATGCGGCCTCGAGGCGGTGTTTGCCGTACTTGCGCGCGAGCGAGAGAAGACCGAGACAGGCGCGATAGCCCATCTCGGGGTGAGGTTTGTTGGTCAGCAGATGCCGCACGACAGCCTCGGCGCCGGGGCCGACGGATGCGCCCCAGTTGAGCAGGCGCCCAGGCGTCCATTCCATGTGCGCGCGATGCGCAGCCGGCATGTGTTCGGCGATGGTCGTGTGTTTGCCTTTGAGGCGCGAGCGAGCGTGCGCAGCGACACGCTTGCCGCCATGCAGGATCTCTACGCCGTGGCGTGTGATACGCGCCCAGACCTCCTGCCGTGCGAGGCTATGCGGGACGCTGTAATAGTGGCCGCCGACATCGACGTGGTAATCGATGTTCACACGGCACTTCTGGAAGGTGGCGATCTCGTAGCGACGCACGGGCAACGGGCGCAGGACGGGTTGGTCCAGCCGTTCGAACCATTCACGCCGGTTGCCTTCGAGCCGCTTGAACGGGCGCTGGTTTAGGTCGGCGATCAGTTCTGCAATCGCCTTGTTGAGTTCAGCCAGACTGTAGAAGCGATAGTGGCGCAGTCGGGCCAGCACCCAGCGCTCGACGATCTGCACGCCGACTTCGACCTTGGCCTTGTCCTGCGGTTTGCGCGGACGCGCCGGCAGCATCGCGGTGCCGTAGTGGTTCACGAAGTCCTGCGTGGTCGTGCCGAGTCCGGGTTCGTAACGGTCGGGTCGCGCGATCAGCGCCTTCGGGTTGTCGGGCACGAGCAGCTCGGGCACGCCGCCAATGAACTCTAGCGCATCGCACAGGCTGCCGATCCAGTCCGCCATCGTCTCGGTGCGCGTCGCGCACGCGAACGTGTAGTTGGATGCGCCGAGCACGGCAACGAACACGTGCGCCTCGAACTCGACGCCGCCATCGCTCGCCAGGACCGGCACGGTGGGACCCGCGAAGTCCGCGAACAGCTTCTCGCCGGCGCGGTGCTGCTGACGCATCGAGCGCTTGATCGACTTCGCCCAGTCCTTGTACTTCTGGCAGAACTGCGTGTAGCGGTACGTCCGCTGGCCGGGGTTCGCTTCAGCGTATTCTTCCCACAGCAGTTGCAGCGTCACGCCCTTGCGGCGCAGCTCGCGATGCAATGCCGTGTAGTCGGGCTCGATGCGTCGCGTCGTCGTCGCCGCGGCATTGGTTGCCGCAGGCCTCAGGCGCGCGTCCAGTTCGTCGTCGGACATTGCTTCGGCTGCCGCCCAATCGAGTCCCGCCTGGCTGGCTTGGGCCGCGAACTTCGAGACGGCACCGACGCTGATGCCGATAGCCCGGCTGATCTGCCGATGCGTCAGGCCACACGCCCACTTTAGTCGCAGGACTTCCTTCAATTTGCGCATGCTCATCCGAGGTGTCGGCATCGGCACTTCTCCCGCAAAAAAGGGAGCAGGCTAACGCCGTCGGTGAATACATGCGCAACGCCACCGCCAGACTCAAACCCGGATTACGTTCCGGTTGTCGCGGGGCGGCGTAAAGGAGCCGGGGATGGGCGGCGTAATGGCGCCAGCAGAACCGGGGGTAAAACGCGGATTCGAACGGTTTCAAGGTTGCGGTTTTTTGCCGTTTTTGGCAACTGCATTTTGAGGGGGATCTGGCATCGGTTTCGGGGTGCGGTAACTGTCGCCCTCGAGGACGAGCCGGTAGGCGCCGTGGCGTAGTCGGTCGAGTGTGGCGGTGCCGAGGATGCGGTTGTCGGGGAACGCGGCGCCCCATTCACCGAAGTCGAGATTCGACGTCAGGATGGTCGCCGCGTGCTCGTAGCGGGCCGCGACGAGATCGTGGAAGTCCTCGTCCTGCGGGGTACGTAGCGGTTTGAGCGCGAAGTCATCGACGATCAGCAGCGGCACCCGGGCGTACTGCTGGAACTTGCGGTCATAGGCGCCGGTGGCGCGCGCGGCGTTCAATCGCTTGAGCAGCTCGGTCTGCGAGATGAACAGCACATCGCGGCCTTGGCGGGCGGCGCAGTGGCCCAGCGCCTGGGCCAAGTGGCTTTTGCCGGTGCCGGTTGGACCGGCGATCAGGATCGCGACCTTCTCGTCGAGATACCGGCCTGTCGCGAGATCATGAACGTGTGAGCGGTTCAACGTAGGCAGCCGGTCGAAGTCGAACGTCTCGAGCGTCTTGCCCATCGCGAAGCCGGCGCGCAGCAGACGGGTGCCGAGCTTCTTGTGTTCGCGACGGGCAACCTCGTCGTGCAGCAGCATGGCAAGGAACTCGGTATAGGCGAGCTGCCCGTCGATCGCCTGACGGTTGCGCTGCTCAAGCGAGTCGAGGATGCCGGACAGGCGCAGCTGTTTGAGGATGGAATTCAATTCGGGACTCGGGTTCATGGTGTCAGTGGATCAGCAGGGATTGGAGATCACGGCCGAAGCGGCCGCCGTTCTGGTAAGCGCCAGTCGGGGCCGACGCGGGACGCGGCACCGGTTCGCTGTCCAGGCCTTTGTCGAGGATGCCCTTGATGGTGCTGTACTTCGCGCTGCTGAACGCGAGCGCACGCTCGCAGGCTGCTTCCAGCCTCTGATCGCCGACTTTCTGTCGCAGCCGGATGATCCCCTGCGCGCCGCGCAGGTTGACGAGCACCTTGTCGTTGAACAGCGCGAGGATCACGCCGTGGCACGACGGCCCGATCTCCTTCGCGCGCGCCAGACACCACTGCGGATCGTGCTCGAGCCAGGCCTGCGCTTCGGGCGGCTGGTGATCTCGCACCGTGTGGCGACCGCCGGCCCGCTGCCGCGGATGGGTTGCGACGAGTTCATGCCGATGGAACAGCTGGATGACCGTATCGGTCGCCTTCAGCCAGAGCGACTTGCCGACGAGCGTGAACGGTGCAGAGTACAGCGCGTGCTTGTAGACGACGTGGCCGTCGCGATGGACCGCCACCTCCTTCCAGACCGACAGTACCGGCGGCACGTCCGGCAATGCAGCGAGCAACGGGCGCTCGACGCCGAAGCGCGTCAGCGGCCGTTCGTGGACGGTGCCGTGGATACGAGTGCCGGCCTGCTGCATCACCCATTCGCGCAGTTGCCGGTTGGCGTCGGCCAGATCCCGGAACTCGCGCAGCGGCACGAAGGACTTCTTGACGTATTTGACGCCCGATTCGACGACGCCCTTCTTCTGGGGATCGTGCGGCGGACAGGCGTCGATCCGGAATCCATATCCCTCGGCAAGCGCGGCGTACGAGCGTTGCACCGCCGGCTCGTATCGACACGCCCGGATGATCGCGCACTTCGCGTTATCGATGATGACCCGGTCGGGACAGCCGCCGAACCATTCGAAGGCGCGCCGGTGGCTGGCGAGCCACGTCTCGACGGTCTGGTCCAGCACGATCTCGGCATACTGGTGGCGCGACCAGCACAACGTCATCACGAAGATCCACGTCCGGACCGCAATGCCCTCGACCGTCAGCACGGGTCCCGCGCCGAAGTCGACCTGCGCGGCGTCGGCCGGTGCGAAGTCGAGGATCGTTGTGGTGGCCACGCTGCGCTCGGCAGCCAGATGGCGCAGCATGCGCTTCACGGCACAATAGCTGCCGGCGTAGCCATGATTGCGTTGAAGGGCGGCATGGATCGTGGTGCCCTGAACGCCGGCGGCAAGCCATTCGCGGACCTGTTCGCGATATGGCTCAACCGTCGACACACAGGTGTGCGGCAGGTGCGGCGTGCGCCCGAAGACACCCGCGATCGTAGCGTCGTCCGGCAGCGGCTGCACCGGATCCAGCCAACTACGCGCTTCAGCCTCGCGGCGCACGGTCGTCAGCTTCTTGCGCCCCATCAAACCGCCGCGCGCGATGTCGCGGTCAGAATCGCCTTGCCGCATGCGGACAAGGACTTGGCGGTATTCAAACAATTCGAACCTCCTGTTGGCCATGGACGCTCCGTTCAAAAAGAACGGAGCGTACCGACTCGGAAAGTTCGAACCGCGTTCTCGCCCTGATGCTGCTGGCGCCTATGCGCCGCCCCTAACGTGGCGCCATTACGCCGCCCTTGGACTGGCGCCTATGTGCCGCCCCTCAAGTGGCGCCCTTATGCCGACCCCGCATTGGCTCCATAGCGCCGCCCCGTGACACCGGTTACGTGATCACCCGTTTCGGTCCCGTGATCGCTCATTCCGGCATCGTGATCACGCGTTTCGGAAACCTGTGATCAGCGATCACGATCAACCGAAACGGGTGATCACGATCATTCGGAATCCATGATCACGATCCGCCGAAATGCGTGATCACGTTCGCCGGAATACGCAGTCGTCGGGCATGTCGACCAAGATGATTCGTCACTATGAGGAAACAGGCCTGATTCGGGCTGCCACCCGGACAGGGGCGAACTATCGTGTGTACACGCCCAGGGATGTCCAGGTGCTGCGCTTCGTCCGGCAGGCCCGACATCTTGGTTTTTCCACGAAGCAGATTGCGGTGCTGCTGGCCCTTTGGGAAGACCGCAGCCGGTCCAGCGGCGAGGTCAAACGGCTCGCGAATGAGCATATTGCCAACCTGAATCTACGCATTCAGGAACTGGTGGAAATGCGGGATACGCTCCGGCATCTGGCAGCCCACTGCAAAGGGGACTCACGCCCTGACTGTCCGATTCTGGAGAAACTGGCTGGCGCGGCGCATTGACGCCCCCTTGACCTGCCCCGCAGCGAAAGGTTGTAACTGAAATGATTCAACGGAACGGAGTTGGAAAATGGAACTGACCATCAAGGATATGACCTGCGGGCACTGCGCGGGCGTCGTAACGAAAGCGGTCAAGGAAGTCGATACGGCGGCACACGTGACCGTCGACCTGGAAACCAGGATCGTGCGCATCGAGTCGTCACGCGAGGCGGGTGAATTTCTTTCGGCGATACAGGAGGCCGGATATAGTCCCGCCGCGCTCGCATGAGCTTACACATCTGAAGGTCAGGCCACGAAGCCTTCGACTATCCCGTTTCTCGGGACCAGCCTGGCTCAGGGGCGGATAATCACACCGGCGGCCGCGCGTTCCCCTGCACTCGTGGAACGAGCAAGCTGGCCGGTCGGCGTCCCCGCAACAGACCATAGCGGCCAGCGTTACCAATGGACGGCACGACAGGCGACGCAATTTGTGCACAGTGTGAAAGACAACGCGGAGCACGGAAAATGAGCGGACAGCGTAACGACGGCGAAACTTCTCCCGAACACCTGAACGCGAGCCACGGCGCGGGCGGCCACCAAGACCATGCTGCGCACGCCGCGCAAGGTCAGGCCAGCGGGGATGCCGATGGCAATCACGCGGCGCACCACGGACATGGCCACGGTGAAATGTCCGAAGGTCCCGACGGCGCGCTCAGGGACCCGGTGTGCGGCATGTCTGTCACGGCGGATTCGCCATTTCGCAGCGAGCACGATGGACATCCGTATTTCTTCTGCAGTGCGTCATGTCAGAAGAAGTTTCGGGCGGACCCGTTGCGATATGTCAAACCGTCGACCAGCACGTCGGTTGAGGCTGCGCCGGAGGGCTCGATATACACCTGCCCGATGCATCCGGAAATTCGCCAGGACCATCCTGGCAACTGCCCGAAGTGCGGTATGGCCCTTGAGCCCTTGTTGCCCAGTCTCGAGGACGAAGAGAATCCCGAGCTGACGGATTTTCGACGCAGGTTCTGGTGGACGCTGCCGCTGACGGCCGTGGTGTTCGTCCTGGCCATGTTCGGCCACCGGCTGGGCTGGATGGAAGCGTCCACACAGAGCTGGGTCGAACTGGCTCTCTCGACTCCGGTCGTCGTGTGGGCGGGCTTGCCGTTCTTCGAACGTTGCACCCGCTCGTTCATCAATCGCAGCCCGAACATGTGGACGCTCATCGGACTTGGTACGGGGACGGCCTATGTCTATAGCGTCATCGCGACAGTCGTTCCAGGAGTCTTCCCGGAGGCATTTGCCGCACATGGTCGTGTGAGCGTGTATTTTGAGGCCGCGGCCGTCATTATTTCGTTGACGCTCGTCGGGCAACTGCTCGAACTGAAGGCTCGGTCGCAGACGTCCGCTGCCATCAAGGCACTGCTGGGACTGGCGCCGAAGACCGCGCGGCGTATCAACGCCGACGGCACAGAAGAGGACGTTCCACTGGCTCACGTCCATGTCGGCGACCTCCTTCGCGTAAGACCAGGCGAGAAGGTTCCGGTCGACGGCGTTGTGACGGAGGGTTCCAGCGCGCTCGATGAGTCCATGATTACGGGCGAACCTATTCCCGTCAGCAAGCGGGTGGGTGACCACGTCATCGGCGCGACCATGAATACCTCCGGAAGCCTCATCATCAAATCGGAGAAGGTCGGCTCCCAGACCATGCTGGCACAAATCGTCCAGATGGTCGCGCAGGCGCAGCGTTCCAGGGCACCCATGCAGCGCATGGCTGACAAGGTCGCGGGAGTTTTCGTCGTCGCGGTGGTCGGCGTCGCCATCCTGACGTTCGTCGCCTGGGGCTTTTTCGGACCCGAGCCCAGTTGGGTCTACGGGCTTATCAATGCCGTGGCGGTGCTCATCATCGCCTGTCCCTGTGCGCTTGGGCTGGCGACTCCCATGTCCATCATGGTCGCGAGTGGCAAAGGCGCGTCGAACGGTGTGCTTTTTCGGGATGCGGCTGCGATTGAGAACTTCCGGAAGGTCAACACGCTGATCGTCGACAAGACAGGCACCTTGACCGAAGGTCGCCCTGCCTTCGAACGCGCAATCGGCGTGAATGGATATGCGGAAGAGGATGTTCTCCGGCTCGCGGCCAGTCTTGACCAGGGTAGCGAACACCCGCTCGCTGCGACCATCGTGGATGCGGCCCGTGAACGGCGGCTCGCGTTCGAGAAGGTGGAGCACTTCGAGTCGAGCACCGGGATTGGCGTGCGAGGACTGGTCGGCAGCCGCAATCTCGCGCTGGGCAACACCACCCTCATGCAGGCCGACGGCATCGACGTTGGGACGCTCACGGAAAATTCGGACACGCTGCGTGCGCAGGGCGCCAGCGTCATGTATCTGGCGGTTGATGGAATGCTGGCCGGCCTGCTCGCGGTTTCGGACCCGGTGAAGGCAACGACACCCGAGGCACTGGCCCGGCTCAAGGAAGACGGTATCCGCGTGGTGATGGCGACGGGCGACGGTGTCGTGACCGCCAGGGCTGTCGCGACGAAGCTCGGCATCGGTGAATTCCATGGCGAGGTCAAACCAGCCGACAAGCTGGCGCTGGTGACGAAATTCCAGCAGGAAGGCAAGGTTGTAGCCATGGCCGGTGACGGTATCAACGATGCGCCCGCGCTTGCCAAGGCGGACGTGGGCGTCGCGATGGGCACCGGCACCGATGTAGCGATGAGCAGCGCACAGGTGACCCTCGTCAAAGGAGACCTGCGCGGCATCGCGCGAGCCCGGGAGTTGTCCGAGGCGACAATCGGGAACATGAAGCAGAACCTCGGCTTCGCGTTTGTGTACAACGCCCTGGGTGTGCCTCTGGCGGCAGGGGTACTGTATCCGTTCACCGGATTATTGCTGTCCCCGATGATCGCCGCACTGGCCATGAGCCTGAGTTCGGCATCGGTTATCACCAACGCGCTACGGTTGCGGAACGTGAAAATCTGACTTTTCGCAGAAGAAACCGGCGGCATTGAGCGCTGCCGTCATGATCGTAACCCATGAAACCAGGGGCGCCCCATGTCACTATCTCGCCGTCAATTCCTGCTGACGTCCGCTGCCGCCGCCTCGGCCGTGCTAACCGGATGCGCAGAATGGCCCTCAAGCGGTTCAAAAGAAGTCGCGAATGGAAATGTGAGCGGCACTTCGCGTCGCCTTATTGTCGATACCCGTTCGATCGAGGTCAACGGCCGTGCTGCGACGGTGTACGGGTTGCATCAGCCGGACGGCACGCGCGGCCTGTTCCTCGAACCGGGCGAGCGCTTTGCCGTGGAACTGGACAACCGCCTGCACGAACCCACCATTGTCCACTGGCACGGACAGACGCCCCCGTCCGATCAGGACGGCGTGACCCAGTTCGGCGTGCCGGCGCTTCAACCAGGGGAGCGGCGCGCCTATGATTTTGCCGCGCGCCCCGGCACCTACTGGATGCACTCACATCATGGTTTCCAGCATCAGAAACTGCTGGCCGCTCCACTGGTTGTGCGCACGGCCGACGATGTACGGGCTGACCGCCAGGAGGTGGCGATCTTTCTGGAGGATTTCCTGTTCCGCGATCCCGCCGAAGTGTTCTCAGAGCTGCAGAAGGGCAACGCAGATTCCAAGGGAGCCATGACCGGTCAAAAGTCGGGCGCGCAGCCCCACGGCATGGGTGGGATGGGCGGTATGCACGGCATGTCTGACATGGGTGGCATGGGTGGCATGGGTGGCATGGGTGGCATGGGCGGCAGTAGCATGCCGGATCAAATGCCCGGCATGAAGATGGACCTTAACGATGTCGATTTCGATGCCTATCTCGCCAACGACCGCACGCTCGACGACCCGGAAGTCATCCGGGTCGAGCAAGGCGGAAGAGTGCGCTTGCGGATTATCAACGGCGCCTCATCCACCAACTTCCACGTTGACCTCGGCTCGTTGCGAGGTACGGTCGCGGCGGTCGACGGCAACGCCGTCCAGCCGCTGACAGGCAGCCGCTTTGGTTTAGCGATGGCTCAGCGGATCGATATTCTCGTTGACCTGCCCAACGGGACCGGAGCGTGGCCGATTCTCGCCGTACGGGAAGGAGCCAGACAACAGACGGGGATTATTCTCGCCTCTAAAGGCGTCAACGTGGGCAAGGTCGCGGGGGCGACAGCCGCCGCTGGACCGGTGAGCTTCGATCAGGAACTGCGGTTGTCTGCGCTCAGGCCGCTGGCAGACCGTCCCGTCGATTCGCATTCTGTGCTGATGCTGACCGGTTCGATGCAGCCGTATACGTGGGGAATCAACCACAAGGGCTGGGACAATCGCGACACGGTGAAAATCCGCAGCGGACAGCGGGTGGCTATTACGTTCCAGAACACCACGATGATGGCCCATCCGATGCATCTGCACGGGCACCACTTTCAGATCGTCGCGCTCAATGGCAAAACGTTCTCCGGGGCGCTGCGTGACACGGTGCATGTCCCGCCGATGGCAAAGGTCACCCTGGCGTTCGATGCCAACAATGCAGGCCGGTGGCTGATGCATTGTCACAATCTCTATCACATGAAGTCCGGCATGATCACCGAAGTGCGTTACGTTTGACAGTCGGTCGGGCTACACGGGCATGCCTCTTTGTTTTTGGAACGGCCGGACCGCTGAACGGACGCGGATTTACGTCATCGCGGAGGACAGTTCGGTGGTTTGACGTGAAGGTTTTGGCAGGGATACGACGTTGGCAACCTGATGGCCCCCTGCCTCGTCGACTCATCGCCGGGGGCTTCCGAAGTCCGGGGCACCAGACTCGTACAGCCAGACAAGACGAGTAATGCAGCAAAAGTCACCGTAGTAAAACCTGCCACGCGACCGAATGGATTCACGTTGGGCTCCCAAAGACAGGCGATCTCGACACATCCGCGTCAGGCACGTCAAAGGGTAAGAGGCGGCGAACAGCAACAAGGCTCCGCGCTACCCGTCTCGACAGAGTGTGGAATTCGTCAATGCTGGGCTGCCCATTTCGATTCGGAAAGCTTATGGAGCTCCTTGTTGCGGGCGATGGTTGCTGCGCTCGGCGGGTAGTCATGCTTCCTGATTGGCAACAGGCCATCGTGATAGGCCTGAATCAGTTCCTGCCGGACCTGCTCCCGGGTCTTGCCCTGCGAAGCAGGGTTCCCGGATTGGCTCACGGTCGGAGCCGGCGAGACAGCGGCAGTGTTCGATACGGGATTGCTGTTTTGAGCGACGTTGGGATAGTCGTGGCCGCTATCGGCGAAAGCGGACGTGGCAGCAGATGCGGCGACAACCATGGCAGCGACAATTCGAATATTCATGTTTTCTCTCCGTTGCGAAACGTGGAGCCTCCATATGCGACTCCAATGAGACACATTCTGGAGAGGTGGCTCTGATTGAGCCGTGACGTGAAAATGATCTTTTGGTCACGCGGCGTTCATCTCCGATCGCACCACTCGAAGACGCGAAACCCGCGTACAAAAAAAGAGCCCGGCCAATCAGCCGGGCTTGCAAGGGATGGTCGCCGCACGAGAACAACGAATCTGCGTGGGCGAACCACCCGCGTGGACGGACGATGACGGCGTGTCGATTACGTTGTGCCTGGCAGCGGACTCGAGACGAGCACGGCGGCCACCATCAGCACGCCGACCAGTACGAGAGACTCCACATGCAGCACCATGCCAAATCGGCGAAGCGGCCCGCTCGGCACGGCCTTCGACGGATTTTTCAGCGTCGACAGAAGCGTCGGCATCTCGAAGAAACGATTGTGTCCGCCGAGTGCCGCGGCAACCAGTACGAGCGCAAGTTTGAGCATGAGCACTTGCCCGTAAGTCGACCCCAACAGATTGGCAGGAACATTGACTCCTCTCCAACCGTTGTACGCGCCGGTGCTGAACAGAACAATCAATGCATAGGTCGATGTGTCGGACAGCGACTGCACGAACGACGCGCTGGTGAGTCGTTCATTCCCAGGCGCATCGAGCAGGCGCGGCATCACGACATAGGTCGTCACCAGTACAAGCCCGACCCACGCACTAATGGCAAGCAGATGCAGCCAATCCGCCCAGACAGGCAGACTGAACAGTCCCGCATCGACAGGATGCCCACCGTTACTGCGCGCAAGCGCGACGCCAGCCAACGCCACCCATATCGCGAACGGGAAGCGGGCTTCGTTTCCTGACCTCACGAATGACAGTACGGCAATACCGAGCGTAAGAAACGCGCCAACCAACCACGCATGTCCAAAACCGGTTCCCGCAAGCATCGACCACACGGCCGGCCCGGCCTCCGATAGCGTTGAGTCGCTCATCAGTGCGCAATGCGCCCAGAACGAGAGCGTGCTCGCCAGCAACGAGACGATGGACGCTAGTCGAAGCGTGACGATAAGCCGCCGGCCGACCCGCTCCTGCCAGGTCGACTCGCCACGCGCAAGCCATTGGCCACTGAGCAGCGCACCGACGACGACGGCGAAACCGACGTTCTGAATGGCCACCGACACGAGTCGCAGGATGCCGAGGAACCCTTCGTTCATCACTTCACCTTGAACGTGTAGGTGCCCTTGGTCTTGTGTGCGTCGGCTGTCATCACGGCCCACTGAACCGTGTACGTACCCGAAGCCAGCTTCGGCACCGCGACTGTCATGACACGCGGATTAGCTCCGTCGACCTTTGCCTTTTCCTTCGTGACGGCGGTGCCGCTCGCGTCGGATACCTTCACCGAACTGAATGTCGGCTCGAGGTCTTCGTTGAAGGTCAGACGCAAAACGTCCGGCGCTACATCGACCGTACTGCCTGATGGGGGTGCTGCGCTTTCCAGTTTGCCGTGCGCAAACGCCGCGGCGGGTGCGAGTGCGATAGCGCTGGCCGCGGCGAGGCCAGCAAACCGGCTGAATGTGAAAGTCTTCATGTTCTTGCTCGTCTCGAATGGTCAAGGCGGGGCCGCAGAACAGCCGCACCCCGCCGGATGTCCTCACTGCTTCTGCAGCTTCGTCACGGTAAGTGCGCCGTTCACTTCCTCGGCCACGAAATCAATCTTGTCGCCGACCTTGACCTGCGAAAGCATCGCCGGGTCCTTGACCTTGAAGACCATCGTCATGGCTTCCATGCCAAGGTTTTCAAGCGGACCGTGCTTGATGGTCAGCTTGCCGTTGGCGGCGTCAACTTTCTTGATTTCGCCGTGCGACATGCTGTTTTTCGCGTCCTCGCTTTGCTTGGCGCCACCGCTCATGTCCATGTTGCTCATGTCGCCTGCTGCATACGCACCAGCGGAAACAACCAGTGCACAGCCCATCGCAATCGAAACAAGTGCTTTTTTCATCGTGCATTTCTCCAGAGTTGAGTTGATGAAGCGGATGGCCGGGTCACGCCCGACCTTGTTATGTTGTTCAGCTGTCCGGCAGTTCGCCGGTGTATTCGTAAGCTACGGTTCCCTTCGGGTGCTTGAACCAACCCGGGTCGCGGTAATCGTTTCGGCCGAGCCCCTCACGCACCTTCACGACCGTGAACATGCCGCCCATTTCCAGCGGCCCGAACGGTCCCGTGCCCGTCATCATCGGCAAGGTGTTGTCGGGCAACGGCATCTCCATCTCGCCCATCGCACCGCCCGTGCTACCCATCGCCATGTAGTCCGGCACCAGCTTGTTGATGCGCTTCGCGAGGTCTTTCTGCGGGACGCCGATGAGATTGGGTACCTGGTGTCCCATCGCGTTCATCGTGTGGTGCGACTTGTGACAATGGAATGCCCAGTCACCGGGACGATTCGCGGTGAATTCGATGGCGCGCATCTGCCCGACCGCCACATCGGCCGTAACTTCCGGCCAACGGGCCGACGGCGGAATCCAGCCGCCATCCGTGCCCGTCACTTCGAAGTGGTAGCCATGCAGGTGAATCGGATGGTTCGTCATCGTCAAATTGCCGAAGCGGATGCGCACGCGGTCGCCCGCGCGTACCGGCAGCGGGTCGATGCCCGGAAACACGCGCGAATTGAACGTCCACATGTTGAAGTCCGTCATCTCGTTGACGCGCGGCGTGTAGCTGCCAGGGTCGATGTCGTAGGCCGCCAGCAGAAACACGAAGTCACGGTCGACCGGCATCACGCTGCGGTCTTTCGGGTGCACGATGAACAGCCCCATCATCCCCATCGCCATCTGTACCATCTCGTCGGCATGCGGGTGATACATGAACGTGCCGTGCTTCTCGAGCTGGAACTCGTAGACGAAGGTCTTGCCGGGCGGGATGTGCGGTTGAGTAAGGCCGCCGACGCCATCCATGCCGTTCGGCAACAACATCCCGTGCCAGTGAACGGCGGTGTGCTCGGGCAGCCTGTTCGTCACAAAGATGCGAACCTTGTCGCCCTCGACGGCCTCGATGGTCGGGCCGGGCGATTGCCCGTTGTAACCCCAAAGATTCGCCTTCATGCCAGGCGCCATCTCGCGTACGACCGGTTCGGCCGTCAGGTGGAATTCCTTCCATCCGTTTTTCATCCGCCACGGCAGCGTCCAGCCGTTCAGCGTCGTGACCGGCGTATACGGGCGGCCGTTCGGCGGCACGAGAGGGGGTTGCGTGGTGGCTTTCGCCATGGTCGGCGCTTCGGGCAACGACGCGGCACCAGCCTTGCTGACCAGGGCCGCGCCCACCAGCGCTGCACCCGAGCCGTTGAGAAATTGTCGACGGGACACCATGTTATTTACCTTCCGAATCCATTGCCGGCGCCGATTGCGCCGCGGGAGCTGACGTCGATTGAAGCGCGGGCTGCGTGCTGTTGGGAGCGCTCATGACTACCGGTCGTTGCGGCGCCGGCTCTTTCGAATCCTGCTTGTCGCCGGCCTGCGGCAGACGGCCACCAACCGCCTGTTGGAGGTCCGTTTCCGCCAGCCAGTAGTCCTTCAATGCATCGATGTAGCTGTTGACTGCGCCGACCTGCTCCCGCGAATCGGCGAGCAACTCAAAGACGCTGGCGAGCATGCCGTTGTACCGAAGCAGAAGTTCGTCCGAGATGGTCTTGCGAATGGGCACGACCTCGTCGCGATAGTGCTTCGCAACGTCGTAGCTGGTGACGTAGGCCGAGTACGATTCGCGCACTTCGGAACGTGCATCAATCGCCGTCTGGGCAAGCTGGTTCGCCGAACGCATGTAAGTCGCTTCGGCCCGGGCGACCTTGGCGCTTCCGAAATCGAAAATCGGAATCTCGACGCTGATTTCGTAGCCGTGCTCGTGACCCTTGTCGGTCTCGTAGTTGTTCTGGTAACCGACGTCGAGCGCGTTGATGAACCGCGTGGCCTTGCTGAGCCCCATAGAAGACGCAACGCTTTGGGTCTGCAGCTTCGCCGCCTGGATGTCGAGGCGGTTCTGCATCGCATAGCTTTCCAGGTCGTTGAGGTCGGGCCTTTGCTTCGGCAGGTCGGGCAGACGGTCCGGGAGTGTGTATTGCGTACCCGCGCCCCACAGCCCCATGATTCGCGTCAGCTTTTCGCGTGCGACCACGGCTTGCTGGTGCGTCTTGGCTGACTGCGCCACCGCGTCCGCATAGAACGCCTGCTCACGGGCGTAATCGAGCTTGCTGAAGTTCCCGGCCTGACGCATGCGCGAAGCCAATTCCGCGCCGGCATCCGCCGAGTCTTTCACCTGTTCCGCGTACTTGGCCGCCTGCTCGGCGGCTACCGCGTTGACATACGCGCGGCGCGCCTCGGCCGCTATCTTGAGCATGGCGTCGGCGGTTTCGAGCTTCGTTTGCTCGAAGCGGCGCCCTTCGATATGCGCAGCGAACGGCAACGTCAGGATGCTGAGAACGTTCGCCGAGAACGTGCGGCCGATGTTCAGGTCGCCGTTGCCCGCGCGCGTCCGGCTGAACGTGAATCCCGGATTCGGGAGGCGACCAGCCTGTACCAGGTCGGCTTCCGACAGCCCCAGTTCGGCATAGGAAACCTGAAGACCGCGGTTGTTCAGCAACGCAACCTGGACAGCGTCGTCCATGCTGAGCGGCTTCGAGAGCAGTTCCTGCGTTCGTTTCGCCGCAGCGTCGCGGTCGGCGTCCGTCTTGACGATGACGGCGTCCTTGCCGAGCCGTTCCCTGGCAGTCGACGACACCGTATTGAACCCGCCGTCCTTGGAGAACGTCGTACACCCGGCGAGAAACACCAAGACGGCGACTCCCGCCCCCATTCGAGTAGAAACGAATCGTCGCATCATTTGGCGGGTTCCCCGTGCAACGAGTGGTTCGAATGGTTGTTGTTGGCCGGCTGGCTCGGCGTGCCACCGTGCTTCATGCCGCCCATAGACGGTTTGCCCTGGACAGCCTGATTCAGTTGCTGCCAGGTCGGGTTATCCGCGTCGCTATAGGGGCGATATCCCTCGAGGGCAGACGGGACGGTCACCGCCGGCACGGAGGCCGCTGCGTCGGTCGGGTCGGGAATTGTTGTCGTGGCGTGCACAAGCGCCGGCAAAGTAGCCGCCGCGCTCAGTAGCGCTGCAGTGATCAATCGCATACGTTTTCTCGTCGTGAGTCACCTGGCGGGTCCACGCAGAACCGCCAGTACGGATGGCACATCGCAGGTCATTGACCGCGATGGAGAACTAGACGAGAAGGCAGCGAGGAGGGCGTTCGATGCCGTCGGTCAGGAACGACACGACACCGGCGGAAGACGGCAGGGGAATGGCGACGCGGGTAGCGTCCGTGGATACGGCAACGACCGGTACGGCTGGCAGTCCTGTACCGAAGCAGCAGGATGCGCATGTCGAGCACGAATGCGCGTGGTGGGCGTTACCGTGGTAATGATGGGGATGGTCGTCGTCAGCGAACGCCACGCCATGCATTTCATGGTGGTGCTCTGACGCGGCCTGCTCCGCATGCTGGGTTGCCCCTTCTCCCGCGTCTGCATGCGCGGCAACACATTTCATCGAGATAGCCGCGAACGACTGAACCGGAAGGCTCAGTGCCAGCAACACAACGATGAAAAGTTTGCGCCAATACGACATGGGAGCGGAGTCTAGCACGCAGTGATAAAGGCTGTAAGTTCGAGAACGTGTCAGGGTGTAACCGATCGCTGTTTCGCTACGCGGTCACGACATTCGAGTTCAGCTTATCGTCGGATGGGTGACGACGGCGTGACCACAAAATGACCAAAATTTCATTGGCGGTCCCGGATTGGGGCGTGCCGAACGCTCCGGCAGTCGTTGGCACGAGGTGCCGATGCGGTACGCTTGGGGCGTTTCATGAAAAATCTGTCATGTAGCCGTCATTTTTCACTCATCCGGGCCGCCGTATGCTCCAAGCAGCACATTGACCGCGCGCATTCCCCGACAGCCATACGACATAGCCATGCGGATACTCATAGTCGAAGACGAACCGAAAATGGCGTCATATCTCCGCAAGGGGTTGATGGAAGCGAGCTACACGGTCGACGTCGCCGAAAACGGAAAGGACGGCCTGTTTCTCGCGCTGCACGAGAACTTCGACCTCATCGTGCTCGACGTCATGCTGCCGGAACTAGATGGTTTCGAGGTGCTCAAGCGCCTGCGGGAGCAGAAACAAACACCCGTGCTGCTGTTGACTGCCCGGGAGGCAGTCGAGGACAAGGTGGCCGGCCTTGAGCTGGGTGCCGACGACTATCTGCCTAAACCCTTTGCGTATGCCGAGTTCCTCGCCCGCATCCGGTCACTACTGCGGCGTTCACCACGGAATGCGCGGGACATGCTGCTCATTGCCGACCTCGAGGTTGACCTCATCAAACGGCGGGTGCGGCGTGGCGACACCCGAATCGACCTGACCGCACAGGAGTTCGCGCTGTTGCAGCTCCTTGCCGAACGCGAAGGCGAGGTGCTCACACGGACATTCATCACCTCCCAGATTTGGGACATGAATTTCGATAGCGACACGAACGTGGTCGATGCGGCCGTCAAGCGCTTGCGGGCAAAAATCGACAACTCGTTCGACAAGAAGCTCATCCATACAATTCGTGGCATGGGCTACGTGCTCGAGGACCGCTCGTGACGGTCCGGACCGACGCTCGCGCGTCGTATTCGCTGCTCAGGCGATTGACGCTCGCGTTTGCCCTCGCTGCCGGTCTGGTGTTCGCACTGACCGGAGCCTATCTCTACAGGTCGCTCTCCGCTGAGTTGCAACGACGCGATGACATCGAAATCAGCGGCAAGCTGAGCCAGTTCCTGCAGTTGGTTCGCCTGAGCGGTTCGACGAGCGTGGTTCGAGCAAACCCTGCGGGCTTTCATGAGGTGTTGCTGTCCCATCCGGGGGTGTATCTCGGCATCTACGACGGACAAAATGAGCCGTTGGTCGAACACACCGACAAACCTGGCAGAACATTGAAGGGTCTCGTCACAGAGACCCACCCCATCGGCAAGCCGTACGCCTGCTCGCCAGAGGGTATCGGACTTTCCCGGTGCATCGTTGCTGATGAGAGGCTGCCTTCCGGTGAACTCGTACACGTGTCACTGGTTCGAACGGCAGCCGACCGGCAATCGCTGCTCGAAAGCTATCGGGTAGATATCTGGTTTGCCGTAGCCGTCGGTGCCATCCTCGTCGGTGCGCTCGGCTACGCCGTTGCCCGTCGCGGACTTTGTCCCGTCAAAAGCATTGGCCGCCAGACGTCGACCATCGAGGCTCACAATCTGAACGAGCGCCTCGATATTCGTGGTGGACCTGTCGAGCTTCGAGAGCTGGCCGTCTCTGTCAATCGCATGCTGGACCGTCTCGAGCGCGCATTCGTGCGCCTTTCGCAATTCTCATCGGATCTCGCACACGACATGCGCACGCCGCTGGCGAACATCATCAGCTCATCGCAAATCACGCTGTCGCGCGCGAGGACGGCCGACGAATACGAGGCACTCATCGATTCGAACATCGAGGAATGCGAGCGCCTGCAGCGAATGATTGAGAACATGCTGTTCCTCGCGCGAACGGACAATGCCCAACTGCATCTCAAGGCGGTCGAACTGGACGCGGGTAACGAACTGCGCAGGCTGGCGTCGTACTTTCAGGGTCTTGCTGAAGACGCCGGGGTCCACATCGACGTGAAAGGGAACGCACCCGTTTTCGCCGACGCAACCTTGTTCAGACGAGCAGTCAGCAACTTGACATCGAATGCGCTCGACCATGCGAGACCAGGCTCGACCATTGAGCTGGCCGTGTCGGCGACTCAGAAATACTCCGTCGTCAGCGTAACAAACCAGGGGCCAGCCATCCCGGTCGAACAGCTCGACAAAATCTTCGAGCGCTTCTACCGCGCCGACGCATCGAGACATGGTGCCGCGAAAAACGCAGGGCTGGGATTAGCCATCGTCAAGTCGATCATGGAATTGCATCACGGAAAGGTTGATGTTGTGAGCGATGGCGTTCGTACCACCTTTACTCTTTATTTCCCGAGCGACGGTGCTGGACAAAATGCACGGTAACGGTAAGCCTATCCGGATCATGCCAGCAGTGCGAGCGATATCCGAGATAGTCCTATCGCGATCCTGCGATCCGGGCAATGGCCGACGTCGCGCGGAACCAGATCGTTAAATCTGCCTGGCAGCTCGGACTCAGCCGAATACCATGCCTTCCAGCTGGCCGGGTCCTTGACCTGGATCAATGAACCGTATCCACGACACCGCTTATCCGACGTTGAACTATCGGGACTACGTGGCGCCGGCTGTCGACGGATATTTGACGGTTGCCCGGTGAAACGGGCGGGCACACCCGACGAAGTTGCGAAAGTGGCCGCTCCGCTTATGGGCCCGATGGTGCGTGCACTACCGGCAGCGACATCCTGACGGATGGAGGCGTGCCGCGTCCTATTGGTTCGGACCGCTGGCACCGCGATAGTGTTTCGAAGGGCGGTTTCTACCTCGTTCAGCGACATTCGGAAGCTAGGGAAACACTGATCAATTCGGCTTGGCGGTCATCGCTGACGAGGCCAAGGGCGTTGTAGAAAGAAGCTCACGGAACGGACCCACGACGATGCAGCGGCAGATCGGTTTTGCGGAAGCGGAAAGTGCGGGCAAGAAGCGGGTGACCAAGCGTCAACGCTTTCTGGCCGAGATGGAGAAGGTCGTCCCTTGGTCGCGGCTGCTGTCGGTGATCGGGCCGTATTACCCGAAGGGCGAGCGTGGCCGGCCGCCGATTGGCCTGGAACGGATGCTGCGGATCTACT
This sequence comes from Burkholderia sp. AU27893, assembly GCF_002223205.1. Classification (NCBI taxonomy): domain Bacteria; kingdom Pseudomonadati; phylum Pseudomonadota; class Betaproteobacteria; order Burkholderiales; family Burkholderiaceae; genus Burkholderia; species Burkholderia sp. AU27893. Next base: position 17,094 of record NZ_NKFD01000007.1, on the reverse strand, counting down.
TGCTGCAGCAGTGGTACGGGTTGTCGGACGAAGGGCTTGAAGATGCGCTCTACGACAGCATCGCGATGCGCGCCTTCGCGGGCATCGACCTGGCGCGCGAGAACGTGCCGGACGCCACCACGCTGTTGAAATTCCGGCGCCTGCTGGTCGAGCACGCACTGACGCGAAAGCTGTTCGACGAGATCGGCATCGAGTTGTGCGAGCGCGGGCTGATGATGAAGGAAGGCACGCTGGTGGATGCGACGATCTTCGAGGCTGCGCCGTCCACGAAGAACGCCGGGAAGAGCCGTGACCCGGAGATGCATCAGACGAAGAAGGGCAACGACTGGTATTTCGGCATGAAGGCCCATGTCGGCGTCGACGCCGACTCGGGTCTGGTGCATAGCGTGGTCACCACGGCGGCCAACGAGCCGGACGTATCGCAGGCCCACGCCCTGCTGCACGGTCATGAGCAGGAAGCGTTTGGCGATGCGGGCTACACCGGCGTGGACAAGCGCGAGGAGATGAAGGGCAAGACGGTGAAGTGGCACGTGGCGCTCAAGCGCGGAAAGATCAGGGCGATGCAGGAAGGTCCGCTGAAGGACCTCGTGATCGCGGTCGAGCGAACCAAGGCGCAGATCCGCGCCCGGGTCGAGCATCCGTTTCATGTCGTGAAGAACCTGTTTCGTCATCGCAAGGTGCGCTACAAGGGTCTAGCCAGGAACACGGCACAGCTGTTCAGTCTGTTCGCGCTGGCGAACCTGGTGATCGCGAAAAATCAGCTGTTGTCGACTCATGGGAGCAATCCGTCATGTGTGTGAAAAACGCGGGAAGTGAGGCCCGAATACGAGCGAAACTCACCTCGCATGTCGTCAAATTCCTACGTCAATCTGAAAATTGCAACCTGCCTCGTCCGTTATGCGGACGACAGGCTCATTGATCAGCGTTTCCCTAGAGCGCCTCGCCGCCTGGCATACGAAAAAATCGAATCTTGAGGGCCCCCCAGCACGTTCACCGGGCTTAACTGACTTCCCTGTTCCATTGCTCCCCGGACCCCGACGCCCGGTCCGCAATTTCGAGGTCTGGGCATGGAGATGTGCAACGACGATCACGCCATCGAAAGGTACAAGGAAGGTTTTCATCACATATGGCCAGATAACGCACATTATCAGTCCGTCATCGAATTTGTTCTAAACTGGTAGTCATGAAAACGTGCGACACCCTCCCCATCGACAAAACCGAACGTGGCTTTCCCGACGAAGCCGAACTCGGGGTTCTACGCCGGAACCCCAGAAAATTCCGTCATTCCACATTGTGAACGTCAATCGGTTTGTTGCCTGACGTGCCGAGCGAGTAACTCAGTCGGTAAATGCCTGCCCGAACTGCCGTGCCCGCTTTACATCGTCGGTATGCAAGTAAATCGACGTGGTCGAAATCGACGCGTGACGCAGGTTATCTCGTACGGCGCTCAGCTCAACCCCTCTGGCGATCGCGTGGGTCGCATGGGTGTGCCGCATCCAGTGCGGAGAGGCCCGATGCAGCTTTTCAGCCAGCACCGGATGGTCGTTCTTGATAATCTGCGCGACGAGCCGAAAAAACCGGCGCATGACTTCCCACAGCCGCAAGGGCTTGATGCCGGCATCGGCGTCGTCAAGGCTGCCAATCAGGGACGTGGTCGGATTCCAGTGAGCACGGCTGACAGGAAGCCCCCGCTCCTGCAGATATCGGTCCAGCGCTGTGCGCGCTAGGGGTGTCAGGGTAACGCGGGCTGGCTTGCCGCCCTTGCCGACCACGTGCAGCCAGTGATCACCGGCTGCGTCGACTTCGATGCTGCGCAGTGTGGCGTCAGCCAGTTCGCTGATCCGCAGTCCCGTTGCGTAGCCGAAATCCAGCATGAACCGCAACCGTTGCGCAGCGGGCGCCTGCCAGCCGTACGACCACTCGAGCCCGTTGGCGATGGTGCGCGTCAGCATCCATTCTCCTTCGGTGAAAGCGTGCGAGGTTTCAAGAGCCATGGCGCGCTTGCTGCCGCGTACCTTGATGCCGGAGAATGGGTTGGCCACGACGTAGCGCTGCTCGACCAGCCAGCGGAACATGGCGCTGAGCACGGCAAGCGCATGCGCAATCGAACGGGCCGAGAGGTTGTCGACAAACGGGCGCCAGTCCGTTGATGTGCGCGGCCGCGGTGGCCCGACCCAGCGTTCTCGCGGTGTAGGTCTGCGCAGAAACGCCCTGTAGTCGGTGGCATCCCGGGTGGTCAGCGAAGACAGCGCCTTGCCGCGAGCAACGATGCCCCAGAGAATCAGCCGTTCGGCTTCCTTGCGGTAGGCCCGCTGCGTGGCCGGGGATTCGTGCAACGCGAGCCATGCCTGGATAGCGTCGTAATCGTTGTCGACGCCGAGGATGCAGGCCGACACCGGTGCGCGGAAGGCGCCGGCGGATCCGTCGATCTCGTGCGGTAGCCGTAGTTGCTCCCAAGGCGTCACGACTGACTGCCGATCCGCGATGATCAGTGCGCGGGCCCGCTCCGTGAGCGCCGGGTACGCGGCAAAGAAGGCCTCGATCCTTCTTGCACTGGCCGGCCCGAGACCCGGAATGACGGTCCACCACTGCCGGCGACGCGGAATCCGTACCGTGAGATCGGCCAGGGTCCGGATGCCGGCCGCGTGCAGGGTGCGGGCAGCGCGATTCGGCAGCCAGTGCGCAATGTCGTCGCCGATCTGCGGAGCTGGCGCAGGCATGATGCGCAGTAGCTCGACAGCCTGCGTGGTGGCGCGCGCATGATGCATACGCTTTTGGGCCGGGCATTCGAACAGCGTGGCCAGATCTGCCCGCTGTCGGTTACGGGCATAAAGTGCCAGTTGCCGGCGGATCTGGCCGATGACGCCGCGGGCTGACTGGCTGTGGCTGAGCCGATCTTGCATGTACCGGTGTGCCGCCTCACGCGAGGATGCGCCCTCGTACCAGGCACGCAGCGCTGCCAGTGCATCAGCATCAGGAAAGTCGGTCGGGATGTCGGCGGCGGACGGGCTCGTGGGGCGCGTTTTCATGTCATCGAGTTTAATATGGAAACAATGCCACAGAGATAATAAAGCTTATCTCTGTAGAATGCGGGAGTTCAATATTTCTGTCGTACCCCATGTCGTGATATCACAAAATTGAAGGATCTGACGTTGCGTGGAGAGGATGGTCGATGATCAACAAGAATAAGCTGCTCAGCGTCTTTTCCGACGCCGAACAGGAAGCCCTGTATGGCCTGCCTGATTTCGACGATGCGCAGCGGCTGGAATACCTGGCATTGACCGAATCCGAACTGGCGCTCGCCAGTAGCCGGCCCTCCATACCCGCGCAGGTCTATTGCATCTTGCAGATTGGCTACTTCAAGTCCAAGCACGCCTTCTTCCGCTTCGATTGGGACGAGGTTGAGGACGATTACGATTTCGTGTTGAGCCGCTATTTCCACGGCGAGCCGTTCGAACGCAAGCCGATCACCCGGCACGAGTACTACGCCCAGCGCGAACAGATCGCTGAACTGTACGGCTATCGACCGTGGGTGGCCGCCTTCCTGCCGCAACTCATGCAGCAGGCCGCGCAGATCGTACGTCGCGACGTGACACCGGGATTCGTCGCCGCCGAGCTCATCGTGTGGCTCAATGAGCACAAGATGATCCGGCCCGGCTACACGACCTTGCAAGAGCTAGTCAGCGAAGCCCTGTCCGTCGAACGTCGGCGGCTGGGCGACCTGCTCACCGGCGTATTGGACGAATTGACCCAAACCGCGCTAGACCAACTTCTGGTGCGCGATGATACTCTGTCGAAACTGGCGGCGCTGAAACAGGATGCCAAGAATTTCGGCTGGCGTCAGATGGTCCGCGAACGCGAAAAGCGCGGCACGCTGCAGCCGTTGCACGAAATCGCCAGGACGCTGCTGCCCCGGCTGGATATCTCGCAGCAGAACGTGCTGTACTACGCAAGCCTGGCGAACTTCTATACCGTCCACGACCTGCGCAACCTGAAGGCGGATCAGGCGCAGCTCTACCTGCTGTGTTACGCCTGGGTGCGCTTCCGACAGCTCACCGACAACCTGGTCGATGCGATGGCCTTCCACATGAAGCAGCTCGAGGAAGAAAGCAGCGCGGGCGCGAAACAGTCACTCATCGCCGAGCAAGTAAAACGCCATCGGGAAACGCCGCAGATCGGCCGCCTGTTGTCGCTCTATGTGGACGACAGCGTAGCCGATCCGACGCCGTTCGGCGAGGTGCGTCAGCGCGCCTATAAAATCATGGCCAAAGATGTGCTACAAAACACGGCGCAACGCATGACGGTCAAGCCGCTGAGTCAACTGGCACTACACTGGTTGGCGGTGGACGGCCTAGCCAAACGTATTCGCCGTCACCTGCGCCCCTTGTACGTCGAGCTCGACTTCGTCGGCACCTCCCCAGACAACCCGTGGCTCGCGGCGCTGGCTTGGGTCAAGGGGGCCTTCGCCAAACAGCAGCGCCTGTCACAACGACCGCTCGCCGAATGTCCCGCGGCCACGCTGCCGAAGCGCCTGCGACCGTACCTGCTGATCTTCGGCGCTGATGGTCAGCCGACCGGTTTGCACGCCGATCGCTACGAATTCTGGTTGTACCGCCAGATCCGGAAGCGCTTCCAGTCGGGAGAGATCTATCTCGACGACAGTCTGCAACATCGTCACTTCTCCGACGAGCTTGTTTCGATGAACGAGAAGGCCGACGCGCTGGCGCAGATGGAGATCCCGTTCCTGCAGCAGCCAATCGATGCCCAACTCGATGCGTTAGCGGCCGAGTTGCATGCACAATGGCTGGCCTTCAACCGAGAGCTGAAACAGGGCAAGCTTACGCACCTGGAATACGACAAGGATACGCAGAAGCTGATTTGGCGCAAACCGAAAACCGAGAACCAGAAGGTGCGTGAGCAGGCATTCTACGAGCAACTGCCATTCTGCGATGTTGCCGACGTGTTCCGCTTCGTCAACGGCCAGTGCCAGTTCCTGTCGGCGCTGACGCCATTGCAGCCGCGCTACGCGAAGAAGGTAGCGGACGCCGATAGCCTGATGGCGGTTATCATCGCTCAGGCAATGAACCATGGCAACCATGTCATGGCGCGCACCAGCGACATTCCGTACCACGTTCTGGATAGCACCTACCAGCAGTATCTGCGTCAGGCGACGCTGCATGCGGCCAACGACTGCATCAGCAACGCCATCGCCGCGCTGCCGATCTTCCCGTACTACTCGTTCGATCTCGATGCGCTGTACAGCGCCGTCGATGGGCAGAAATTCGGCGTCGAGCGACCGACCGTGAAGGCGCGTTACTCGCGCAAATACTTCGGACGAGGCAAAGGCGTCGTCGCCTACACGCTGCTGTGCAATCATGTCCCGTTGAACGGCTACCTAATCGGCGCGCACGAGTACGAGGCGCATCACGTGTTCGACATCTGGTATCGCAACACGTCGGATATAGTGCCGACTGCGATCACCGGCGACATGCACAGCATCAACAAAGCCAACTTCGCTATCCTGTATTGGTTCGGGTTGCGCTTCGAGCCTCGCTTCACAAACCTCGATGACCAGTTGCAGGAATTGTATTGTATCGACGACCCGGCGCTGTACGAGAAATGCCTGATTCAGCCGATCGGACAAATCGATCGGCAGCTCATCACCAGTGAGAAGACAAATATCGATCAGATCGTCGCCACGCTGGGCCTCAAAGAGATCACGCAGGGCTCGCTGATCCGCAAACTATGTACGTACTCGCAGGAAAACCCGACACGTCGCGCGATTTTTGAGTTCGATAAGCTCATTCGTACCATCTACACGTTGCGTTACCTGCGCGACCCGCAGCTCGAGCGAAACGTGCATCGCTCCCAAAACCGCCTCGAGTCTTACCATCAGCTTCGTTCGACCATCGCCCAGGTCGGCGGCAAGAAGGAATTGACCGGCCGCACCGACATCGAAATCGAGATCAGCAACCAGTGCGCCCGGCTGATCGCCAACGTCATCATTTTTTACAACTCGGCGATTCTGTCGCATCTACTGACGAAATGGGAGGCCAGTGGCAACGCCAAGGCGCTGGCGCGGCTTACGCAGATATCACCGGCAGCCTGGCGGCATATCCTTTTGAACGGGCACTACACTTTTCAAAGCGACAACAAAATCGACCTGGACGCGCTCATTGCAGGGCTCGAATTGGAGTGATCGAATTTTCGGCGGTTCTGGCTTGGAATCCCTTATTCCTGTTACGGTGGAATACGATGCCACAACCAGGTAATCCTTTACCCCCAGCCGTGGTCAACACCTGGCGACTGAGCGTCGGCACGTCGCTGTTCGTGATCGATATCCTGGCCGACGGCAGCTGGCGACCGGCGTATATTGCGCCAAAGCGGCTGGGTGGCTGGACGATGGATGTGTTGCCGAACATGCCGCCGACGTTAGTCGATATCGCTCCCTCGGTACGCACCTGGGCGCGACAGTACGGCGCGAATGTAACGAACCGGCGCACGCCGGCGCGCCGGTTTCCCGCGCAAACCGCTTCTTCGAACAGGACGCCAGAATGAACATGCTGAAACGTCGTCTCGATGCGACAGACGAAAAGCTGCAGGAGCTGAAAACAGCCCGCAAAGCGGCAGCTAAGGCGCAGCGCCAGCAGGTCAAGCAAACGCGCGCGGATCGCGAGCGAAAGATCATGCTGGCCGGCGAGGCGTTGCTGCGGCGTGTCGATCGCGGCGAGTGGGATGAAGCCGATTTCCGCGCGATGATGGACGATTATCTGTCGCGGCCCGCCGATCGCGCGCTGTTCGAGCTCGACGATGTATAGCCTTTGATGTTCGACGTCGACGCACCGCACAGCCAGGTCGGCAAATGTTGATTTGATTCACGATGAAGGATGCCCGATGCTGCCAACGCTCCGCATGAACCGGAATTTTGTCGAGGCCTTGCTGGCCGAGCGCGCGCCCTGCTTTGCGATGGGACTCGTGGCCGAGGGCCAGACGCACTATGCTTGCCTGGCACTGCGGCCGGTGGATGACATTCCGAACGACGTAACACGCAGCGGTTTCAACTTTGGCCACTCGATACGCGGCACCGACGACTTCGAGGTCGTACACTTCGGCTTAGAGTTTTACGGCTACCGCATCTTCAATGCGCTGATCAATCCGAGCAACTTCATCGCCAGGACAATCCTGTCGCACATGGTCGACACGAAGGCGTTTTTCTTCTTCGCGGTCAACCCGTCAGGCGGTGTGACGGTGTTCAAGTCCGGCATCGGTGAATGCAGCCTGGACAGCATCGAGTCTAATCTCGAGCGGATACTGCGCTCGAGCACGTCCGATGCTCAGTACGACGCGGCGCTGACAACGTTCAGCGACCATCCAGATCCGGTCGGGCCGATGCTGCACTGGGTTTGCCGGGACTGCGAAGATTGTCTCGACCTGTCCCACAATGTAATCGAACTGGGCCCCGCGTAACGGTCCTGATGGTCCGTGTGACCGAGACCGTCATGTCACTCACCGGACGTCGCTCCAACATTCTTCGGCTGGAATAAGCCGATTAATGTTCACAATGTGGAACGACGGAATTTTCTGGGGTTCCGGCGTAGATCCCCATCCTGGTCAACAACCGCGACCGGGCTGCGGCGACAACGCCTGCCGACTGGATCAGCCCGAGCCATGCGCATGTACGCGGCCCCAGCTACTACCAATAAAGAGAACCCACCATGATGATGCAACAGACCCTGACCCAACTGCGCACCCTGAAGCTGGACGGCTTCGCTGACGGACTGGAAGAACAGTTGACTCAGCCCGGTGCGGCCAGCCTGAGCTTCGAGGAACGCTTGTCGCTGCTGGTCGACCGTGAAGCCAGTTGGCGTGACGATCGGCGCCGGACCCGACTGCTCAAACAGGCGCGCCTCAAGTATCCGCAGGCCGCCATCGAGGACCTCGACACCCGCTCCGGTCGAGGCGTGGACTCGCGCTCGCTCACGAGCCTGGCACTCGGCGACTGGGTCGAAGCCGGCTACAGCCTGCTCATCAGCGGCCCAACCGGCGCGGGGAAGTCATGGCTCGCTTGCGCCTTGGCGCAGTATGCCTGCCGGCGCGGGCACTCCGCGTTGTACCTGCGTGTGCCGCGACTCGGCGAGGAACTGCGCGTGCTGCACGGCAACGGCGGCTTCACCAAATGGCTGCTGCAGGTCGCCCGCGTTGATGTTCTCCTGCTGGACGATTGGGGAATGGCTCCCCTCGACGCGATGGTTCGAAACGACCTGCTCGAGATGATCGATGACCGCGCGGCGGGCAAAGCCACAATCGTGACCAGCCAGTTGCCGATCGAGCACTGGCATGGATGGATCGGTGACGAGACCATCGCCGATGCGCTGCTCGACCGCCTCATGCAGCGTCATCACCGGATCACGCTTACCGGCGAATCGCTCAGAAAGACATCCCCCAAACCCAACGTCCTGGAGCCCGAACTCGACCAGAACTGACAAGGAAATCTACAATCGACACTGCGGGGATGCGGCTATTTTCTTGGACTGATTTACGTTGCTAACCCAAGGCTTTCACGGTACTCGATGGGGCTGAGATAGCCAAGGGAGCCCTTGATCCGTTTCTCGTTGTACCAGCGAACGTAGGCGTCCAGTACCTCAACGAACTCCGCGATGGTCGTCGAACGCCAGTCTCCTGGATAGAACATCTCGGTCTTTAGCCTGCCGAAGAATCCCTCACAGGCCGCGTTGTCCGGTGAACAGGCTTTACGCGACATGGAGCGGATCAGCTTAGCCTTTGCAACCCGCGATAGCCAGCCAGGCCAACGGTAGTGGCCACCCCGATCGGAATGCACGATCGGCGTCTCGTCGTCCTCGGTCACGGTCTCGATAGCCGCATCTAACATGGAATTCACGAGCTCTGCGTCGGGGCTTGTGCCAATCGACCAGCTGACTACCATCCCATCGAAGCAGTCGATCATGGGCGATAGATATACCTTCCCCGCAGGAATCTGGAACTCGGAAATATCCGTCACCCACTTTTCGTTGGGGGCGTTCGCGTGGAAATCGCGATTGATGATGTTATCTGGGGCAGGGCTGATTTCCCCGATATAAGAGCGATATCGGCGCCGCTTGGGCCTTGCTGCGTGGAGGCCGCCTTGTTTCATGAGGCGACGCACGACTTTCTCCGATAGAAACACCCGTTGCCTGCTAAGCGCTGCTTGCACCCGACGATAGCCGTAGGATCGGTGATTGTCCTCGAAGATCTCTGCAACGGTACGACGGACATCTGCATATTTGTCGGCAACCCGTATGGGCGACCGATGATAAAAATAGGAGCTGCGCGCCAGGTCCAACCGCTCAAGCAGCTCAGTCAAACCGTATTCTTCTCTCAGGGCGTCAACCAGCGTCGTCTTCTCCCGATTGCTCAGGAGTGACAGGTCGACGCCCAGGTCTTTTTTTACGAGTTCATTCGCCTTCTTCAACAGGTCGTGTTCAAGCTTCAGATTGCGAATGTCGCGCCGGAGCTCTTCGACCTGCCGCTCCAGTTCGTCCCGATCCGTCTCTGATGGTGATCCCTTGTCGCGCTTCATGGATGCAGGGGCCCCTCGGCCGAGTAACTGGTTCTTCCAGTTGTACAGCGACACCCTGTCGACGTCCAGCTTTTGCGCCACCGCCTGTGCACTTCCTTCCCGTGTGCACAGTTCGTACACCGCGAGCTGCCTGGTCGCCAATGACACGGCCGGTCGGCCTGCCTTGCCAACCACGCGTTTCCTGGTTTCCGGATAGCGCTCGCGAACCCACGCCGTCAGTATCTGGCGACAGGGATAGCCTAATGCCCTGAGGGTGAAGCTGAAGCTGCGCCCGTGATTGACGTAATGCTCAAGTGCCAGGTTCTTCTGTTCTTCTGAGTACTTCGGCTTTACGCGAACATACTCTTTCTGCAGATCGCCACTCTTCTCGAATTCCTCGCACCACGCCTTGAGAGAATTCTTCGTCGGGTAACCCAACTGGCGGATTGTCGCCTTGACGCGCTTTCCGAGTTTCAGGTACAGCTCGACCGCCCGAACGCGGTCTTCGTATGAATACATGGACTACCTCCAAAGTAGTCCAAGATTTTGTCCGCATCCCCGGTGGGTCAGTTCTGCGTGGACATCAACACACCAACGGGCTATTGCGTCAGTTTCTGCCCAAGGGCATGGACCTATCGGGCATCACCCAGATGCAGTTGAACGACATCGCCAAATTAATGAATGGGCGCCCACGTCAGACGCTCGGCTGGAAAACGCCGGAAGAAGCCATGGCCATGGAGTTGGCTGCCGCCGGATTGGCTAAACGTTGCACTTGACTCTTGAGACCGCCGTGTATGAGGCGATCGAAATTCAGAATTCGAAGTGTTGAGCCGTTCGTGGCAACGGAGCGCGAACTGAGTCAGAGGCTCTGCTAATCACGGGGGCGCCTCTTGACGACGACGTTACGCAGTTGCGGCCAGATTAGTTTGAGCACGGCCTTGTCGGACGGAAAATGGCCCGCGCCTTTACGAACTTCCGAGGCAGCATCTCCCCGTGACTCAATCGCACGAGTGCGAGATGCAGTTTTCCGTTATGGTTGACCGGAGTAGAACTTGGCGGCCGCTTCGATCTCGTCGCGAGTCATATTTCTCGCAACGTTGCGCATTTGCTCGCTGGTATCGTTATGTCGTTCCCCTCCTGCAAACGCCAATAGTTGCTGGCGTATGTAGACGAGCGGCTCACCCTCCAACCACGGCGCACCTAGCTTGTTTTCAGCGGCTCCGTGACAAGAGGCACAGGGAGCAATATTCCGCATTGGGGAACCCGTCGCAACGATAGCGGGTGCAGGCACTGCAGACGCGCCGACCCGAACGCGAGGCAGCGAGGCGTAATATGCCGCCAAGTCCTTCATGTCCTGATCGCTCAAATTCGTAGCCATGGGGGTCATCACGGCGTTCGTGCGGGCTCCGCTCTGGAAATCTTTCAACTGCTTATACACAACACTTTCGTACTGCCCTGCGAGATTCGGTGAGTTTGCGAAGCTAAGTCCCTGCGGCCCATGACACATCGTGCATCGCAGTGAGAGCGTCGCACCGCGTCCAATCGAAAGTCCATCCGTTCCCGCGAAGGTCTGCGGAGTAAGCACTGCCGTGCTTGTCTTCGTGGACGAAACCACGGGCTGCGAGACGAGCCATTGCTGCGGCACCCCGGCCGCGCTACAGATCGCGTTCCACAGTCCTTTGAACTGCGGGTCGGTCTGGGCCGACGGTAACCACACGAACCCTATCAGGGCCGAGACGCCGGCAACTGCGACTGTCAGCCCTACGCTCACGGTGAACCAACGGTTGCGCAGCGAGAACAGGCGCGCTTCGGGTGACGGTGGTGTCCTCATCGCTGCCCTCCGATCCAGACGGCCGGCACGGAAGTCTGAGGGAGCGCCAACAACTGCGCAATCGGGTAGCCATAGTTCACTACGGTAAGTCCGATCATCAGCGCGATCCAGAGTCCGAAGCTATTGAGCGCAACCGGGAGGGTACGAGGAGGATGCACTGCCACGCTAAATTCGAAGCGACGCGCGGGTTCAATTGCGCCCCGGTGCCCCCTTGCAAGCACGATAAAGAACAACACCGCCGAAGCGACCAGAATCAGAGCACCGACGAACGAGAGCACAACGGTGATAGCCTCGGGCGCAATCGCGGGGTCGCTGTAGTCGAAAAATGCCATGCGACGCGGCATACCGAGGATGCCGGCATAGTGCCACGGGAACGTCGTAACGATCATCCCGACAAACCACGTCCAGAGCTGCCATCGAATGAGCCGCACGCTCCTAAGCGAGCGCCCTGTGAGTTGCGGCCATAGTTCGTAGGCAATCGCGAAGTACATGATGACGATGGCGCCGCCGAAAATCAGGTGGAAGTGCCCCGTGATCCATTGCGTGTTATGGATCGTCGAGTCGAGCTGGTAGCTCATGTTGATAAGGCCGCCGGCGCCACCGAAGCCCAGCATCACGAACGAGAACGCCACAGCCAGCATCATCGGCTCGTGCCACGGCAGCGCGCGTATCCAGCCAAACGCGCCCTTGCCGCCGCGCAGTCGGCCTGCAATTTCCACGGACGCGCAGATCGTGAAGACGGTGAGCAGCGTGGGCACCGCGACGAGCGCCGTGAACACGGACTGCAGGAACTTGAAGCCCGATCCCACTTGAGGGTCCGCGAACAAATGGTGAATGCCGATCGGCATCGCGACCACGAGAAAGAGGATGAACGAGATGCGCGCCATCTCATCGCTGTAGAGCCGGCCCCCCACGGCGCGCGGCACGAGCGTGTAGTACGCGATATAGGCCGGCATCAGCCAAAAATAGACGATGGCGTGCAGCGTCCATGAAAAGAATACGCGCGCGAGGCCCGAATCGATGGTGGATCTGAGACCCAGCGCGACCGGCAGAATCTGAAACAGGATTTCGATGGCGGCGCCCACCGCCGTCCATGCCCACAGGTACGAGCCCGCGACGTTCGCGAACATGGGCAGCGGCACAGGCGTACCTGGATTCGCCTTCTTCCAGACATGCAGGTTCACGGACATGAGTGCCACCCAAATCCATGATCCGACCACCACGAGTACCACGCCAATGTAATAGAAGGGGTTGCCGATCATGGGCGGATAAAACGTGTAAAGCACCGAGGCACGCCCCATAGATACCGGCACCATCGCCACAATCGAGCCTACCGCTACGAGCCACCAGCCGGCCCATGCCCACCGCTTACCGACCAGCCGCTGCGCAAGCGAGAGCTCGGTGATCGCATAGCCGAACCCCATAGCGATCAGTGTCGGAAATACGTATGCCATCACGGAGCCGTGCGCCGTCACCGAACGGTAATACAGCTCAGGCGCGGACAACCAAGCATGCAGCGGACTGCGCACGTACATTTGCCAGGCGCCCAACAGCAATGCCACCCCGAAGGTCGCGAAAGCGAACCAGAAATGTGCGAGCACGAGTCGTCGGTTATTTAACACAGCTGAGCCTCCGTGCACCGGCCGCAAGTTTGTCGAATTCGGCGGCCTCGATCACCTTCACATTTGCCCACATGCCCTCATGCCCTGTCCCGCAATACTCATGACATGGCATCAAGTGGTCTCCCGGCTCGTTGAACGTACTGCGGAACGTGGAGATGTAGCCCGGCTCGACCATCGAGTTAATGTTTGTATTCGCGATCAGGAAACCGTGAACGACATCCGCGCTCGTGATCCTGAATGTGACAGGAGTACGGGCCGGCACGAGAATACATTGCGGCGTGAATGAATACTGCTGCGCGACCACGCGTACCGTCACCGAACCGTCCGCCTCGCGTGCGGTTCCGAGATTGCCTTCTATAAATTCTCCGGACACGTGCAGCGTGGTCGGATCGATGGTTTCTACTCGCGACGGGGGCATCATTGCCCAGTGCAAACCGGTGAAGACCACTATTGCGACAAGCAGCAGTACAAACGCCACCGAGAACATGGCCCAGCGCCGCTCAGTACGGACTGCTATTGCATGGCTGTCGGCATGATTCGCCGGCGCCGTCGGAGGCGTGTTTTGGGTGTTCGACATGGGCTCGGATTTACTGGATAACGCCGCGAGGCAAAAACACCAGAAAGTAGAACGCAAACCACATTGCGATCACGATAAACGTCGCGATCCCGGCCAGCGCAAGTGCCCCCTTCGGTCCCATGCGCACGATGTCATCGACGTGCTGCTCGTCGTCCGATAGACGCCGGGCGATCGGCGCTTGGGGTATTCCGTCCTCAGTTGAGTCGCTCATGAGTTCCCCTCAGTACAGCGGTGCCGAACGCAATGCGTTGGCATCTTTGGCTGACACAGGCATGCCGCGGTTACCCCATGCAGTGCGGATGAACGTAACGACCGCAGCCACCTCGTCGTCGGACATCGATTGAGCGAAGGGCGGCATGCCGTAAGGCATGGGGTTCTTCGCAGTGCCCGGCGCATACCCGCCATTGAGCACCATCCGTATCGGATTCACGGCGGACACCATCTGGATAGACTGATTGTTCGCGAGCGGCGGGAAATCGGGTAGCTTGCCCTCCCCGTTCTTGCCGTGGCAAGTGGCGCACTGTGAATCGTAAATCTTGCTGCCCACCCTGAAGAGTCGATTTCGCTCATCGCGTGACATTGATGAAGTGGGTTCGGCGGCTCCCTCGCCACCGTGCTGCGGCAGTGATTTCAGATAGACCGCCATCGCCCGGACGTCGTCGTCTGAAAGGTACTGAAGGCTGTCGTACACAACTTCGGCCATCGGACCGTAGACAGCGCCCCGCCGCGACACGCCCTTTTGCAGCAGGTCCGTAATGTCTGCAATGCTCCACGCGCCGAGGCCCGCTTCTCGACTAGACGTGAGCGATGGTGCGTACCAGTCCTGCATTGGGATGAGGCCACCTTCAAACGCCTTCGACTCCGAACTGCCCCCCAACGCGTTTATCGCGGTATGGCACATCGAGCAGTGGCCGAGGCCTTGTACGAGATATGCGCCACGATTCCATTCAACGGACTTCTCGTGATCGGGCTTGTATACACCCTCACGAAAATACAGCGTTCGCCAGCCAAGCAGTAACTCGCGATTGTTGTACGGAAACCTCATATCGTGCGGACGATTCGGCCGCCTGACGGGCGGCACGGACATCAGGTAAGCGTAGATGGCATCGCTATCTTCGCGTGTGACCTTCGTGTATGCAGCGTAGGGCATGGCGGGATACAGGATGGAGCCATCGCGGGAACGTCCCGTGTGCATCATCGCGTAGAACTCGTCGGAACTCCATCGGCCGATCCCGGTTTCGGCGTCTGGTGTGATATTCGGTGAGTACAACGTCCCGAACGGAGTGGGCATCGCGCGACCGCCCGCGAAGAGTTTGTCGCTGGGTTGCGTATGGCATGCTATACAGTCGCCGGCACGCGCAAGATATTCACCTCGCTTGATGACGTCCACCTTGGCGGAACCGTCTTGCGCCACCGCGAGCCTCGGGGGGGCGATTATCAAGGCCGCAGAGGCGGCGATGGTGGTCAAGCAAACGCGTAGCGCCTTGCTCATCCGGCTAACCGGAAGTGAACCGAACGAACGACTGAACCGGAAAGACCTGGTACGCACCGTGAGCTCCGTCATTGAGGTACGCTCCCGCAAGCAATCGGCAACTTCACGCTTCCCGCAGTCGCAGGCGCCGAGTTCGCCGCACCGGGCAATGACGAGAGCCAGGCAGCGACGGCAGTGATGTCGTCGTTACCAAGACGCGAGGCGATGTCGTGCATACAGTCTGGTGCTGTCGAAACTCGCGTTCCGTAGCGCCAGGCGCCGAGTTGGGCACTGATATATTGCGCATGGAGGCCGAGCAACCCAGGAATGGCCGGCTCCATACCCGTAAGCGATGCGCCGTGACAAGCAGCACAAGCCGGGATGTTGCGCGTACGGTCGCCGTCATTCACGAGTTGCTTGCCGCGCCGCAGTAGTTCCGCGCTGACGGCAGGGGCTGTGGCAGGCGGGTACGGCGGATGCTGGGCCGCGAAGAAATCGGCTATCTTTCTTAGATAGGCGTCCGGTAGATACGCCAAGAGATAGTTCATTGGCGGGTACTGGCGCTGGCCATCGCGGAATGCCTTGAGCTGATTGAACAAATAGCCGGAAGGCTTACCCGCCAGACGGGGAAAGTAATCGTTATTGGTCCCCTCCCCGGCTTTGCCATGGCACGCCGCACATGCAAGCACCCGTGCTTGCATGGTGTCCGGCGCGCGTTCCGTGGGTCTATCCTGCCCGAAGACAAAGCAGGAGGGAACGGCGCACAACAGTATGGCTCCTGCGAGTCTTCTCAGCATTGTTCGCAACGCCTGTTGTCATGGCTGTGTGGTGATTCTACTCATCTGTATCCATAAACCGCAAGTTCCAAAACAACGGCGACGGACACAAATTACTCAACGTCCATTCCTGCTCCGCGGCGGCTCACACTCGACGCCGTGATCGCCATCTGCAGCAGACCCGACCAGCGCGTCAACGTTCTGGGTTGCCCTTGAAATAGCCCCGGGGTGCAGAAGCCAGCGGGGCATCACGCTATTTCGAAGAACGAGATGAGTGGACAGCGCTGCAACATCTTCGGTGACAGCCGTCGGAGACCGGGCAGCACGTCTGTCCGGTGAGCGTTGGGCTCACGCCACCACGCTGCCACAATAGCACTAGGATAATCGCGACAGCACGTCGCCATGATGACAACGGATCGCCGAAGGGTCCGTTTGATCGGCCAGTCTCATTGCGGAACCTCGTTCTCCACCGGGCCATTGCCGATACGACGGCCGGCACATTTCTGCTGCATCACCCGAGCCGAGCGGAGCGCCTCCCACGTATGCGCCGACTATGTCTCCAACGTCTAATCCGGCGCGGCAGGCTACTAATCCCACCATCGGCTCGGCCAGCCGGCTCGCACACACTCGCGATCCCGAGCGTGATCGTTAAGCGCGTCTCGCCGCAGTCGAAAAACAGAGCGTCTGAGCTAGAACTTAACCGACGTGCCAGCCGAATTATGTTGACATTTGTCAAACGCAGCATCTAAAGTTCAATCGCGGCACGCTTTATGCGGTGGCATGTTACATATGCGAGTTCTCTTTATCAAGCTGAGGCCATAAGACGCTGTATGCCGCCATTGCACGGTGAATATAGCTGACGTGTTGGGTTGCAGCTCGCGTCCGATAAAAGGCAACGAGGATTGAGCATGAAGAAGGTACTTCTCGCGGAACGTCATGCGATCACGCGTGACGGAATTCGGTACATCCTTCAAGAAACTGGGGAGTACCAAGTCGCTCGCGAGTTGCCTGATGGAAATGCACTGATTGCGACAGTCAGAGATGAAACATTCGACATTGCGATCGTCGACCTCATTAGTATAGGTGCTCGCTCGACCGAATTGATCAGCCAAGTCGTATCCTGCACCCCAATGATGGGGATCTACGCCGGAACCCCAGAAAATTCCGTCGTTCCACATTGTGAACATTAATCGGCTTATTCCAGCCGAAGAATGTTGGAGCGACGTCCGGTGAGTGACATGACGGTCTCGGTCACACGGAC
>NZ_NKFD01000006.1:0-255698 GCF_002223205.1 Burkholderia sp. AU27893 | reverse complement strand
CTTGATCGGCACGACCTGCAGGTGCTCGCAGGTGCGAACGCACTTCGCTCGCTCGCCGGCGATAACCGACGCGACGCGCTCTGGCTGGCTGCCGCTGCCGTGCCTGATCGAGATCTGCTGCGCGGCACCGAATGTGACGACGCGGCGCCGGCATTGCCTCGGGCATCGGAGGGTCACGAGATCGTGACGGACTATCGAGCGATGGGCTTCACGCTCGGCCGGCATCCGCTGGCGCTGCTGCGCGATCGCCTCGCGCTGGATCACCTGCAGTCGGCAGAGCAACTGGCGACGTTGCGCAGCGGCCAGCTCGCGCGCGCGTGCGGATTGGTCACGGTGCGGCAGCGGCCGGGCACGGCGAACGGCGTGCTGTTCATGACGCTCGAGGACGAGACCGGCCAGGTCAACGTGATCCTCTGGCCCGGTCTGCTGGAGAAATTTCGGAAGGAGGCGCTCGGCGCCGCGTTGCTCGCGGTCTACGGCGTGTGGCAGGCCGAAGGGAACGTGCGGCATCTGATCGCCAGCAATCTCGTCGACAGGAGCGAGTTGCTCGGTGCACTGCCAACGACGTCAAGGGAGTTTTGCTAACGCTTACGCGTTCTCCATGACGATACTAAAGCGGCGTCTTGTATGCGCTGTGCCAAATCGTGAGGGCACCCCCTAGCTTAGCGCAAGCTTCACCGCGATATTGCACACCGAACCTAAAAGACTCGCGAATCTTTCGGGCCACCCCATGTGATCGACAAGCCATCAGGATTGAAGTCAGCGGCAATTTTTCCCCCGTCATCCTTATAAACCTCCAGCTCGTCGATAAATCCATTTTTCAATATCAATACGAAATTAATATATGGCCCATAATTTCGCACTGTGTCGACATCCTCTTGGACAGCCGTTATCAGAGGTCCGGTCGCGTCACCGTATTTTTTATCACTGCTTGTCACGAGGCGGAGCGATCCCTCTTCATCAATTGGACTTGCGCGTGCAGCTAATATCTGTGCCATTAAGATATCGCCATTCGGCACCCCACAGGTCGCCATCCTGCGCAAGAGGGCGACTTCCAATTGACTCAGCTCTCGAAACTGAGAAATATTCATTCGCAAACTCCCAATGCCCGTCCCACATAGAAATTTAAGTGTTTAATACGGAATCCCAGATGGCCGATAAAAGTACGTTCCAATATTTACATCACCAGACGGTAACGGAAAGACGCGATAAATATAGTTCGGTGTGACGCCCCAAAATGGGCCACCCACATCCCCTATTGGAGGAAGATGGGCGCCGATCTCTGCGCGCGCGGCATCCGGATCGCTTACGTGTCTGTCGCCGTGCCCCCATATATAACTACCCGCAAGTTGAAACGAATCCGTACCTACGATCGTGCCAGTCAATCCGTCCGGGTCGGACCGATTGACCGGGTTGTTTCCGACATATGCATACAGGTTTTGATCATCGCGACTGCCAACAGGGTCGGTCTGGAAGAATCGTCCCAGCCCCGGTGAATAGAACCTCGCTTTATAATAGTACAGTCCGAGCGAACCGATCAGTTGCTGCCCCGTGTAGCGGAACCGCGTGCCACTCGTTGCGTTCGGCTCACCAAACGGACCGTAGGTATAGATTGCCGTTTTGGCCCCCGATGTATTCGCCGTCGCGACGACGCTCCCCAGTTGATCCGTGTAGAACCAATTCTTGTTCGTGGTCCCTGATCCTTCGTACCAAACGAGCGGATTGTCTGCACCGGAACCATGAACATAGCGCCGGAGGATATTGCCCGACGAATCGTATTCGGCGACGAGTTTCGTGTCGTCGTACAGCATGTTCGTCGTGAGACTGCCAAGACCGTTCGGTTCAACAGTCTGGCGCAGGCGACCTTCTGCGTCGTACGCAAGACTCACTGTTGAGAACAATCCAGTAGTACCAGATACGAGGCGATTGTCGAGATCGTAACCATACGACCAACCGCTGTAGCTAGCCACGTTTCCGTTGTTGTCGTACCCGACAGAACCGCCAGCAGCCGTCGTGTAACGATTCAGGCCATCCGCGGTATAACTCTGGCTACCGGTCGTTCCACCGCTCCACTGGTACGCGAGGTTGCTCGGTGTGACGCTGGTTACATCCAGAATTTGATTACGTGCGTATACGAACTGCACCTGGTCGCCCGGCGCAGTCAACGCATTCGTCAGCGTTGCTAGCCCACCTTGATTGTCGTACCCGCGTTGAATCGACGTTCCATTCGCGAACGTGAGGGTGGTAGCCCGGCTCAGGTCGTCATAGGTGTACGTTGCGAGTGCTGTGCTTCCGTTCTCCTTGATCACACTCGGCCGATTCAACGCATCGTAGCTGGTAGTCGTATTGAACCCATCCGGCCACGTCGTCTGGGTCCGATTTCCTGCGGCATCGTACTGGAAATTGAGCGTTCTTCCCCCCGCCGTCGTGTTGAGCAATCGACCTGCGTTGTCCCAAGCATAGGACACCGCGTAACTGCCGTTCGCGTACTGCGACGCGGTGCGTAGTCCGCGCAGGTCATAACCGAACTGAACATTGTTAGCGCTGCTCGGATAGGTACGTGCGGTCAGGCGGTTCAGGTTATCCCAGGTCTGGGTGATCGTGCCCCCGCTACGTCTGCGGATGGTAACCACGTTCCCGTTCGGATCGTAGGTATAGCCGTCGTAATCATTGCTGTTCGCCGAGCCTGGTGTGTTGGCCAGCGGGTAGTATCGGTTCGTCAGACGGTCGAAACCATTGTATGCATAGACGGTCAGATTGTTCTTCGCATCAGCGCTCGAATTGAGTTTACCGTTCGGCGTATAGGTGTATTGCACATAGTTCTGTTGCTGCGCCGTGCCTGTCGCTTTCTGGATGGTGTTGATCGAATCGTCGACGTTGTACACCGTCGTCGTCACTCTGTTCCCCCCGTCTGCAGCGGCAAGATACTGCGTTTGCTGATATGGCCGATCGAGATCGTCATATGCCGTGTCGGTGATCGGCACTGGTGCTGCCTCTGTTGGGCAAGTCGTCGCCGATGCAGTCAGCGAAGGGCCCCATGCCCGGATAACTTTTCCTGTCGCACTGTACCGCGAGCAGTTTGTCAACCATTGAGCGCCGATCTGCCGGGCGACAGCAATTGGCCGGCCGTCCGCATCATAGGTGGTCTGAGTTTGCTTCCCCAGCGCATCCGTGACCACGGTCGGGCGCCGTTCGCTGTCGTAGCTAGTCGTCACCGTATCGGTCACGTCAGTACGCGGCCCGTCCACCACGGTCAGGTTGCCGATGTCGTCATAGGTGTACGTGGTCGTGAGATTCAGTGTTCCCGTGCCGGCGTCGACTGTCGTGGTCGCGGGCACTTCGTGGTGCGCCCAATCATAGGTCCGCGTCGTCGCAGTGGAATTCGATGCGCTCGTCTTGACCGTCGTCTTCCACAAGAGATACATCGTCGGGAAGCCCGTCGGTGTCCAGGAATAGTAATCATAGGCTGTCCATGGCGCTACCCCGCTCGCGTCAACCGGCGAGGTAACGGTCGCGATGTCGCCCCAGGGCGCATAGGTGTACGTCGTGGCATTGCCTCGCGCATCGGTTTCAGTTGCAACCTTGTTGTAGGCACTCTCATAGGTGAAGCTTCGAGTGAGCGGTGCGAGACCTGAGCCGGATGGTGCGAACTGCGTGATCGACTTCACGTTCTGCGTGCAGCGTTTCTCCGAGCTCGCACAGGATGCATCGTCGTACGTGTACGAGAAGCCATTCCCCTGAGGCAAAGTCTTGGTAATCAGCCGCCCCTGTCCGTCGTAAGCGAATTGGGTGACGTTGAACAGCGGATCCGCTTGCTGCAACACATTCCCGAGCACATCGAGATAGCTGAGCCTCGTGATACCACCCGGCGCAGATTCAAGAGCTCGCGATCCAGCGAAATAGTAGCTGTATGTCTTGCCTCGCGCGTTCGTCTGCGTTTGGACTCGTCCAAGGCTGTCATAGACGTTCGTCACGCCGGCGGTGGACGGGAAGCTCGGATAAAAGATTTGCGTTATCTGACCGGGCAACCCATAGCCGTATGTCGTGCTCTTCGACAACGTGTCGGTGAAGGTCGTCAGATTGCCATTCGCGTCGTAGCCATATTGAACCGTTCGAGCGCCGTCAGAGACCTGGCTAATCCGTCCGTTCGTATAGCTGAAATTTAGTGTGCGCCAGAAGCCGTTGCTGACGCTGGTCAAGTTGCTTCCGGTGTAGCTGTAGTTGACCTGCGTGCCGTTGGCGTCTTTGTAGGTATCGATGTTCCCCGACGAATTGAAGTGCATCGAGTTATGGTGAACGGTGTCGTACGTGTAAGTGCCATCCCCGTTCAGTATCAGCTTCGAAGAATTCCCCGGGGGTGGGTTGAAACTACCGTCCGGCAACTTCACGAACACCTCGCCATTCAGACCTTGTGTGACGATCACGGTATTGTTGATCAGCTGATCGCCGAACCACCGTTGCCCCAAAGTCGCAATGACCAATTTTTCAATCGGGTGTGACGCATCAGTAAGCAGATCCGACGACGCCTTCATCTCGACCAACGCGGCTACCGCATCGAGCGCTGAATCTTCCCCCATTCCCTGATAACCGTCGGAATTTACCTTTGCGGTCACGCTGAAGTTGTGAGCCCAGCCCTTCCCAAGCACACTGTCCTGATTCTTGGCGCTCGAACTATATATGCGGCTGAAGGTGAGGCGCTGCGGAAAGAGGCCCACACCTGACGATAGGTCATCGCGGCTGTACGTAAAATTCCCGGCCGCCAGGCCGATGGGGTCGGCAACGAAATTGAATGGCTCGCCTTGGAGAGACGTCCCACCTTGGAGAGACGGCGCAAATCGGAAGCTGCCATCGCTTAGGACGGTCACCGGAAGGTTGTACATCGAAGGCGGAAACGGCGACGCGACCTGCGCCAACGGGGAAAGGGTGGAGAGAAACTGACCCAGGGTCATGTATCCTCCGGCGAGGTTCCCCGTGATCAACGCACCCAGAAATACGGGGCTCTGCACGTAGTAGCCAGCACCCGTCCAGCTGTTCTCAGTCAGATCACAGTGTTGCGGCAAAACCAGGCTGAACCCGCTAGACAGGTAAGAACTGAAGGTGCCGTAGTAAGCGCTGCAATTCACCAAATTCGGTTGAACGGCGGTAGCATAGTTTGCCGATGTTGCGTTGTAGATCGGCTGCCCGGCCGCCGCAGCCGTATCGATCAACTTCACCGTAGACGCCGCTGAAACAGAACTGATCTGTTGCACAACAGTCGATTCCAAAATGCTCGAGTGCATCCCCTGTAGGAAAAAGGCCATGGTCTCGCTATTCGAGTCACCAGAGACGCTCGCCACTGAAAATGTGCCGCCGGGCAGGTCCACGTAGGAGGACGCACCGGTATAACCTGCAACACCGATATCGTGATGAACCAGGAACGTGGTGTTGGACAAGCGCTCGCTTAGGGACTGCATCCGAGATGTTTGGCCAAGCCAATGTGCGGCGACAACAGCCAAAGTGGTTCCCCCCACCGCCTCCGATGTGTCGGCCGCGCCCGCCGCTCGAAGGTTGCCGAGCGCGGTTTGATAATAGTTCGGCAGGCCACGACCGGTCGGTCCCCACGCATTCGCAATCGTGAACACGTTTCCGGGTTTCGCGACAATCGTTTGATTGATGGTCAGGTTTGCAGCTGTCGTAGCATATGCGTTGTGCGTCGCTGTAAGGGTGAGGATCGTGGACGCACCAGAAGGAGGGGCCGTGCCAGGACTTCCCACTGCAGAACCGTCGAGGGTGAGGATCGGCTGATTAGTAGAGTTGTACGTGATGGTTAGCCGATGACCGTAGATCGCATCCGACGAGTAGGTCTGATCGATCCCCTGATATTGGATCCGCAAAGTCGGCTTCATGGATATCGGAACATCCGTCTGATCCTGAAGCGCATAGACCGTGTTTTGCAGCGGTGGCGATGTGTAGTGCGGAATCGCCCCGTAGATCAGATCGATTGATTTGCCGCCAACCACATCGTCGACCGTAGCCGCTGGCATGTTCGATCGCAAATACGTCGCGAGGTTATTGGCGTAGGTCGTCAGGTTGTTTCGAATGTTCGTGCGATTGATGTTCTGTGCATAGTCCGCGGTGATCGTCGCTCCGCTCTTCGCCGAATTCAGGAACGTCGGTGCGTCGTAGCCTGTCGTGCTCGAACTGGCGAGATTGATGCCGGTCTTGAATGAATGAGTTTTGTAGCTCGGATCGAAATAGTAGGTCGTACCGTTGATGACCGTCTTTACCCAGACGTGCCCCACTGACACGTCAACCAGTGCAGATGTGTTACCAGGACACTGCCCGGGACTCACTGCCGTCGCCCCATAGATTGGAAATCCGCCGTCGCCTAGCAGCTTCAGGATTCCACAAACATTTGATGTATCGACGCCGTAAAGCGTGTTGAATTGTGCTGCCGTGTACTTGATCACCCCTGTCGTGAAGCTCGCTGTATAGCCGGATGCTCGGAGGAGATCGACCATCAACATCGCTTGATCATAGACGGTCCCCTGATTGTCCAGCACGGCGCCAAATGAGCCCTTCTGAGTACCGTATACCGGATACACCTCGACGTTGTTGCGAACGTATTGATAGATGACGTCCGGGTTATAGTTGAGTGCGCGAGCAAGTTCGGCAATCGATGCCGGCCCTTGAGGACTTCCGTTGCCGCCCGCACTCATGACGTTGGCACGTGCGCTGCGCGTGGACGGTGCAACGGTTTTCGTATTGACCGCTGCGCCTTGATTGACGTTCGGCGGGAGGACGACTCGCGAGCGGGATTGCTCCCACTCTTTACCGGAGATCGGAAACATATTGACTGCATTTCTCCCCGGCCCCTGCGCATTAGCGAGTGCCGAAATATCCTCCGGAGAATACGCAATCGCAGGCTTCCCGCTCACGAAGGTCACCGGCTGCCCGACGCCAGAGGGAGGTGGCTCCTTTCCAACGTAGTGCTTCGAAGACTTCGGTGCAGTCGGCTGTGCACCCAACATCCAATCCGCTGGCACCTTTTTGGCGGTTGGTGGCAAGGCGGATTGAATAGGGCTAGCAAGAGTGTGAGATCCGAGAGCCATCAGGGCACTCAGAAGGAAGACACGCACTGACTGCCGGAAATCGACGCGCGGAAACGTGGGCATTACATCCCCCGATAGGATTCTAAATACTTCGAACTACGAAATTAGATGAGCTGTTGTTGCGTGCTATGTGCTGTGACTGCTTACCTCGCTATGGGGATGTGGTGGAGACGGACGTTCGGTTTCCCGCTGCGTCGTAGTTGTAGGTAACCGTTGTGGTAGTGGAGCCGTTATTGAAAACGGCCTTTGTCAACCGGCCCAGCGGGTCGTACGTATAGGTGATGGAGCCGGACGTTGCGATAGCACTGACAACCACTAACGCCAGGGCTATAGTCCCTCGAATGAAACGGTGCATGACTCGTTCGCCATGGCGAACGCCAAGCTCGAATTTCGGACGACGCATATTGCCCCCGGGTGCATCCGTTGTAATCGTTTGTCGCAACGCGCTTAAGGCAAGAAAGTGGAACTTTCCCTACGCCTGTTTTGCACTTCGGCTCTCAGAATTTCTTTTCTGAAACATTTTGAAATAAACATATCAAAGCATTTCGTTCCCCGATACCTAGGGTATACGCCCAAACAAACGGAGGCTTCGTCCAGTACCTAGTCTAGAGCCGTGCGCCGCGTGCTCGGGTTCGGTACTCTGGGGCCCACGCCGTTCGATTGGTTCTCGCATATCCTCGCAGCTACCGCAGGACGCAAGACACCGCGGCGCTGCGGTGCTCCCGTGTCGACATCGACGGGAGCACATTGGATTCGGCGATCGAAGGGCCGACAACGTCGGCGCCCGTGCGTCTCGGCTTCTCGCTGTTGCGCGGCATGCGCGAGGACGTCGCCGGCCGCATCGAGCTCGCACGCGCAGCGCGCCCGTTCGTCGACGTCGCGGACCTCGCGCGCCGTGCGCAGCTCGATCGGCACGACCTGCAGGTGCTCGCGGGTGCGAACGCACTTCGCTCGCTCGCCGGCGATAACCGACGCGACGCGCTCTGGCTGGCTGCCCCCGCCGTGCCTGATCGAGATCTGCTGCGCGGCACCGAATGTGACGACGCGGTGCCGGCATTGCCTCGGGCATCGGAGGGTCACGAGATCGTGACGGACTATCGCGCGATGGGCTTCACGCTCGGCCGGCACCCGCTGGCGCAGCTGCGCGATCGCCTCGCGCTGGATCACCTGCAGTCTGCCGAGCAGCTCGCAACGCTGCGCAGCGGGCAGCTCGCGCGCGCGTGCGGAGTGGTCACGGTACGGCAGCGGCCGGGCACGGCGAACGGCGTGCTGTTCTTGACGCTCGAAGACGAGACGGGCCAGGTCAACGTGATCCTGTGGCCTGGACTGCTGGAGAAGTTTCGGAAGGAGGCGCTCGGCGCCGCGTTGCTCGCGGTCTACGGTGTTAGGCAGGCCGAGGGGAAAGTGCGGCACCTGATCGCGAGCAAGCTCGTCGACAGGACTGAGTTGCTCGGCGCCCTACCGACCACATCGCGGGAATTTTGTTGAGATCTCTCTCTGTGGCCCCTACCGAGAATCGATCCGGTATTCTTCCGGCCGCTCCCCCTCTTCCGTCATAGCCTCATCCAGCCACCATCGACCACTAGCGTCTGACCCGTGACAAAGCGGGCATCGTCACTGGTGAGGAAAGCCACCGGGCCGGCGATGTCAGCGGGTGTACCGAGTCGCTTGATGGCCTGCTGCATGTAGACTTGCGCCTTCTGCTCGTTCGGCATGCCGCTGGCACCTTCGGTGTCAGTGATGCCGGGATGCACCGCATTGACGATAATGTTGTCGGCCGCCAGTTCGTTGGCGAGCGCACGTACCAAGCCGATCGCGCCCAGTTTGGATGCGTAATAGTGCGAGAAACCCATACCGGGCGGGGTCACCATGCCGACAGCATCCGATCCGATCGTGACGATCGCACCGCGGCCCGCCTTGCGCATTAGCGGCACGATGGCACGGGCGCCGAGCACATGCGCATCGAGGTTCACCGCCATCACGCGGCGCCATTCGGCAGGCGTCATCTGGTCGAGTGTCGCCAGGGGATAAATGCCTGCGGCATGGACAAGGATGTCGACCCGCCCGAATGCCTGTTCGACTTGGCTGGCGACTGCGGCCCAGCCGTCTTCGCTCGTCACGTCGGCTGCAATGGCAATGGCGTCATGGCCGATCGCCATGGCGGCTTCGTCGGCCTTCTCGCGATTAACAATCACCACCTGAGCACCGCGTTGTGCGAGAAGATTAGCGATGCCGCGACCGATGCCCTGCTTGCCGCCAGTGATGATGGCGATCTTGTTGTCATGTGTCTTCATGAATGTGCTCCTTGGTTGGGTTAAGAAATCGCGAGCGCCCGCAGGCGCGGCTCACCGATTTCGGAAAGAAGGTCGAGTCGGGTAGGCTTCCAGCCCAGCTCACCCCGAGTTCGCGGATCGCGTGAGCGGCTACACGCCGAGTGAATCAGTGCGCCGAAGGGGCCGAATACTTTGACGGCCTCGTCCATCGACAGGCTGCGCGTCTTGACGCCCAGGTCACGCGCCACGGCTTCGGCAATCCATCCGTAAGCAATTTCGCCGGCAGCAGCGTGGTACAGCGCGCCGGGTTGCCCGCGTTCGATGGCCAGTGAGAACAGGCGTGCCAGGTCGTCGCCGTGCACGTTGGAATAGGCGGCAAGCCCGGACCCGATGTAGCAGGCCGCCCCTGTGAGCGCGACCGAGCGATACACTTGGGCTACCGGGCCGTTGTCCCCCGGGCCCCAGATTAGCGGTGGCCGGATCACCATGCTGCGCAACTCACGCCGAGCGGCAGCGCGGACGATTTCTTCCGCCTCGACCCTGAGAAGTGCCAAAGGCTCCGGCACGAAGGAATCATCCTCCGCGAAGCTGTCCGGGCTCCACGCACCGCCCGTTCGCTGCATGAAGACACCGCTTCCTGAAAGAAAGATCAAAGTCTTCGCGCTGCCGGCAAGCGCGTCGCATAGCCTCCGGATAACAGCCGGCTCGCGCTCAAAAGCGACCTGGGCGGCATAGACAATGACGTTAGCCGAGCAAGCTGCAGCCAGTACCGGTGCGAGATCGGTGTCGAGATCTCCGTGCACGGGCTGGACGCCGACGGCCCGCAGAGCAGATTCTGCGTGGCTGGAACGCGCGAGCCCTGACACCTCTTGCCCTTGCGCAACGAAATGTCTTGCAAGGGTGCTTCCCACAAATCCTGAGGCGCCAATGACAAAAATATTCTGTGACATGGAAGACTCCTTTGCCATGCAGCGTAGGGTCTATCCATCCACCTGAGAAGCCTATATTATTCGATACAAACCATCTACGGAAAAGATACATTGCTGGACGGTGTTTCCCTCGATCACTTGCGTACCTTCGTCGCTGCAGCAGACGAGGGCAGTTTTTCGGCGGCGGGCCGAGCGATCAGCCGCGCGCAATCGGTAGTGAGCCAGACCATTGCCAATTTGGAAGCGCAGCTCGGCGTCACCTTGTTCGAACGCGTCGGCCGCTACCCCCGCTTGACGGCACACGGAGAGAACCTGCTGGTGGATGCGCGCCGCGTCGTGCTGGATGCCGACGCCCTGAAGGCCAAGGCCCGAAGCTTCTCCGCCGGCCTAGAGCCCGAACTCTCCATCGTCGTCGATGTCATGTTTCCGCAGCAATGCCTGACCGATGCTTTGAGCAGCTTTAAGCAACGCTTCCCGTCCACGCCGCTCAGGCTCCATGTCGAGGCGTTGGGTCGGGTGGCGGAACTTGTGCTCAATGGTCAGTGCAGTCTCGGTATAACCGGGACGCTGCCGTTCCTTCCCCCTGGACTTGCTGCCGAGCGGCTGTTCAGCGAGGAAATGGTCACGGTAGTGGCCCCAGGATCGCCCCTAGCCGGTAAACGGGGCGCTATCGTGTTCCGGGAGTTGTTGAATGAAACACAACTCGTCCTCACCGACCGCTCTACCCTGACTCACGGCGTCGACTTCGGAGTGCAGGGAAAGAATATTTGGCGGCTCGCCGATCTCGGCGCGAAGCACGCTTTCTTGCGCGCGGGACTCGGATGGGGGCACATGCCGCTCTGGCTTATCAAAGAAGACCTGAAGGAAGGACGCTTGGTGCGTATCGTATTGGAAGGGCCTTCGGCAGGTTTAATGCCTTTCCAGGCAACCTATCTCACTGATCGCTTGCCCGGCCCTGCTGGCAGATGGTTGCTGGAACGCTTCGCGCCAACCTGACCATATTTCGGTACACCCCTGCAGTCGAGCGAGCAGCTGGCAACGCTGGGCAGCGGGCAGCGCGTGCGTACGGACTGGTAACGGTACGGCAGCGGCCGGGCACGGCGAACGGCGTGCTCTTCATGACGCTCGAGGACGAGGCGGGCCAGGTCAACGTGACCCTCTTCCGGACTGCTGGAGAAGTTTCGGAAGGAGGCGCTCGGCGCCGCGTTGCTGGCCGTGTACGGCGTTTGGCACGCCGAAGGGAAAGTGTGTCACCCGATCGCTAGCAAGCTCGTCGACAGGACCGAATTGCTCGGTGCCCTGCCGACGACGTCGCGGGAGTTTTGCTAGTCGATCATCACCAAACTACAAGGCGCGTCGTTGGCCGGCGAACACCGCCTCATTTTCAGGCCGCAATCGCGCCACGCGACGACGCACGCACGACATGCACCAGGTCGTTCTTGTCAATCGTCCAGCTGACCAAGAAGCCCTCTTTCACGAGTTCGTCGAGCGCCTTCTTCAAGTTCGCGCGAAAGTGGAACAACTCTTTCGTCTGCGAACCGCATTGACGATGAAGGAAACGTACGGAATGCGCGAAAGGCACTGCATGGGTGTGGTAGTACGTATGCAACCATTTTGACAACTCATATCGCAGCCGCTGACGCTGCTCACGCGCCAGCCGCGTGTAGTCGTCGTCAGAGAAAAGCGCGACGATTTCCGGTTCGACGTACGCCACCCACCGCGTCTTGCCGTCAGTTCCCGTCTCGGTGCCTTCCTTCCACAGGAATTTACGGATCAACGACCCGACAAACCCCTTTTTGTTGCCCGTGAAGCGAACCTTAACTTGCCCCGCTTGCAACCGCTCCAGCGTTGTCACGAGCCTGTCGTAACACTTTACCGACGTGCCCCAGCCAAGCGACTTCAACACGCTGTAGCCTGTGAATTCCACCTTCTCGTTCAGCTGAGTATCACGGGCCAGGTGAAGCACTTCAAGAAAGACGTCCGCGTCGTCCTGTCTAAGCTCTTCCCCGCTAAACGAAATTTCGACGCCATCAACGCTAGCGATCAGCGCCTTCTCCATTCGGCTACGCGGCGCATTCGATTTGTTCACGTTGAACAGTGCCGAGCGCGCGAGCGCGTTTGGCATCCCACGAACGTTCGCCGGCCACAGTGGAATCTGTGTCGGATGGGATTGCGTTTCCACACCCGCGCTGCTAGCGCGGGCTGCGATCGCTTTCACCTGGTCGACGATGGAATTTGCCATGCGAGAAGTATAAGTACGTGAATTTCGCCATCAAGACCCTTGTCTCGTCTCTCCAGCGATGGTTCAACAAAAAAACTACGGGACTATCGTGCCTCCAGCGAGGTATCACGGTGCATTCGTCACTGCAGCGATGTTCCTCGTTCCTCCAGCGTGAAGCCCCTATCGTGCCTGCAACGAGGTCAATCGTGCCTCCAGCGAGGCACCACTCGTATCGCCAGCGATGGCACTATCGTTCTTCCAGCGAGCGAGCCTTACAAAAAACACCTTTGTAATCAATCGCCTACCTCTGTTGTCCACAGAGCCTAATCTTCTTTTAATCTTTTTCTAATCGACCGATCCATCGTTGTAAGCACGATACCTCCGCGCCAACAGAGTCGCGTCGGAGCGGCAAACCATCGCTGGAAGAACGACAATGCTGGAGAAAGTAGTCCTCTCGACCATCGCTGGAGAGACGACCCCCGCCCTATCAGCATCGCTGGAAGAACGAGACAATACCGTCAAGCGGCAGCGCTACAAGGTGAGTACACACTCTCACGCAGATGCCCGCCGCATATAGAGCATCGCTGGAAGAACGTCACCCTCCATCGCTCCAGAGACGAGTCCAAACGACTAGGCGACGCTGGCTTCCATCGCTGCATAACCGATAGTCGTTTTTGCTCGGTCACGTGAGCAATGTTCTCCAGCGTCATCCAGGGGACACCCCGATATCGACCCCAACTCCCTTCACGGTCTAACAGTCGCGCTATTCCTTCGGAAAGAGAGCCAAGATCTTTTCGGTGATCTCTGCCGCGACGTCCGGCGCCAAACCCTTCAGCTTCAACTCGATCCGGCCATCTTCCTCGAACGACTTGAACTCCCCCTTCGCTCCACGGAAGGACAGTTGCTCGCGCGTAGACCGCGGCCGCTTAACCGTCCCTTTTGCCGCAGCCTTTCTGCGAGCGGCGACATCGCGGTACCCGATCCCGGTCTTAGCAGCATCGAAGATCAATTCGAGGGTCTCTTCTTCCCCTTTCACTTCCCAGAACTCTCGAATTGCGTTCAGCATTTTGAGAGAGAGAAGTTCCGGATACTCGGCGGCGGCTTGAACGATCTTGCTCGGCAATTGAGCGAGCGACAGAGTCCGACTCACATGGTCTTCCCCGAGATTGAGCGCTTTGGCCAGAGCCACTTGTGTCGGATAAATCTTCCGCGAAAGCAGCTCTTTCCATTTGAGCGCGTCATCGAGCGGGCTTTGATCCTTACGCTCCACGTTGGCAGCGCGTGCTTCTTCATACAGTTCCCGCTCACTCGCTGGTTTCGGACGAATCTCCACCCGCAACGTCGGGAGCCCGGCCGTTCGAGCCCCGCGAAGGCGCCTCTCTCCGTCAATGAGCACGATGTCCCCCACTTCATCGACATACGCACTCGCCGACTGGCCTTGCCCCCGCGCCGCTAGCGACTCCGCCATCTCTGATACAGCAGAAGCTGTATAGATGGCTCTCGGATTGACAGAATTTGATTTAATTTTGCCAATCGGAACTTCATACGTTTGCCCGATCTCATATCTGGTAGGCTCTTGGCTCGAGCCAACTTCGCCTCCCCGAAGCTGCGAGATAGTTGCCACCGGCGGCGCCATGCGGGGATCGCCCACAATGGGAGCCAACGAAGCGGCATCCTCCACCGCCGCGACTCGCTCGACCGCTACTGATTTTTTCTTAAAAGTAGCCATTACTTGACCTCCGTACCGTTGATCCGTTCGATGATTTCCCGATAGACCGCCTCCATCTCGTCGATCGCCTTCTTCGATCGATCACGGCCCTTCAGCTCATGAACGGCCCGGCCAGTCTTGCCCGTCGCACGCCAAGCTTCTCTCTGCGGAATCTGTGATTCGAAAAGTCGAATGTCTTCGCTTTTCAAATATGCCCGCAATTCCGCAGTCGCCTTCGATCCTTCAACCGGCGACACCCGAGTGAGCACAACGTACGCGGGGATCTCACCGCTTTCATGCCGCGGCCCCATTTCTTTAAGGGTCGCGAAGACATTCAAGGTCGACTCCACTTCTTGTTGATCTGGCCCACAAGGGACCAGCACGAGATCGGATAACAGTGCACATTCAAGCATCGTCCGATAGTTCTGCGCGCCGATGTCCACCACGACGAGGGTGTACTTGTTGGCGAGGTTTGCGAGTTCCCGGGCCGGATTAGCCGGGAGAGCGAGCACTGGAATGGCTGGTGTAACGCCCTCCTCATTTCGGATTCGCGACCAACTCATCGCAGAGCCCTGTTTATCAGTATCCAGAAGAACGACATCCACGTCTTCCGCGGCAGCCAGGGCTGCTATGTGCGTTGCTAACCGCGTTTTAGCAACACCTCCTTTTTCCGCCCCAATCGTGATGACCATTTCACCTCCACTGGAAAGTGTTTGTTTCAACGCTCGGAGTTTTATTCCTCAGTCAAAATAAGTCAATCAAATAACTATATTTTTTTGTGATCTTTACAAAATGTGGTCAAGTAACAACGATTCGGAGCGAAAATGCTACCGACTTGGCCCGAGCCAAGATCGGAGATCCCATGTTGGATGATTCGCCATGAACCACACTTTTAAATAGTTTTGGCTCGAGCCAAGATTCGCGGAAGCAACTCACTGAGATTGGGGTGGCTACGATTCCCGCCGATCCAGAACAGTTCATTCACCCTCTGGACGGCTCGATCTTGGCTCGAGCCAAGATCGGCCTGGCCTAGTCAGGCGCCCCATGCAACAGGCATATAGATTGCCCGCATACCTGCAAAGCGAGGAGGGCATATGGGGCGGTGGACAAGTGAGCTCGGCATCCGTGCCCGGACGCCAGTAGCCAAAAATGAACGCATGCCGGAATTCATCGAGCCGTCGCTGGCCGTGCTTGCTGCAGAACCTCCAACGTCGGGAGAGTGGGGATATGAGATCAAATTCGACGGCTACCGGATGCTCGCGCGTATCGACGCTGGTGACGTTCGAATCTTCACTAGGAACGGCCACGACTGGACCGCCCGACTACCGCACCTGAGGTCCGTCCTTGAACGATTGCCGGTCGACCGTGCGTGGCTTGACGCGGAGGCCGTCTGGTTCGATACAGAAGGGCGGCCAAACTTCAACGGCCTGCAGAATGCGTTTGATAGACGTCGAACTGCAGGGATTTCGCTTGTCGTCTTCGACCTGATGTGGCTTAACAACAATGATCTCCGGCCGTGGAGGTGGCGTGAACGCCGAGCCACGCTAACGAAGCTCGTTGCCGATATTCTCGGCAACGAGGTGCGCTTCTCTGAGGCGGTCGATGCCGACCCCGACGCCATGCTGGCCTCGGCGTGTGCCCTTGGTCTAGAGGGAATCATGGGCAAGCGGGTGGACGCGCCGTATCGCTCGGGAAGAACGGACCGCTGGATCAAACTCAAATGCAGTAAACGCCAGGAGTTCGTCATTGGGGGATTTTCGCGCCGTAAGGGCGCCGCCGGGGGCGTGCGAGCGGTTCTGCTCGGCGTGTACGAGGAGGGCGGACAACTGCGGTACGTCGGGCACGTCGCGCCGCGCTTCGCGCCCCGCCAGGCACGGGAATTCGAAGACCGCCTTGCATCCTTAGGCCGCAAGCGCTCGCCGTTCGTCCGCGCGCCGGAACCCGAAGCCGATCGCGAGTTCCACTGGCTGAAGCCGGAACTCGTTGCCGAAGTAGCGTTTCTCGAGTGGACGCCGACCGGACAGTTGCGTCATCCGTCGTTTCGTGGGCGGCGCGCCGACAAGCCTGCACGGAGCGTGACTCGCGAAGACCCGCGCGCGCCGAAACGCCCCCACAGCAGCAAGAGATTGCCCTCCAAGCAGTAAGACCGATCAATCGGTGCGCTGAGCGCGTTGCGAACTCGCGTCGGTTTGTATATGCTGTGGCATATGCCATTCTGTTTGAATTGGAGCTACCCCGATGCCAAACCATGACACCCGCCACGCGCGCCTGTTCCGCAACGGGCGGAGCCAGGCCGTGCGGATCCCGCGCGAATTCGAACTGCCGGTGTCGGAGGTCACCATCCACCGGGAAGGTCGCCGCTTGATCATTGAGCCCGTAGAGGCCGCGCCCTTGCGCGAGCTGTTCGCCCAATGGACCCCGCTGGACGAGATCTTCCCGGACATCGAGGACCTTCCGCCTGAACCGGTCGATATCGAATGACGCTGTACCTGCTCGATACCAACATTTTGTCGAACGTGATCCGCGACCCGCGCGGCGCATGCGCCACCCGGATTGGAGAAACGCCGCCCGAACAAGTGTGCACCTCGATCATCGTGGCCGCGGAATTGCGGTTCGGCGTCTGGAAGCGTGGCTCGTCAACGCTCGCGCAGCGCGTCGAGCAGCTGCTCGCAAGCCTGACCGTGTTGCCGCTGCAACCGGACGCGGACCGCTGCTACGGGCGGTTGCGGGCCGAGCTCGAGAAGCAAGGCCAGTTGATCGACGCCAACGACATGCTGATCGCCGCGCATGCGCTGGCCGTCGACGCCGTGCTGGTCACGGACAACACGGCTGAATTCACCCGTATCGCGGGGCTGCCGGTCGAAAACTGGCTGCGGCCGGCGACGTAACGCGGCGTGGCGGCCGCCGGCGGTACGATGGGCGCCACCGACGCACGACAGCGCGCCTGAGAACAGAATAGGAGCGGGGATGAACGGATTCGGCGGTGCGGCGGTTTTTGCCTTTTCATTGACTGTCGGGTGCCTCGCGCTCGGCTGGAGCGTACCGGCGGGAGTAACGTTCGCCGCGTGCATTGTGTGCACGGTCTACGCGTCCCGGGGCGAGCACTGAGCGCCGGCCGACCGCCGGGCGAACCAGGTATGCCGATCGCCGTTCTGCGATACGTGGGCGTGGCGAAGGAGATGGCGAAGTGACAACGCCGATGACGGCTGTCCAGCAGATGTTCCTCGAGTGGTGCATCGGCTACATGAAATTCCGGATCGCGGATGCGATGTCGGTCGGCCTGATGTCCCTCGAGGCCGAGCGCTACGACGCGCTGTGGACCATGCTGCAGAAGGGGCGGTACGGCTTCCCCTGCGACGACATGATCGAGACCGGCCGGCGCCTGTTTCCGGACGCGCCGAACGCACCGGAGGGTTCCGGGCTCGACGCGGCCTACGAGCGCGTGTGTACGGCCCTGGACGACTGGTTGCCGAGCTTTGTCATCCCGCCCGGCCAGGTGTCGTTCCTGCCGGATCCCGAACTGCCGGACGGTGAGCCCGCTGCGTGAGTGGCCGGCACGATGGAATCCACCGGGTGAATGCAGAGGATCTCGGCAATGAACGTGACAGCATGGCAGTTCGAGGAAAGCGGGTGGGGCAGGGGCGTAGCGGCCGGAGGGGCGCTGATCGCGCTGGCGGCCGTTGACCGCGGGCTGTCGGCGCTGTGGCCGGCCAGCTACGGGCTGGTTCACCCGCTGGCGGCGATCGCCGCGGCGAACCTGCCGTTCATGGCCGCGTACCTGATCCTGCGGTCCTGAACGACGCCGAACCCGGCTGCGGCCGGGTTTTTATGGCGTGCCGTCAATGCCGATAACTCCCCTTAGCGGCATTGCGTTTAATGCTCGAAAACCCCGTCGGGCCGGAATCCACTTGTTTTTAGATGCGGAAAATACGTATAATATGTATTCATTGCTCCCGGAGGTCATCATGCCCACCATTACCGCCACCGATCTGGCCCGCCACACCCGCCAGATCCTCGACCAGGTCGCGCAGCGCCGCGAGACCGTCGTGGTCGAACGCAACCAGACCGTGATCGCACGCCTGGTGCCCGCCGACCCCGTCATGAATGCCGCGCAGGCGCTCGAGGGGCTGCCGACGAGTCTCGGCGCCGAAGATGCTGCCCGCTGGCTGCGCGACAGTCGCGCCGGCTTCGAAGACGGGGTGCGTGATCCGTGGGCGTGATCATCGACAGTTGCGTGTGGGTCGGCCTCGCCGGCGGCACCGTCGATTCGCGTGCCGTGATCGACGCCGCCGGCGACGCGCCGGTGTTCATCTCGACGATCTCGCTGGGCGAACTGGCATTCGGCGTACAGGCGTGCGCGGATGCGGCTGAGCGCGCGCGCCGGGCCGCCCATCTGCGTCAGCTCGAGCGGCGCCCGGTGCTCGACGTCACGCGTCACACCGCGGCCGCGTTCGGTGTACTGGCCGCCGCAGTCAAACAGGCAGGCCGCTCGCCGCGCCCGCGCTACAACGACCTGTGGATCGCCGCACAGGCGATTGAGCACGGCTACGCGCTGATGACGCTGAACGTGGCCGATTTCGCGGACTTGCCAGGGTTGACCGTGCGAATCCCGACATCAGGAGAGCAGTAATGGCAACGAGCTGGTTGATGGTTTTGATGGTGAGCGGATCGATGGCGATCGGCGACGGCGGGTATAAGTCCGAAGCGCTGTGTCAGCGCACGGGCACCGAGGCCGTGGCGCGCCTGGA
This sequence comes from Burkholderia sp. AU27893, assembly GCF_002223205.1. Taxonomy (NCBI): domain Bacteria; kingdom Pseudomonadati; phylum Pseudomonadota; class Betaproteobacteria; order Burkholderiales; family Burkholderiaceae; genus Burkholderia; species Burkholderia sp. AU27893. The sequence continues at coordinate 236,728 of NZ_NKFD01000006.1, read as the reverse complement.
TCGCCACGAGGCGGAAGTGGAAAAGGCCAACACCAAGGTTTCGCCCGGTATCACGGTGCAGTCGTATCGGGCGCGAAATTGGTCGTATCAGTGTCTGCCGACCGACAAGGGATAGAGCGCGATGAGCAAGACCCTGAGCTATACCGCCCTGACCGCTCGCGCCGAGCGGACGATACGGCAACTGACATCCAAAAGTCATGACGAAGCGCGCGGCGCCCTTGCGATGTGGGACGACCTCGTCACGGAATTGCTCGCGTTCAACCGCGCTGACTACCAGGCCGATCGCGCCCGGCTCGAGGCGCTGATCGACGGCGATCGCGCGCCTACCTCTCAACCTTGAACGGAGCCACCATGCCGGAAGTCAACCGCTACAACTCGGGTCTCGCCATTCGGGGCGAGCGCTACTGCGTCACGATCCAACCGTGTTCCACCCATCTCGAACTCCGGGAACCCGATGCCACGCTACTCATCACCGTCGATGCGCGCTCGTCGTCATGGGGCGACGAGTGGGCCCGGGTAAGTGGCGACAACGCGATCGCGGCGGGTCCGCAGAATGTCTACGTGACGCAGACGGCCGGGATTCTGGACGTGCTGCAGGTGCTGCCCCCGAAGCACGCGGATCTGCGGGAGTTTCGGGTGGGCTTCGCCTTGACGCTCGAGCCGGGCATGCGCGAGCCGATCCTTGCCGCGCTGCCACGCGTCGAACGGGTCACCGAGCTGACCACGGCCGTCGGCCAGGTCGTCGAGCCGCTGCTCGGCCGCGCGCGCGAGCCCTACGCGCACACTGCCCTCCAGCCCCATGAAATCGCCGCCATCCAGTCGATCGCGGCCAATATCGTGCTCGGCGAGAAAAGTGTCGACGACGCGATCCGGTGGTCCGTGCTGCTGCCGCCGCAATACACGACCTGGGCTTTTAGCGAGGCGGGCGATCACCCGCATTACGCGGAGCTCGGTGCCGCACTGCGTCAGCCCGCCGTACAAGCGATCCTGGCCGACGCCGGCCGCAACCTTCACGCGTGACGGCCGGCCGACGCGCACGCCATTTCCACTCTTTCGAGGTGCAACGATGAGTCTGCAAGCAGTCGACCGACCGATCCTGACCACGGGCCTCACGACCGGTACGCTGTACCGCGCGTTCGTCGTGCTGCCGGACGCACTGTGCCGATCGCGCGGCACATTCGACGAGCGCACCGTGTTCTTCGAAGCGCCACGCGGCAAAGACGAGGCCGCCCACCTTGAACAATTGCTGGCGCACGCGTGGTGCGTCGACACACAAGGCTGGGCCGAGGATGGCGCCATCTACAACATCTACAGCGCCGCCGAGCTCTATGCAGACAAAACGGATCCAGCCGTCGATCTGCGGCTGCTCGATATCGGTGGTGGCCCGGATGGTGTCGGACCGACCAAGGCGTATTACGCGCGCACACCCGACGTGGATCTGTTCGTGACGCCGCGCGTCGCTGCACGTCTGCGAGAGCTGCTCGCGATCGTCGACGCGTTCTACGCGAAGGCCGGCCAGACCACGGCGAAGTGATCAAGGAAGGGCAGATGACGCGCGTGCTCGAGACGGCCGAAGCCGGGTTGATCGTGCTGCCCGAGCACGACTATCAGGTGTTACGGCGCAGGGGCGACGATCAATACGGATTTTGATCCACGGGGAGGAAAGGTCGATGTCGATATTCGAGATTGCGAGTTGGATTGCCTTGGGGACAGTGCCGATTACGGCGCTGGTTACGGTCGTGCGGTCGATCTACACCGGGAACTGGATATGGACGCGATTCCTGTTGCTGCCCGTCATCCTGACGGCATTGCTTCTATGTTTTGACATGACGCGCCCACAACCCGTGACAATAGTCAACCTGATCGCTGCACTCCCGTTCCTTCTTGCCGCATTTTGCTTAGTCAACATGTTGGCGGGTTTGTGCACGGGTGGCTTGCCGGAGACGGAGACGATCAAATGAAAACGACTGCCCGCTACACCAAAGGCCGCGGCGACGCGTCGGTCCACGCCCGCACGCGCGTGTTCGCGTGGGAGGACCACCAGGTGATCGAGCTCGACGTTGTCGGCATGCTCGACAGCGAACAGCACTTCCGCATTCTCGCGACGGCCGATGAGGCGGAGCGTCTTGCGCAGCAACTGCTCGACGCGGCCGCAAAGATCCGGGTCTCGGCGACCGCCGATTCCACTAACCTCAACACCTGAAATTCCACCGTGCACGACTACACCGTCTCGTACCCTGAACTGACCGGATCCGCCGAAAGGCACATCCGCGACTATATGATGCTCGCCGCGGCCGCCGGCGACGAAGCAGAGCGCGCGTCATTGCGTGCGTCTGCCGTTAGCGTGTTCGCGTACTGGCTTGGCTTCGTGAATGCGGCCCGGAAAACCGTCGATGACGCGGGACGGCAAGCGCTGCAGCGCGACGAGCATCGGCTGCTGGGGCTGGTCAACGCCGCGGCCGCACCGTCCGGGGGTAACACACAGGAGCGCCGGGCATCATGACCGCTGCCTTCGACCGTAACGCCGCGCTGGCCGCCGTGAAGCTGGCGCTCGCCGACACGATCGCGCGCGACTATGCGAATGCCCTGTCGATCGATCGTTACGCGGGCGCCGGCGCGCTGGCGCACTGGCCGCCCAATCCTCATCACTGCCACGAGCAGGTTGCGCGATGGCTGCAATTGCACCCTGGCGATACCCCGGTACGCGGCTGGCTCGCGGACGGGGGCGACGGGGCGCAACAACGCTTCGTCTCCCACTCGTTGATCCGCAGCGCGTCCGGTGCGCTACTGGATGTCGCGTTCGCGCGGCCGCCGTACGTGCAGCGTTTCATCGAACACCCGACGGCGGCCGGCGATTTCCTCGCGTTGGTCCTCGGCGAGCCGCCGGTGCCGGAACTCTATGTGTCGATTCCCTGCAGGAGTTAAATTCATGGCTCGCTCCTCCTCCAAAAAGCCGCCCGCCAGGCCGGCACCGAAGTACGTCGACGGTGTGGTGTTTACGCTCGCCATGCGGACGGGCGATGTCGAGGTGATCGGCATACCGTTCGAGCACCGCGGACGGACCAGGGCCGTTCATGCCGTCGTCGGTCTTGATGACGTTCAGTGTTACGCAGTGTCCGACGTGCTGTTGGGAATGCACGTGCCGAAGAGTGAGGCGTCGACCATCGAAGCGTCGCGCGCGGCGGCGATTGCCACGCTCGACAACATTACGGACGAGAGCTGGGCCGATGCCTTCGAGTCCGCTCGAGCCGCCACGGCCCAGTGAAAAACCGTCACCTCAGGCATCCGGAGGGATTACCGTCGCGGGCGGCTCCGGTCTCCGTTCAGCCCTGAATTAAGCGCCGCACCAGCGGCATGCACCAACCGGTCCGGAGGACATCATGTTTCGCAATTGGATGGCGCGGTTCGCGTGTTTGATGGGAGTGCATCGCTGGGTGCAGCATTCCCATTACCACTACATCCTGAACGACAGCGGGCTCCACGCGTACCAATGCGAGCGCTGTGACAAGGTGCGGTCGTCGAATTTCCCGAGCCAATGAGAAAAGCGACCTCCCGCAGCCACCGGCCGCTGACCCGGGCACAGCTGCTGCCGATCCCGGCAGCCGAACTACGCCGGATCCAGCTGAAGCATCACGTGGCGCTGGCGGCATTGCGCGACGCGAACGACGACGTCGCGCAGCTGGCCACGCTCTTGAATGCGATCTACCTCGCATACTTCCTCGACCCGACAGAGCCGACCCCCTATCGACGGGCCGAGACGGCGCTACAAGACTACGCCGACCGCGCCGCGCAGGGTCAGCCGGGCGCGCTGACCGACCTCGAGCGCGCCGCAGTCGAGCACGTTCTCGCACGGCTGGACGCGCAACTGGCCGCGGTACCGATGCACCGCTATGTCGCCGCGTTCGAGCGGCTTCAGCGTGTCACCACTGCCGACACGGTTGTATCACCCATTCCTGCAGGCTGAACCATGGCAAATCGCCCCCAGGAGCTGGCCCAAATGCCGTTGCGCAGCTACAGCCGCACCGAATTCACGGCGCTGCGCGCGCGCGTGAAAGGCCTCCCGCTCGAGACGATCGAGCGGCTGTACTTCGATCGCGACGCCGACGACCCGGTCGACGTCGCGCAGCTGCTGCGCACGATGCGCGACGATCTGGTCGCGGCCGCGCTGCGCGATGGTTCTCCGGTATTGAAGTCGCACCTGCAGGCGGCGATCGAAAAATACGGCGAGCCGCGCCTCACGCCCGTCTCACTGCAGCTGATCGAGCAGGTCGCCGCGCAGTGGGCCGTTGCCACGCCGCAGGCCGAGCACCCGGTCGGCCGCTGGTTCCGGCCGCTCGTCGCGGCACGCCTGGCGGGCGAGGAGATCCACACGCTCGGCGAGCTCGTCGCGCTGGTGAATCGCCGCGGCGGGCAGTGGTGGCGCTCGGTGCCGCGCATCGGCGCCGGCCGGGCGCGCGTGCTGGTCGCCTGGTTGCGGCGCCACGCCGCGTCGATCGGCACGGCCGTCGGGCCGGACGTCGACGCCGGCGACGCGCTGGCGCCGACCTCGGCCAGCATCACGGCCGGCGCGGGACAACTGGCGCCGCTCGAGCGCCTGGCGCTACCGGAGGCCCTGTCCGGCGCGCACGGGGCGAACCGGGCGTCGGTGTTTGCGTATCTGGGCGCTGCGCACGACCTGGACGCGGTACGGGCGTATCTGCACCGCTACGACGATCGGCCGGCCACGCAGCGCGCGTACACACGCGAGCTCGAGCGCCTGGTGCTCTGGTGCGTGGCCGAGCGCGGCGTCGCGCTGTCGTCGATGCGGGTCGAGGACTGCAACGCGTATAAGGCGTTTCTCGCCGCGCCATCTGAGCGTTTTACGGGCTCGCCCGTCGCCCGCAGGAGCGGCCAGTGGCGACCGTTCGCGCCAGGCGGCCTGGCACTGGAAAGCCAGCGCTACGCAGTGCGCCGGATTCGCGCGGCGTTCGCCTGGCTGGTCGCCGTGCGGTATCTGGCCGGCAACCCGTGGGCGGCCGTCACCGATCCGAACGTCGTCACGCGTGCGCGCAAGCTGCAGGTCGAGCGCTCGTTGCCGCTCGACCTGTGGACCCGCGTGCGCGCGACGCTGGCCGAACGCAGCGAGCTGCAGGGCCCGAGCGGGCCGCGCTGGCGCGCCGCGCGCGCGTTGTTGCTGGTGATGGGCGACGGCGGGTTGCGGATTGCCGAGGCGGCCGGCGTGGCGCGCGCGGCCCTCGCTTGGCTGCCGGCCGACGACGACACGCCGGCCAGCTGGTTGCTCGAGGTGATCGGCAAGGGCAACAAGCAACGCTTCGTGCCGATCAGCGACGAGTGCGTCGACGCGCTGCGTGCGCACTGGCGCGATCGCGGCCAGGATCTCGACGCGGTGGCCGCGACGGAACCACCCGGGTTGCCGCTGGTGGCGCCGCTGGTCATCCCGCCTACGCCGCGGGCCCGCGAGAAATTTGGCGAGCCCGATGAGGCCGGCGACCAGCTCAAGCCCCGCGCCCGGGGCTACTCGGTGCGCGGGGCGCGCGGGCTGACGCAGTGGGCGATCGCGCAGCTGCTCGAGGTGATGCCGGATCTGAGCGATGCCGATCGGCGCAAGCTGTCCGACACGTCGCCGCACGCTTTCCGGCACACGGTCGGCACGCAGATGCTGGCGGCTGGCGTCGCGCTCGAAGTCGTGCAGCGCACGCTCGGGCATGCATCGCTTGGCACGACGTCCATCTACGTGTCGCCGGAAGAGGCGCGGATGCGTCGCGAGGCGGCGAAGTACCACGCGCGGCTCACTCGCGAATCCTGAATCGTGGGTGGTGCTGCTTCAACGCGGCGACCGCCCGGCAGCGAGACCGTTCTCAGCGCAGCCAAATCGGAGTTCTCGCGGCGATCCAATCGATCGTGGTGGGTGGCATCGAAATCGACCGCATGCTGTCGTACGTATCCGACGCGTCGAAGTAGATCAACTTGCCGTCGCGGATCTCGATCGGCTCGGCGCCCGGGCGGCCACCCCAGAAGACGAAAAATAGCCGGGTGGCAAGGGTCGACCCGTGCGAATCGGCCACGACGATTTTGACCTGCTCGTTTTGGTTAGCAAAAAAGCCATTGCCGTGGCCGCCGCCGCTTCCGCAGATGTTGACGATGTAGGTCGTGCCGTCGACCCGCTTGGTGCCGCCGTTCAGCTTCGCGTTGTAGTTGTAGCGCTGACAATTGGTGTCGTCGGTCGCGATCCCGCGAAAATTGACGAGATAGAAGAATGCCAAAAAGCCCAGCGTGACGATCGCCAGTCCCACGCGCTTTGCACGACTGAAATGGTCGATATTTCTGACAAGCCGATAGAAGTAGAGCACGAAGATGATCGACGTGACGGCGAAGATCACGCTCTTCGCGTTCTTAAGCGAGAAAAGCGTGATCGCGTTCCTGACGTCGGCCGGCACGAACATCCACGCGATGGCGACAACCAGGCATGCGGCGACAACGGCCAAGGCCGCTTTGAGGATGACGGTGAGCGCCTTCATTGCTCGGCCGGGAGGGTTCTGCATATGGTGTCAATTTTCAGAATGATCGGCTTGTCCAGCTTGATAAGTCTGGGCTTACTGTAGACCATGAAGTCGCCGCCGCGATTATGCACCGATCGCCAGTCGCGGTACGTCTTGTTATGGACTGGCCAGTAGACATCCTTTGCCAGGAATTTCCGAAAGCGGCTGGTGCGTTTGTCGACCGGCTTGTTGACCTCTTCGCCCTCGGGGAGATAACGCCACTCCTCGATGGTCGAGTTCCCGACATTCAAGTTGCTGCTTTTGAAGAAATCGTTGACGGCCGCGACGTAGGACAGAACCATACCGGTCTTGTTCCAGTGGCCGAGGTATTGGCTCTTGGAAGGCGAATCGTCGTTGAACGAGTAGCTGTCTTTGATGTAGACGTAGATGTGGGTGATCTGGGCGACCGGCTCGAGACAGAAAATCTTGCGCTTGCCTTCGTACTTGTAATAGCGATCCCCGGTGACGGTCGCCTTCCCGATGGCGGCGTAGAAGTTGAAGTTTGCCAGGGCCCCGGTCAGATCGGTCATCGCGGTACCGTCGAGCGTATCGAGCGACGACACGGGCTGGTACTGGAATCCCCAGGCGATGTGAAACTGGAGCGGATCCCTCAGAAACGGCGAAGTGTCGATCACGATACCGGCCGCGTTTAACTGCCCGCCCGAGAAACTCTTCTCGATCACAGGTGCCATGACTTTTGAGGCGGCTCGCACGGCATTCGGCGTGTAAATCGCTTGCCGCACGAGCTGATTGAAGCGCTCGGATGCGCCGCTAAATTTCAATGCCCAATCCAGGGTAACCGTTGTGTCGTCGAGCGGCTGTACCGAGTTGAGATCGTTGTTGTAGACGTGCTTGGGGCTCGCAAGCCATTCTCGCGCGAGCTTGGCCGAAATTGGCCAGCCCATCTTGTCCATTGCTTTGGGGATGTCCTGCAGGTCGAACTCGGGCAGCTTGTCGGCTTGCTCCGCGTCTTGCGGTTTATCGCTCAGTTGTGGCTTGGCGGGCGGCTTCGCAGGTGCTGGAGCAGGGGCGGGCGGCTTTTGCGGCGCGACTGGAGCGGCTGCCTTGGGCGGGGGTGGCGGTGGAGGCTCGTTCGGCGCGAGCCTGTCGAACGAGATTCTCTGCTGCGTATCGATGGGAACGCATCCGACTACGCCAGAGTAGCATTTCCACCGTTTGCTGGAATATAAAACACCGGATTCCAGCTGATAATACGGGACTTTTCTGACGTCTGGCATAAGTGCGTGAACAGCGATTATTGAGAAGAGTTCGTCATGCTCGTGAGCAGTATCAGAGTAATCGATATCCCGCCAAAACCAACGACGCCAATGTGATCTACTGTTAAATCAGATCGAATTCACTCAGAATGAAAGATCGGGGGCAGTTCCCGGCACATAAACTTGGTGAAAGAGCACAAGCATATTGCCAGTTTCGTCCTGCAGCGATGCCACTACCATCCAAATGCACGATAATGGCCCGGCTCGTATTGACCTGGTCCCTTGTTCCGACTAGCCTAAGCGCTCTTTGCTCAACTGAAGAATCTTAATCCATGACGACTTACCTCGAACTCAAAAAGCAGGCTGATGCGTTGGCACAGCAGGCAGAAGAAGCACGTCTCTCAGAACTGGAGAGCATCATTACGGCGATGCGTGAGCAAATCGCCGAATACGGCATTACGTCCGAGCAGCTGTTCGGGCGCCGGCGCGCTGCCGTATCCGGTGCACGCACACCCATCGCTCCGAAATATCAAGACCCGAAGTCGGGCGCAACCTGGAGCGGACGCGGCAAAGCGCCGGGCTGGATTGCAGGGAAGAAGCGCGAGCGCTTTCTGATTCCCGTTACGGAGTAACGTGACACGTTCGCGGCTCAGATCGCGAACCATGCGGGCGTAGCTCAATGGTAGAGCAACAGCCTTCCAAGCTGATGACGAGGGTTCGATTCCCTTCGCCCGCTCCAGAAGATGTGATCAAGCGATTTAAGACACCTTCCTTGAAAACCAGCGGCAGCGACTGTCCGCGAGTGTGAATCGCGTCCGATAGGTCTTCAGTAACAGATCTGCCGCGGGACCATCGCCCAGCCGTAACCGACCCATTCCTGCACGTTTCGCCAGTAACAGCGTGGCCCCGCATAGTCATAGGGCGGAGGCGCATAGACCGGAACGGGCGCCCCATACATCGGAGGCGGCCCCGCATATGCCGGCGGTGCAGCGATCGCCGAGCCCAACAGAAACCCGCCGACCAGACCCGCGACAATGCCGCCGACAACTGATCCGGAAGGACGCTCATAGCCGTATCCGTAGGCATAAGCCGATTGAGTAAATCCGGCAATCGACAACATCATCAGCATTACTACACATTGCTTTCTCATCACGTGTCACTCCAAGACAAACCACGTTTGATATTGCAGACGGTATGATCGTCGAACCCAACCCGCTCACACCGTCCTCATACCCATGACCGCGTCTACCCGCCCGACGAAGCCTGGCCAGTCACAACCGTCCCGCTCGAATGCTGCTCAACCTTCCGCCACTCCAGACCCGGTCATCCATGCTCGCGCCGTGAAGGTCAGCGTTGTGGTCGACGTCGAGCGATTTCCATTCGACGCCGTACCGCCTGTCGGCACGCCTGGCGCGAAGAACGCTCAGCTGCCGTTCTCGATCTGTACGCCGGCGGGCCGCATCGTCAAAACCACGCTTAAGGGCGGCACCCTGCAGCGCTTCGTCCAGGCCGTGCGCGACAACCCTGCCGGCGGCGCCGCCGTGATAGCCGGTCGAATCAGCGACGACGGCAAGTCGATCCTCGACGCAGGCATCACGTTTCAGCCCAAAGCGATCGAGGCGACTGCCACCGAGTAATGCTCCGGTACCGCCGGGCAAACGATCCAGATCCTCCTGCTGGTGCCCCTTCGACAGCAGTCGCCTGAGCATCACGGGATAACGCCATCCTCGGTCGCCGTGACAGCAATCGCTGGCCCCTCAAGCGCGTCGATCAGATCCAGCTGGCCAGGCAACGGTGCGGGTTGCGCCGGCACTCGCCTTGGACGAGGATGACCGCCGCGCCGCAAGCCGCGTGCGATCATCTGCAGCTTGCGCCACAACACATCCGCCTCGGCCGGCGCCAACAATCCAGCAGCTGCATCCAGCGCAGCGACCAGTTCGTCCAGATGTGCGGGCGCACTGGCAAACACCTCGCGAGCACGCGCCATCGCCTGACTGTCACGCCAGGCCACCAGCCATGACGACAGCTCACGCCGCTCATTGCGATCCAGGCGCTCGAGCAGATCAGCCGGCACGTCTTCATCCGCACGGAACGTGCCGATCACAATCTGACGGTGCCGACGCGTATCCCCGCTACGCGTGACGCGCAGCAGCTTGATCGATCGGCCTTGCTCGCGAATCAACATGTCCATCCTCAGGCGTCGTCACGTCATCCACTTCATCCGGCTACAGCACTTCCTGCACAACCAGACGACTACTGATCTTCATCTGAGCGCACTGGCTTTGTCGACCGTGCGCGATCGATCAGCTTTCTGAGCCAAGCCATTCCATGCGCATCAATCTTCGCCCATTGCGCAGCGGTCAAACGGATCGAGCGGCCGATCAACCGATCTTCTTCAGGAATAGGCGGTCTACCCATCCGCGGTTTCGTGGATTTCATTGAGTTTAAGATAGCACTTTTCGTTACACAAAAACAGGCCGTTTTCGTTACTTTCTGTACTACACTAAGTAGTAGCGTGCGATGCTGTCCGAGCTGCGTATTTGATGTGGATAACCGTTTGTGGCAAGGCGCGTCCGATCTCAACCCTGATCATGGTGAACAACATGACCAAGTATGTGGTGATGGTGCGGCAAATAACCTGGTACGACCGGCTGGCTGCGGTGCCGGGCAAGATCCTCAAGTGGGCCATCCTGATCCAGCTCGGCCTGCTGTTTGCTGCCGGCGTCTTCGGCGTGATCGCGCACGTCGGCAAGGTTGTGATGACTGCGGTGACCGGCGCGCACTGAAGCACGCCGATCGGCTCGATCACGGCGTGAAACGCGTCGGCGGCCGCTCGAACGATTTTCCGTCGATAAGTCGGTCCATCCGCTCGATCGCTTCCAACAGCACCGCGAGTGGCGCCGTGCGCAGCTGATCGTCGTGCCACGCCAGCAGCATCGAAACGAGCTCGTCGGTCTGCTCGTCAAACGTCCATAGATCCTCGCGCTCGCCGCGATCGAAGGCAGCCTGGATCCCGCGCTCCGCCGCCACCAGCACTTCAACCCGGATCTCCTGTCGACGGGCTTCATCGATGAACCCCGTCAGCATGATCATCTGCAGCAGGATCCGCATGCCGAAGGCGCTGCCCTGACGCATCCTGATCGCCTCGAGCGCCGAGTGGTACTGCAGCGACATCTTCTCGATCTCGTCCCGCGGCATAGGCAACAGCAAGCGCTTGGCGAGCTGGCCGCGCGGCCGTCGACGTGTGCTCGCGCGACGCGTCACGGAAACCTCGCCGGCGAGTACGTCGCCCCGATGCCGGTGTCGCACATGAGCCTCATCGCGGCCGCGTGCTCGTGGTCATGCATGGAGATCCTACTGTCCTGGTCGGTTGAATCATCCGCAGCATAGCGGAATTTCTTGTACCTCAAAAACTCGTGATCGAGGCGAGCTGCGCTGCACTCGCGATCGAACCGTGCACGCGCGCTGCGCGCCCGTGCACGGTTCTCATGTCCAACAGCAACGAAACACCATCCCTTCCTTCCACGTCGCCGTGCTTGCCAAGGTCCACTCAACCAAGGCCTCTGCGGTTCTTACCGGGGTGGTGGCTACCCGTCGCCAACGATCGCCTCCAGGGTGCCGGGAGCCGGTCGTTCACCGCGCGCGCCGGGATGGTCGCGCACGGTGAACGACCTTCAAGAACTTTCGCGGCATAAACGGCCGGCTCTCCCTGGCCGGGAGGCCCACCATTTATTCCACGTTTCTTGACTCCCGACACCCTTCCGGCGCTCGCCAGCGCCGGGTAGCCACCACCGTGCAGCCGCAAACGCTGCCGCGCTATCCATCGCCCCGCCCGTCATCTGCCGGGCGGCACAGGGTTCACCTTATCGATGGAGCACCACCATGGACTTTTTCTATCACGGCGACTGTCTCGATGTTCTCCCCACCATCCCCGATGCAGTGATCGACTTCGCGCTGACCGACCCGCCGTATCTGGTCAACTACCAGGACCGCAACGGCCGCTCGATCGCGAACGATGTGCGCGGCGACTGGCTCGAACCGGCGTTCGCACAGGTGTTCCGCGTACTGAAGGATGACGCGCTGTGCGTGAGCTTCTACGGCTGGACTAAGACCGATGAATTCTTCCGAGCGTGGAAGAAGGCGGGTTTTCGCATCGTCGGTCACATCGTATTTGCGAAAACCTACGCGTCCAAGGCGCGCTTCGTGAAGTACCAGCACGAATCGGCCTACGTGCTCGCCAAGGGCTCGCCGGCGCTGCCATCAAAGCCCCTGCCGGACGTACAGCCGTGGCAGTACTCCGGCAACCGCCTGCACCCCACTGAAAAGCCGCTGTCCGCCATGCGCGCCGTCGTCGAGGCGTTCACGCGGCCGGGGGACCTCGTGCTCGATCCGTTCGCCGGCAGCGGCACCACGTGCGCGGCGGCCAAGCAGCTTGGGCGTCGCTATGTCGGCATCGAACTGGACGCGACTTATCACGCCGCGGCTGTCGCCCGGCTGGGCCGGCGCGAAGCGATCGCGGCTTAACCTCCAACGAAGCGAGAGAACCATCATGGGACTGACCATCACAGCCTATTGCGGCCTGGAAGCGATCGACGCGCCGCGACTCGACGGCAACCGCGAGCCGATTGACGTATTCACGGTGCGTTTCTATTGGGCGCCGCGCTTTCCGCAACGCGCAGACGGCCTCGATATCGCCCGCGTGTTTCGCTACCGCAATGCGTTTGAGTTCAACGTCGGTACGTACATCACGCATGAGATTTTCCGCGAGCAGCTCGCCGAACTGGCGAACTATCCGGCGATTCCCCTCGGCAGCGAGAAGATCTGCCACACGAACGGCGCGATCGTCGAAACGGAAGGCATGTTCAAGGAACTGATCGACTTCTCAACCACGATGGGCACGATCGGGCCACGTACTTCGCGCAAGCTGGCCAACGACTTTTCGCGATTCATGCACCTGGTCGATGGCGAAAGCAATCCCTTGTTCGCCGAGCTCTATCGCAACTGGTATGTCGCGTTCGCACTTGCGCAGCATGACGGCGCCGTGCGATTCCACTGACCCGATTGAACGGCCGGCCGCTCACCGCGGCCGGCATCCGAACAAGGCAAACACCATGCAACTTTTCTATATCCAGCACCTGATGTGTGCCGTACTCGATCATCACTTCGCGTCGCGCCTGGACAGCCCGGCGCCTCGCTCCGATGACACGCTTACCGTGAGCGTCGCCGAGCTATTGAACGCGCTGCGCGAGGCGTTCGAACTCGGTCAAGATGTACGGAGGACCGCGCGATGACCCACGCAGAATTCGAAACGCTACTCGAGGCGATCGCGCGCGAGCATCTTTTTATCTCGACCCTGCAGGAGCAGAAATCCGATCGCCTTGACTTCCATAGCGTCGCGGTTTGGACCGTGCGCGAGGCGTTAGCGGCAGCATACGAGGCAGGGAGAAAAATCCGCCTCAAGCCGCGCGATTAATCAACTACTGCGCCGGCGTCGCCGGTGCCCGCAAAGTGATAGACGGCCGCATCGAGCGGCCGTCTATCACTTGTCTGGATCCGCACGCCAAAATGGGTCGATGCCAGCCGCATCGCACAGGAGCGCCCAGGCCGAATACGGAATCGGTGCTTCTTCGGACATCCACTTGCGCACAGTGCGTCCATTGCTGTTAGTGGATATTCCCAAGTATTCCGAAGCATCTTGCGGTGTCATACCCGTTCGCCGGAGTATCTCCTTTACTTCGATTCCTTTTGGCTGGGCCCAGAATCGCGCCGGCTGCAAGCATTCACGCCGAATTTCAATAGTGTAGGTCGTCATAGGTTTCTCTGCATGTCAAACGCGTTGGATCGGATGCCACTGAGCATCCAGCCCCCAGCGCTTCGCGCCGGAGGAATCACGCCAGGTATGCGATCGCACTGCGATCGCACTGCGATCGCATACCTGGCTTGACAACCCCGCCATCGGTCCGTCAACGCCTCACCGGATTGACCCTTCGCTTCGCTACGGGTCGGGCCTCTCCCCACGCCGGACAATGCCGGCGCGGGTCCCCGTGTCCCTCAATCCGGGCGCGCGGCGCGCGCGAAGCGTGCTCGTGCCTGACGCCCCTAGCTTGCAAGAAGGGAGGTCCGGCCGACCATCGCGGCAAGCGCACAGCACAGCGAGAGATAAGGGGCGGCTATGCCCCTATTATCCCATCGGCATTACCGCAGCGCGGCCAATGCGCCGCGCACCGCGTCGATCTGATCGGCCGTCAATTCGGACGCCGCGACCCGTTCGCGTTTCTCCAGAAACATCAACGTGTACGGTGCGACCAGAATGCGGGCCTGTCGGCACACCGTCATGCCGTCGTCGGACGGGTAACGCTCGCGCCAATGGTTGATCGCGGATTCCAAATCATTCAGGGTGAATTCCATACGTGCTCGCCCCGGCCTTGCAGCCGGAGCGCCTTGTCGTTAGAGCGTCACGTTATCAGTTCACGTCGGCGCGCGGCTGTTCGTCGCGCTGGACATCGATCACCTCGACGCCGGACAGCCCGTGACGCGTGGCGCATTCATCGGCCACCACGCCCGCGTGCGTAACCGACAGGGCAGGCACGAAACAATCAACCGTGACAGGAAATTCACGGCACTTTACGACGACCTTGAAACGTTGCTGTTGCATGGCGCGGTCCCCTTAGTCGATTGCGCGGAAGATTTCGCGCTGTTCGGGATGCTGCACGGCGAAGCGGCGCAGCGCATGATAGGCATTCGTGAATCGCCCAGTGCGGTCGTCGTGCGACAGTCGGCACAGCACGTACAACGTGACGACGATCCCGAATGCTTCCGCCCCCATGTGCCCCTCGTAGCTGTTCTCATTGAAGCAGACGTACAGCTCACCTTCATTCGCAGGCGCGGCATAAAACCCGCCGTTATCCAGCTCGAAGAACAGCCAGTGACCGCCCGAGTATTCCGGCGACAGTCGGCGCGCCCACGCATAGAGCAGGTTTTCGCCACGCAGGTACGACGGGCCGAAATGCTTCGGCAAGAACCGCAGACGGTGCTCCTCGATGACGAGCGAGGATTGAATCGGTGCGTCGGTTTGCAGTGCTTCAGCTTGAGACATGGATAACTCCCGGATTCGGCCAAGCGGGATGCCCGGCCACAAAAATAGTATATGCCTTAAAGGCATTATATTCAAGATTTTTTTGTTGACTATAATGCCTTTAAGGCATATATTTAAACCATGGCCGAGCATCCCGCTTGGCCGAATTCGGGAGTAACGACAGTGAGTGCAAAGCAGAAACAGCAAGCCGTAGTCGACCTGATCGTCGGTAGCCGTGCAGCAACCACCGTGCCGTTTTCGGCGCTGATCGATTCACCGTTCAACGTGCGGCGCGGCGAGCCGCAGAACATCGAAGGCATGGCCCAGTCGATCAAGAGCGCGGGCGGCATCATGCAGAACCTCATCGTTCACGAAGTGAAGGCCAAGCAAGGTAATAAGGTGAGCTACGGCGTTTGTGCGGGCCGTCGCCGCAAGGCCGGTTATGGGCTGCTGGTCGAGCGCCGCGAAGCGTCGGCCGACGCGCCGATCAACGTCGTGATCGTGACGGATGCTGAGGCGCGGCTTATGTCGCTGATGGAGAACACGGCGCGCGAAGACATGCACCTTGCGGACGTGTGCGAAGGCATCCGTGACTGGGGATCTACGCCGGAACCCCAGAAAATTCCGTCGTTCCACATTGTGAACATTAATCGGCTTATTCCAGCCGAAGAATGTTGGAGCGACGTCCGGTGAGTGACATGACGGTCTCGGTCACACGGACCATCAGGACCGTTACGCGGGGCCCAGTTCGATTACATTGTGGGACAGGTCGAGACAATCTTCGCAGTCCCGGCAAACCCAGTGCAGCATCGGCCCGACCGGATCTGGATGGTCGCTGAACGTTGTCAGCGCCGCGTCGTACTGAGCATCGGACGTGCTCGAGCGCAGTATCCGCTCGAGATTAGACTCGATGCTGTCCAGGCTGCATTCACCGATGCCGGACTTGAACACCGTCACACCGCCTGACGGGTTGACCGCGAAGAAGAAAAACGCCTTCGTGTCGACCATGTGCGACAGGATTGTCCTGGCGATGAAGTTGCTCGGATTGATCAGCGCATTGAAGATGCGGTAGCCGTAAAACTCTAAGCCGAAGTGTACGACCTCGAAGTCGTCGGTGCCGCGTATCGAGTGGCCAAAGTTGAAACCGCTGCGTGTTACGTCGTTCGGAATGTCATCCACCGGCCGCAGTGCCAGGCAAGCATAGTGCGTCTGGCCCTCGGCCACGAGTCCCATCGCAAAGCAGGGCGCGCGCTCGGCCAGCAAGGCCTCGACAAAATTCCGGTTCATGCGGAGCGTTGGCAGCATCGGGCATCCTTCATCGTGAATCAAATCAACATTTGCCGACCTGGCTGTGCGGTGCGTCGACGTCGAACATCAAAGGCTATACATCGTCGAGCTCGAACAGCGCGCGATCGGCGGGCCGCGACAG
Source organism: Burkholderia sp. AU27893 (assembly GCF_002223205.1). Lineage (NCBI taxonomy): Bacteria > Pseudomonadati > Pseudomonadota > Betaproteobacteria > Burkholderiales > Burkholderiaceae > Burkholderia > Burkholderia sp. AU27893. The sequence continues at coordinate 220,468 of NZ_NKFD01000006.1, read as the reverse complement.
ATAATCGTCCATCATCGCGCGGAAATCGGCTTCATCCCACTCGCCGCGATCGACACGCCGCAGCAACGCCTCGCCGGCCAGCATGATCTTTCGCTCGCGATCCGCGCGCGTTTGCTTGACCTGCTGGCGCTGCGCCTTAGCTGCCGCTTTGCGGGCTGTTTTCAGCTCCTGCAGCTTTTCGTCTGTCGCATCGAGACGACGTTTCAGCATGTTCATTCTGGCGTCCTGTTCGAAGAAGCGGTTTGCGCGGGAAACCGGCGCGCCGGCGTGCGCCGGTTCGTTACATTCGCGCCGTACTGTCGCGCCCAGGTGCGTACCGAGGGAGCGATATCGACTAACGTCGGCGGCATGTTCGGCAACACATCCATCGTCCAGCCACCCAGCCGCTTTGGCGCAATATACGCCGGTCGCCAGCTGCCGTCGGCCAGGATATCGATCACGAACAGCGACGTGCCGACGCTCAGTCGCCAGGTGTTGACCACGGCTGGGGGTAAAGGATTACCTGGTTGTGGCATCGTATTCCACCGTAACAGGAATAAGGGATTCCAAGCCAGAACCGCCGAAAATTCGATCACTCCAATTCGAGCCCTGCAATGAGCGCGTCCAGGTCGATTTTGTTGTCGCTTTGAAAAGTGTAGTGCCCGTTCAAAAGGATATGCCGCCAGGCTGCCGGTGATATCTGCGTAAGCCGCGCCAGCGCCTTGGCGTTGCCACTGGCCTCCCATTTCGTCAGTAGATGCGACAGAATCGCCGAGTTGTAAAAAATGATGACGTTGGCGATCAGCCGGGCGCACTGGTTGCTGATCTCGATTTCGATGTCGGTGCGGCCGGTCAATTCCTTCTTGCCGCCGACCTGGGCGATGGTCGAACGAAGCTGATGGTAAGACTCGAGGCGGTTTTGGGAGCGATGCACGTTTCGCTCGAGCTGCGGGTCGCGCAGGTAACGCAACGTGTAGATGGTACGAATGAGCTTATCGAACTCAAAAATCGCGCGACGTGTCGGGTTTTCCTGCGAGTACGTACATAGTTTGCGGATCAGCGAGCCCTGCGTGATCTCTTTGAGGCCCAGCGTGGCGACGATCTGATCGATATTTGTCTTCTCACTGGTGATGAGCTGCCGATCGATTTGTCCGATCGGCTGAATCAGGCATTTCTCGTACAGCGCCGGGTCGTCGATACAATACAATTCCTGCAACTGGTCATCGAGGTTTGTGAAGCGAGGCTCGAAGCGCAACCCGAACCAATACAGGATAGCGAAGTTGGCTTTGTTGATGCTGTGCATGTCGCCGGTGATCGCAGTCGGCACTATATCCGACGTGTTGCGATACCAGATGTCGAACACGTGATGCGCCTCGTACTCGTGCGCGCCGATTAGGTAGCCGTTCAACGGGACATGATTGCACAGCAGCGTGTAGGCGACGACGCCTTTGCCTCGTCCGAAGTATTTGCGCGAGTAACGCGCCTTCACGGTCGGTCGCTCGACGCCGAATTTCTGCCCATCGACGGCGCTGTACAGCGCATCGAGATCGAACGAGTAGTACGGGAAGATCGGCAGCGCGGCGATGGCGTTGCTGATGCAGTCGTTGGCCGCATGCAGCGTCGCCTGACGCAGATACTGCTGGTAGGTGCTATCCAGAACGTGGTACGGAATGTCGCTGGTGCGCGCCATGACATGGTTGCCATGGTTCATTGCCTGAGCGATGATAACCGCCATCAGGCTATCGGCGTCCGCTACCTTCTTCGCGTAGCGCGGCTGCAATGGCGTCAGCGCCGACAGGAACTGGCACTGGCCGTTGACGAAGCGGAACACGTCGGCAACATCGCAGAATGGCAGTTGCTCGTAGAATGCCTGCTCACGCACCTTCTGGTTCTCGGTTTTCGGTTTGCGCCAAATCAGCTTCTGCGTATCCTTGTCGTATTCCAGGTGCGTAAGCTTGCCCTGTTTCAGCTCTCGGTTGAAGGCCAGCCATTGTGCATGCAACTCGGCCGCTAACGCATCGAGTTGGGCATCGATTGGCTGCTGCAGGAACGGGATCTCCATCTGCGCCAGCGCGTCGGCCTTCTCGTTCATCGAAACAAGCTCGTCGGAGAAGTGACGATGTTGCAGACTGTCGTCGAGATAGATCTCTCCCGACTGGAAGCGCTTCCGGATCTGGCGGTACAACCAGAATTCGTAGCGATCGGCGTGCAAACCGGTCGGCTGACCATCAGCGCCGAAGATCAGCAGGTACGGTCGCAGGCGCTTCGGCAGCGTGGCCGCGGGACATTCGGCGAGCGGTCGTTGTGACAGGCGCTGCTGTTTGGCGAAGGCCCCCTTGACCCAAGCCAGCGCCGCGAGCCACGGGTTGTCTGGGGAGGTGCCGACGAAGTCGAGCTCGACGTACAAGGGGCGCAGGTGACGGCGAATACGTTTGGCTAGGCCGTCCACCGCCAACCAGTGTAGTGCCAGTTGACTCAGCGGCTTGACCGTCATGCGTTGCGCCGTGTTTTGTAGCACATCTTTGGCCATGATTTTATAGGCGCGCTGACGCACCTCGCCGAACGGCGTCGGATCGGCTACGCTGTCGTCCACATAGAGCGACAACAGGCGGCCGATCTGCGGCGTTTCCCGATGGCGTTTTACTTGCTCGGCGATGAGTGACTGTTTCGCGCCCGCGCTGCTTTCTTCCTCGAGCTGCTTCATGTGGAAGGCCATCGCATCGACCAGGTTGTCGGTGAGCTGTCGGAAGCGCACCCAGGCGTAACACAGCAGGTAGAGCTGCGCCTGATCCGCCTTCAGGTTGCGCAGGTCGTGGACGGTATAGAAGTTCGCCAGGCTTGCGTAGTACAGCACGTTCTGCTGCGAGATATCCAGCCGGGGCAGCAGCGTCCTGGCGATTTCGTGCAACGGCTGCAGCGTGCCGCGCTTTTCGCGTTCGCGGACCATCTGACGCCAGCCGAAATTCTTGGCATCCTGTTTCAGCGCCGCCAGTTTCGACAGAGTATCATCGCGCACCAGAAGTTGGTCTAGCGCGGTTTGGGTCAATTCGTCCAATACGCCGGTGAGCAGGTCGCCCAGCCGCCGACGTTCGACGGACAGGGCTTCGCTGACTAGCTCTTGCAAGGTCGTGTAGCCGGGCCGGATCATCTTGTGCTCATTGAGCCACACGATGAGCTCGGCGGCGACGAATCCCGGTGTCACGTCGCGACGTACGATCTGCGCGGCCTGCTGCATGAGTTGCGGCAGGAAGGCGGCCACCCACGGTCGATAGCCGTACAGTTCAGCGATCTGTTCGCGCTGGGCGTAGTACTCGTGCCGGGTGATCGGCTTGCGTTCGAACGGCTCGCCGTGGAAATAGCGGCTCAACACGAAATCGTAATCGTCCTCAACCTCGTCCCAATCGAAGCGGAAGAAGGCGTGCTTGGACTTGAAGTAGCCAATCTGCAAGATGCAATAGACCTGCGCGGGTATGGAGGGCCGGCTACTGGCGAGCGCCAGTTCGGATTCGGTCAATGCCAGGTATTCCAGCCGCTGCGCATCGTCGAAATCAGGCAGGCCATACAGGGCTTCCTGTTCGGCGTCGGAAAAGACGCTGAGCAGCTTATTCTTGTTGATCATCGACCATCCTCTCCACGCAACGTCAGATCCTTCAATTTTGTGATATCACGACATGGGGTACGACAGAAATATTGAACTCCCGCATTCTACAGAGATAAGCTTTATTATCTCTGTGGCATTGTTTCCATATTAAACTCGATGACATGAAAACGCGCCCCACGAGCCCGTCCGCCGCCGACATCCCGACCGACTTTCCTGATGCTGATGCACTGGCAGCGCTGCGTGCCTGGTACGAGGGCGCATCCTCGCGTGAGGCGGCACACCGGTACATGCAAGATCGGCTCAGCCACAGCCAGTCAGCCCGCGGCGTCATCGGCCAGATCCGCCGGCAACTGGCACTTTATGCCCGTAACCGACAGCGGGCAGATCTGGCCACGCTGTTCGAATGCCCGGCCCAAAAGCGTATGCATCATGCGCGCGCCACCACGCAGGCTGTCGAGCTACTGCGCATCATGCCTGCGCCAGCTCCGCAGATCGGCGACGACATTGCGCACTGGCTGCCGAATCGCGCTGCCCGCACCCTGCACGCGGCCGGCATCCGGACCCTGGCCGATCTCACGGTACGGATTCCGCGTCGCCGGCAGTGGTGGACCGTCATTCCGGGTCTCGGGCCGGCCAGTGCAAGAAGGATCGAGGCCTTCTTTGCCGCGTACCCGGCGCTCACGGAGCGGGCCCGCGCACTGATCATCGCGGATCGGCAGTCAGTCGTGACGCCTTGGGAGCAACTACGGCTACCGCACGAGATCGACGGATCCGCCGGCGCCTTCCGCGCACCGGTGTCGGCCTGCATCCTCGGCGTCGACAACGATTACGACGCTATCCAGGCATGGCTCGCGTTGCACGAATCCCCGGCCACGCAGCGGGCCTACCGCAAGGAAGCCGAACGGCTGATTCTCTGGGGCATCGTTGCTCGCGGCAAGGCGCTGTCTTCGCTGACCACCCGGGATGCCACCGACTACAGGGCGTTTCTGCGCAGACCTACACCGCGAGAACGCTGGGTCGGGCCACCGCGGCCGCGCACATCAACGGACTGGCGCCCGTTTGTCGACAACCTCTCGGCCCGTTCGATTGCGCATGCGCTTGCCGTGCTCAGCGCCATGTTCCGCTGGCTGGTCGAGCAGCGCTACGTCGTGGCCAACCCATTCTCCGGCATCAAGGTACGCGGCAGCAAGCGCGCCATGGCTCTTGAAACCTCGCACGCTTTCACCGAAGGAGAATGGATGCTGACGCGCACCATCGCCAACGGGCTCGAGTGGTCGTACGGCTGGCAGGCGCCCGCTGCGCAACGGTTGCGGTTCATGCTGGATTTCGGCTACGCAACGGGACTGCGGATCAGCGAACTGGCTGACGCCACACTGCGCAGCATCGAAGTCGACGCAGCCGGTGATCACTGGCTGCACGTGGTCGGCAAGGGCGGCAAGCCAGCCCGCGTTACCCTGACACCCCTAGCGCGCACAGCGCTGGACCGATATCTGCAGGAGCGGGGGCTTCCTGTCAGCCGTGCTCACTGGAATCCGACCACGTCCCTGATTGGCAGCCTTGACGACGCCGATGCCGGCATCAAGCCCTTGCGGCTGTGGGAAGTCATGCGCCGGTTTTTTCGGCTCGTCGCGCAGATTATCAAGAACGACCATCCGGTGCTGGCTGAAAAGCTGCATCGGGCCTCTCCGCACTGGATGCGGCACACCCATGCGACCCACGCGATCGCCAGAGGGGTTGAGCTGAGCGCCGTACGAGATAACCTGCGTCACGCGTCGATTTCGACCACGTCGATTTACTTGCATACCGACGATGTAAAGCGGGCACGGCAGTTCGGGCAGGCATTTACCGACTGAGTTACTCGCTCGGCACGTCAGGCAACAAACCGATTGACGTTCACAATGTGGAATGACGGAATTTTCTGGGGTTCCGGCGTAGAACCCCGACATGCGGCGTCCTCCCGCCGGAAACGCTGAGGCATCCTTGTCCCCCATCGCGGTAACGAGCGGAATTCCATCGACCGGTGTAAAGCAATCGGGAGTTCCGGTTCCTTCCGAAGCCCGGCGCCTCGTTGAATGCGATGCACCGTTTGTCGCCCTGCGCGATGCCGGATGGCTGCAGGCAGACGCGCTGGAATTCTCCACGGCATATGCCGATTGCTAGTGCCGATGCGGAATCTGCTGTTCTTTGTCCCGTCTTTACCTGACGAGACCATCCAGTCGCGCGTTGCCCGACATCATGTGCTGTCGGGCAACCGGGTGGAGAGCGACACCTTTCTTGACCTGTTCGACAGTGCGCCGTTTTCGCTCGAGCAAATCGTACCGCCATCCCTCATGCGGCTTGCGGATCGTGTGAACGACGGCTCGCAGGCAGCCCTGCAAACGCTTCTGGCAGGCAACACCCTGTGGCCGCTTTTCGAGCCGTTTCTGGACGGCGTGTTGCAGCCGCTGACGGCTGACGTTGGAGCGATGATGAGCCGGTTACCACGTCGTGTTGTCGGCCTCTACGGCGAAGCGCATCTCTGCCCGGCCTGCGTTGAAGAGGACATTCATGCGTTCGGGATGGGGTACTGGCACCGGGCGCACCACGTCCCGGGCGTGAGCATGTGTTGGCGGCATGGCGCGCGCCTGCTTTCGAGTTGCCCGCAGTGCCACCGGCCTTTCCAGTTTCGCCAGCGACTACTACGCCAACCGTGGCTAGCTTGCCGCTGTGGCTGGCAGGTGACTGCGGCGGAAGATGATGGCATGGCAGGCTCACCGATCCCGCTGCAATACGCGCGCTTTGCTCGCGATCTGCTTAACCGTCCCCTGGGCCGGGTGGACCCCTTTCGCCTGCGCGTGGCGTACCAGAACCGCATTCGAGAGCTAGGCTTCAAATGGGGGGCAAGGCTACAGGCGAAAGCGTTCCAGGAACACCTGATTGAAGAACTGGGCGAAACGTTCCTCTCTGCAGTGGATCCGGCGTTCGCCGCGAAGCGGATGAGCTTCTGGATACGCTTTGCACCGGGCAACAGCACGGTATGCGATATGCCGATTACGCGGCACCTGTTGCTCGCGATGTATCTGTTTGGTACGCGGGACGAACTTGCATTGAGCCTGCAGCGTGTGTCCCAGGAAGAGACTGCGATTAGACGCACCAGGACAGTTGAGGAAGGCCCGACACTTGAGGGGGCGGCGGTGTCGATGCCGCGTATAGCGCACCGGCGTCGAATACGGGACGAGCTGAGAAGAAACCCGCAAACGACCATCCAGGATCTGTGGCGCAAGGTATATCGTGTCACCTCGTGGCTCTACGAGCATGACCGGGAGTGGATACAGGAGACCCTCTCGATTTCGGCAGCAGATAGAGTGGGCGGTGGTCAGTCCGCAGCGAAAACCGTATCTCCGGACGACGAGCGCTTCGCCGCACTCGTCGACGAGGCCGCCGTTGCGATGCTCGCTAGGCCGGGAAAGCCGCAACAGGTGACAAAGGAGCGATTACTCGCGGTTCTTCCGGTGCGCATTGCCGACACGCCCCGGCAACGCGAGCGATATCCCGACACGCTAACGCGGGTCACGGATAACCGGGAATCCACGTGGCACTTCAGGGCGCGGCGACTGTGGTGGGCATACGCACTGATGAGCGCACGGGGCGACGCCGCGCCGGCGAGAGAAGCCGTGATCTTGTCTGGCGTTGGCCATTACGCGGCCCAGGCAATCATTGAACATTGCGGATGGGAACCTGTGTTGCCACTTGCTGCGAAGTTTGATGCGCTGGCGAAGCTGTCTGAAGCGGGAATTACGCCGAAATGGGAGGGGCCGCCCGCGTGGCAAGGCCGAGCCATTGGAGGGCGTGCCTATCAACGTCGGCCGTAAGGCGATTCGAGAGAAAATCAAGCTCGGCGTCTGGTGATCCTTGGCTGGCGGGGGCGGCTACCGTCGCCACCCAGATCCTCAACGAAAGGTTCCTGCGCCAGGCAAAACTCGATCGCGATGCGCCTCATGCGGCAATCTAAACTGCGCTCCGCGCCTGTCCCTCATCGCGGCGCCATGATCCGTAACACGGGATGTCCATCGACGTCCTTGAGCGCAAACCAGGCATCGTGTGATGCTGCGTCGACACTGACGACGTGGGCATCCGGTCCCACACGGCCATCCCCGATTTTCACCACGTGCGAAGTGTCCACGTGGAACATGGACACCACGCCCGCCTCGCCCGCGACATAGACCGTGCGCAGCGCCGGATCGTACGCCAGCACGTCCGGCGTGCCGCCGACATCGAACGCCGCGATCTCCTTCATTGTGCGCATGTCGAGCACTAGCAGACGATCGTTGTCCTCGCAGGCAATCAATGCCAGACGGAATTCCGGCACGATCAGCAGACCGTGATTGCCCCGCGCGCCAGGCAGCTCAGTGCGGGCGACCACGGTGTCGGTGCGGGGATCGATCTCCACCAGTTGGCGTCGCGACTGCACATTGACGAAAACGTGCCGCGATACTGGATCGTACTGCGTGTTCCCCACTTCACCGCCGAGGGACACGGTCGCGACGCGCCGGTTCGTCGAGCCGTCGATCACGGTCTCTGTCTCGCCGGTTTCGTCCGATACGTAAAGCTTCTGAACGTCAGGCACCCAGGCCATCCCATCGGGATAGACGCCACCGGGCGTCCTCGCGACAATCTTCAGCGTGTCCGCGTCGATCGCGACGATCTTGTTCGTGCCGGTGGCCGAGGCGTAGACACGGGACAGCGCCGGAACAGCCAGCACACCATGTACGGCGGACACACCCGGAATGCGCGCGACAACGCGCGAAGCGAGCGTGTCGAAAACGACGACTTCGCCGTCGCCCAGATGAGCGATGAACAGCAGGTGCCGCTGCGGGTCGTAGCTCTCGTAGTCGAACCGCGACGCGCAGCCGGGTAGTGGCACATCGCCGATCAGCTTCAGTGGCAGGGTATCGATGGCCGGGTCATCCGAACCGTGCGCGACGCACCCTGTGCCGCCCCCGGCGATCACCGCGAACCAGACGACCATGGCGACCCTCGCCGCAAGTTGCCCACACAATGAACTGCCGCGAATCATGGCGCGCCTCCATCCGGCCGGATATGGCGGAAGGCGGCAAGCACGGCGAGATCGTAGGCAATCTTGAGCGTCCCGCACGCGATCAGCGGCGCAGCAAGCCATCCGGCTGCGAGCATCGCTGCGGCAATCGACGGCGCCACGGCCGCGGCAAGGCTGCGCGGCACAGCCGTGAAGCTCGCGGCAGCAGGCCGCTCAGCGGGCGTCACGACGGCCATCACGTAGGCGCTACGCGTCGGCACATCCAGCCGGGAAAGTGCACTGCGCAGGAGCAGCAACGTCAGGGTCAGCGGCAGGGATGCCGTCAATGCCGCGGCAATCAGGCACACGCTCGACGGGATGTGGGTGAACACCATCGTGTTGAGTAACCCGATCCTGCGCGCGATCGGCGCCGCGGCAAGCAGCGAGCCGGCACTGAGCAGCCCCGACCAGAAGAAAAACTGCCCGGCCGCAGCCAGCGAAAGTCCGAAGCGCTGGATCAGCCACAGCGTCAGCAGCGAGTTGACAAGCAGGCCGCCGGCGAACGCATCGACGCTGAACAGGAGCGCCAGACGCGTCACAATCGCGCGCGATGGACCCAGTGGCACGTGCGCCTTCGCGGCGTGCACTGTCTCCTTTGGCAAACCCAGATACAGCAGGAAGACCACGCTGCCCGTCAGCGCGTAGACGACGAACATCGCGCGCATGGCGAACAGTCCGGACATGCCGGAGCGCACCGCGAACCATTGCGGCAAAGCTGCGAGCAGCGAGCCGAGCGCCGCCGACAGCCCGCCCACGAGGCTGTAACGCGCGAACAGCGCTGTCCGGGAATCGGGGTGCGACGCTTCGGCGAGGCGTGCGTGTTCCAGCGGCAGAAAAAGACTGACGTCCCCTGAACTGGGATTGAGGGTGCCGATAAAGGCCACCACGAGCAACGGCCACAGGGTTGAGAGGCAGCCGAACGCAAGCCCTGTCGCGCCCATCAAGGCCGCGGCGAACAGCAGCAGCGGGCGGTGCGGGTAGCGGACGCTGGTCACGCCGACCAGGATCGTGGCGAGAGCTGATCCCAGCAATGTGGCCGTGCCAATCAGGCCGACCGTGAGTTGCTCGAAGCCGAGGGCGAGAAGATACGCGGGCAGCAGTACCGCAACGAAACCATCACAGACTCCGCGCAAACCTCGCGCCGCGAGCAACAGCCGCGCGCTGCGATCGATGCCCGGCGGCCGCAGCAGGTCCGACAGGGGTGCACGGACAGGGGGCATCAATGTCTCCACATTCGGGCCTGCATGCGGCCTTGTACCGCCCCCCTTGTCAGGCCAGGGCGTGCGACTGCATTGCGGCCTGCAGTCTCAACGCTGCGTTGTCCCAGTTGAGGATGCTGAACAGCTGGTTGACGTATTCGTTGCGGCGGTTCTGGTACTTCAGGTAGTAGGCATGCTCGAACACGTCGAGCACCAGAATCGGCTGGATGCCCCACGCGGTGAGTTTCTGGTGGTTCTCGCACTGCAGGATCATGAGCTTGCCGGTCGCCGGCAGATAGCCGACGACACCCCAGCCCGAGGCCTCGGTGGCAATGGTCGCAGCGACGAGTTGCGCCTTGAATTTCGCATACGAGCCGAAATGGCGGTCGATCGTTCTGGCGAGCTCGCCTCCCGGCTCACCAACCTTGCCAGAAATGCTCGTCCAGTAGATCGTATGCAGGATATGGCTGGAAAGCTGGAACGCCAGTTCTTTCTCGTGGAATTTCACCAGCGCAAAGTCGCCGGTTTCCCGTGCCCGGGCCAAGCCTTCTTCCGCCTTGTTCGCCGCAGCGGCGGCGGGCTTGTGATGGAAGTTGTAGTGGAGTTCCACCGTGTGGGCGTCGATTACCGGTTCGAGCGCATCGTACGCAAACGGCAGCGGTGCCGCCGCGTAGTTGCCGTCCGCGTTGACCAGTCTGTCGGTAAAGCCCGACGCACTAGCCGCGTGAACCAGCTGCGCCTGGGCCAGCATCATGCCTGCCCCCACTGTGGCGGAATCATGCAGAAACGTGCGACGTGTCTTCATTTGCAATCCTCACAGTTTTCGTGAACGCACCCGATTAATGGGCGTGCAGATGGACAAGCGGATAGAGGGCGAGACCCGTCAGGGCCGCGGCAACCACGATTGCGGGTTCCGGAAGCTTCTTCACACGCCAGAGCAGCAACGCGGTCGCGAGCGCGATGAGCGCGGTCGGCCAGTCGATGACCGAGCGCTTTGCGATCACAATGACCGAGCCGGTAATCGCCCCCACGGCTGCGGCGGTAATGCCGTCGACAAACGCCTTGACGGCGGGGAGCCGCCCATATTTCTTGAAGTACGGCGCAGGCAGCACCGTGAACAGGTAGCACGGGATGAACGTCCCTAGGGCAGCGATGCAGGCGCCAGCCAGCCCGGCGACGAGATACCCAATGAAGCCCACGGTAATGACGACCGGCCCCGGCGTGATCATCGCAACGGCCACCGCATCGACAAACTGTTTCTCGTTCAGCCAGTGGTGTTCCGTCACGACACCGCCGTAGAGGAAAGGCACGATCGCGAGGCCTGAGCCGAACACGAACGCGCCCGCCTTCGTGAAGAAAAGCGCAATCTGACCGAGCAGCGGAAGGTCCAGACCGCTCAGCGGCCCGGCAAGGGCCGGTGCCTGTGTCGCGGCCAGCGCGTTGATCCCGCCTTTGCCCAGCCATTGAGGCGGCGCGCGGCGTAGCCAGTTGACGATGCCACCGGCGATAAAAAGCCAGGCGATTTCAGACTCGGTCACGACGGTCACTGCCGCGAGGATCAGGAAGACCGCCCAGAGCAGCCGGTCCTTTCCGAGCGTCTTCGTCGTGAGCTTGTATGCGCTCATCGCAATGATGCCGACGACCGCCGCGCCGACGCCGTAGAAAACGGCCTGCATCCACGACAGTCCGCCGAAATGCGCGTAGGCCCAGCCCAGCACCACCACCATCAGGAACGACGGCAGCACGAAGGCGAGACCGGCGATGGTCGCGCCCAGCAGCCGGTAGTGCACGAAGCCGAGATAGATGCCGAGTTGCGCCGCAAGCGGGCCCGGCATCATCTGCGCGAGGGCCAGCCCTTCGCGATAGTCTCCCTCGGTAATCCAGCCACGCTGTTCGACCAGATCGCGGCGCATGTAGCCGACCAGCGCGACCGGGCCACCGAATCCGATCGTGCCGAGTTTGAGCATGTAGAGCGCCATCTGGCCCAGGCTGTATCCGGGCGCGTGTGCGGTGGTTGTGCTCATGAACGTTTTCCCGTGTCGCGCGCTTTTTCGACCGCGGCGAAGTGTGTGTACATCGAGTCGAGGACGGGACTCATGTCACTGAGCAACTGGTCGTCGTCAGCTGCACGCTCGCGCGTGCCCGCAATGATCGCTTCGAAGCCGATGGCCTCCGGCACCGGCGTGCCGCCCACGTCGAGCGCATGCACCATTGAGCTAAGCCGCATGAGCGCCGGATCACCTTCGAGTCCGAAGCTCGCCAGCAGCACTTCGAACGTCACACGTTCTCCCACATGCGTGAAGACCGCGCCGTCGAAATCGAAGCCGAGCGCGTCCTTCGGGCAATCGTCCGGCGAGGGCAGCCAGACGAAGCGGGCCTGCACGTCGATAAACCGGCGGATCAGCCAGGCGCTTGCCACGCGATCCACCCACAGCCGTCGGCGGGTTGCCCACGTGCGCCCCTGGTAGTCCAGGACGGACAGCAGGCGGATTGCGCGGTCCGCCGAGTGGGGCTCGCCAGGCGAGAGCACCGTATCGACGTGGGCCACGAAATCCTGCCACGCCACCTCCGCGCGCGTAGTCGCTTCCCCAGGGAAGAAGTCGATCGCGACAATGGTCTCGTAGTCCTTGCGCAGGCGTCGCTGCAGTTTCGTCAGTTCGGTGGCGGACTGCCCGGACACGGTCTTGCGCGCTTCGGCCAGTGTCCGGATGAAGCCATCGTACTCATCGGCCAGGTCGAAGAGTCCGCGGAATTCCGCGTCCTGCGAAGCATCGAGACTGGGGGCGCGCAGAAGGTGCGCTGCGCCACCGCTCTCGCCGATCGCCGCGACCAGCTCGCGCAGCATGTTTTCCCCTTCAGGACTGTAAGGAAGCAGATAGATGCCGTCGCGCAACACCGCGCAGCCTTTCCCCTTCAGGGCGCGCCAGAAGCGCATGCGGGCTGTCGCATTCCCGGTGGGTAGCGTCAGGACAAGGACGGACCAGGTCATCAACGTATTCATGTAGACAATGCTACGTTTATGTAGCGATATCTACAAGTTAACTTTGTGGGCGTGATGCAGAAGACTGACCAGATGCGATGTCATCCGGCCGCGCCAGTCCGCTCGTTACACTGATGAACCACAGGCCACGGATGCCCCAGCGCTGCCACAATAGGGATGTGCCCATCGTCTATCCGGCTTTCCCGACTCCAGTACACGCAGTCTGCGGTAGCATCAAGCTCTCTTCCAGCCGAGACGTGACGAACGCAAGTCCATGAAGGTTCTTATTGTCGAAGACGATTCCGCGATCGCAGCGAACCTCTACGACTATCTCGAAGGTAACGGCTATGAGGTCGACATTGCTTCCAATGGCAAGGCAGGACTGCGGATGGCGATCGCCGACTCGTGGGACGCCATCCTGCTCGATCTGGCGCTGCCCGGCATGGACGGACTCACGCTCTGCCGCAGGTTGCGCGAAGAGGCGCGGCGGGACACACCGGTGCTGATGCTCACGGCCAGGGACGCACTGGACGACAAGCTGGAGGGCTTCGTGCACGGTGCCGATGACTATCTGGTCAAGCCGTTCTCGCTGAAGGAGGTCGGTGCACGTCTTGGGGCCCTGATCAAGCGCTATCGCGGGCAGGTCGCCACCATGGATCTTCTATTCGCCGACGTAAGACTGGATCTGTCGACGATGACCGTCGAACGGGCCGGGCATCCGGTCAAGCTTCCCCCAAAATGTCTTCAGTTGCTGCGCATCCTGCTGCAGTCGCCTGCGCGCATGTTCACTCGCGCCGAGCTTGAATCTGAAGTCTGGGGTGAGGAGCTGCCCGACAGCGACACACTGCGCACGCACATCTACACCCTGCGCAGGGCGCTCAGCGAGCAGGGCGAGGCCGACCTTGTCGAGACCATCCATGGCGTCGGCTACCGGCTCGTTGCACCTGATCAAGATGCGAAATAGCCTGCGCTTCAAGGTCGCGCTTTTCTTCTCGGTGCTGACCATCGCGTTGCTGGTCGCCCAGGCGCTCGGCGTGAGGACACTGGCCGAGGCACAGGAAGAGCGGCTGATCACGGCACTCATCCATGACGACATGACGAATGTGCTCAAGAGTTACGAAGCCAACCCGTCCCTGCTGCCGCCCTTCGATGTCCGAATGAATGGCTATGTTTCGGGCGCGGACAGCCGGACCATTACGCTGCCGGTGACGATCGGGAGTCTGCCTGCCGGCACGCACGAAATCATCATTGACGGACGGGAGATCCACGTCGCGATCGAGCCGCTCGGCGCGGCGCGGCTGTACCGCGTTTACAACTTCAGTATTTACGAAAAGCATTTCAAGGAAGTCATCAATGCCCTGATGGCAGGCACAGGTGTCTTTGCATTGCTCACGATCTGGCTGTCCTTCGGCCTGTCGGGTCTGTTGGTGCGGCAGGTTGCCGGTCTCGCGCGGCAGGTCAAGGAACTGCGGCTCGGCGGGGCGGTACCGATCCAGCCCGGCAGGTACGATGAGACGGAACTCGTCGGGCTCGTGGAGGCTTTCAACGACTACCACCGGCGCATTGCCGACATGATTGCTCGCGAGAAGGAGTTCACGGGGAATGTGAGCCACGAACTGCGAACGCCGCTTACGGCAATCAAGACGAGCTGTGAACTGCTTGAACAGGATCCGGCGATCAGCGGCAAGTCGCGCACACGTCTGCAGCAGATCGAGCGTGCGGCCGACAACATGCGCGAACTCGGCAACGCGCTGCTGACGCTCGCGAGAGAGGATTCGGCACGCGAGGTCGAGCCGATGGCGCTCGCGAACCTGATTGAAACGTCGCTGACGCGTTTCGCCGACCGTTTTGCCCGAAAGGACCTGGCGGTCGTCAATGCTGTGGAACGCGGTGTTTGTGTGCTGGCAAACCGGTCGGCGCTCGCGATCGTGCTGTCCAACCTCATCGACAACGCCGTCCGGCATACCGAACACGGACGCCTTCAGTTTCGCTACGCAGACGGCTGGTTGCACATCGAAGACACCGGGCCAGGCATTCCGGCACACGCACTCCCCCATGTCTTTGACCGGTTCTACCAGGCCGGGTCGCCGCGCACTGCGACGCCTGGCGTCGGAATCGGCCTGTCGATCGTCAAAAAGGTCTGCGATCGCTATGGATGGTCGATCCGGATCGACAGCGAGCCAGGCGTTGGCACCTGCGTCTCGCTGCGCCTGCCGGCGACGAGCCGGACCTGAGTCGACTGCACGCTTGCTGATGCGTTCTTGACGAAAACTTCACAAACCCCTGCGTAGCATGGGCTTATGGGCTGTTCCGTAAGTTACCGGAACAGATATTGACCAGATTGTGAAGGAGTCGCTCATGAAATCGCTAATCGCTGCACTCTTCGTCGCATCCTCTGCGATTGCCCCCTTACTTGCATTTGCCCAGCCAACCCCCGGCCCGACGCGCGCCGCGGTCCGTGCCCAGTTGGCGTGTGCGGAGCAGTCAGGATTGATGCGTCTACCCAGAAATAGCTACCCCGACAAGATGTCCGAAATGAACTGCGACACCTCCGGTTCCGGGGCATCCATGAACGGGAACGCCCAGGCGGGCGCGCCAACGTGGCAGCAATCGAACCCGACCCTGTTCAGGCACCACTGAGAGCGGCACATGTGGCGTTGACAGAGCTGGCGTCAATACCGCATGCCCGCCCCGGCGGCGTCCTGGCCGTTCCTTCTTGACGAAAACTTCACAACCGGTGGCGTAGCATCCGCCCCGGACGCTGCCCGGGTGGGCGGCACACCATCCGATGGGATGCAAGAATGCGCCGCACATTATCGTTTGTCTTTATCGCCTTCGCCGGGATGGCCGGTTGCACGACCTACCATCCCGAGCCGATCGCCCCCGCCCAGCTTGCCCGGCAATTCGAGGAGCGCACGCTGGCGAGCGAGGCGCTGCAGGCCTACGTGGCGCGCGAGACCGGTCACGACGTCACGCCCTGGCCGCCTGCAGTCTGGAATCGTGAGATGCTCACCCTGGCGGCCTTCTACTACAGCCCCGCCCTCGACCTTGCCCGTGCGCAATGGAGCACGGCCAACGCCGGTATCGACGTCGCCAACGCGATTCCCAACCCGGTCCTGCAGTTGCCGTTCCAGTACAACACGCCTAACCCGGGGCCGGGAGCGCCCTTCACCTGGGGGCCGTCGCTCGATATTCCGATCGAGACCGCGCACAAGCGCGGCTATCGCGTCGATCAGGCGAACCACCTCTCGGAAGCGGCCCGGCTGAACATCGTCAACGCAGCGTGGAGCGTTCGCGCTCAGGTCCGGGATGCCATGCTCGCCCTCTACGCCGCCCGCGAACGCATGGCCTTCCTGTCCGCCAAGGCCGACGCCGAGCGGCAGATCACCGTGATGAGCCGCCACCGCCTCGCTGTCGGCCAGTACTCGCAGCCCGACGTCGACGCTGCCGTCCTTGCCGACACCCAGGCCCAGAGCGAGCTGGCCGCCGCGCGAAGCGCCGAACAGGACGCGCTCGCACAACTGGCTGCCGCCATCGGCGTGCCGGTCACCGTGCTCGACCGCGTCACGCTCGACCTGAGCGCCTTCGATACGGTTCCGCCTGCGCCGCCCGCAACGGATGCGCAGCGCGCGGCGATCTTCCATCGCGCCGATCTGCGCGCCTCGCTGGCCGATTACGCCGCGGCCGAATCGGCGCTTCAGCTCGAGGTCGCGAAACAGTATCCGGACATCCACCTCGGCTCCGGCTACACGTACGACACGGGCACCAACAAGATTGGCTTCGGGCTCGCCGGCATTACGTTGCCGATCTTCGATCAGAACCAGGGCGGCATCAGGGAAGCCGAGGCGAAGCGCAAGGAAGCTGCCACGCGTACCGGCGCGTTGCAGGACAGGATTCTCGGCGATCTTGCGCACGCGCTGGCACGCTACCGGGCGAGCCTCGAAGCGCTGCAGCTGTCCGACGCCCATCTGGCAAGTGCCCGCCGGCAACTCGAAAGCCAGGCGGCGGCTTTCGCCAGCGGCAATGCGGACCGGCTGACCTTCACGCAGGCGAAAGCTGACTACCAGACCAGCAAGAGCGCCCACCTCGACGCCGTAGTCGCGGTCCAGCAGGCCGCTGGCGCGCTCGAAGATGCGATGCAGCAACCCCTGGGTCATGAGGCGGTGAGCGATACCCTCAGTGAAGAGACACCATAATGAAACTCCGGCTGATCCTACTTTCCGTCATTTCGCTGGCCCTCGCTGCCGGTGCAGGCTGGTACATCCTGAACCAGGCGTTTGACGACGCCAGTGCATCGACCGCCACGGCAGCCCGGTCGGCTCCGACGCCCGCCGTACAGACGGTCAACGGTGAAACGGTCGTGGTCGTGAGCCCCGAGGCCCAACGGGCCAGCCACATCGAGGTGGCGCCGCTTGCCGCCGTCATGAGCCAGTCCGGCATCAGCGCCGACGCGATGGTCATCGATCTGCAGCCGCTCTTCGATCTGCGCAACCGGCTCGCGAGCGCGCGCGCGGACGTTGACACCTTCACCGCGCAGGCGGCCAGTTCGAGGACGCAGTACCAGGGCAGCCGCACACTGTTTGCCGACGACCGCAATGTTTCGCAGAAGAGCCTGCAGGCTGCACAGTCGACGATGCAGGGCGACGAAGCGAAACTGCAGTCTGCCCGGGTCACGCTGAACGGGCTGGACGGCGCGATGCGGCAGCAGTTCGGCGACGTGCTCGCGAATGCCGCGGCCGCACCGGCCTCGAGGCTGTTCCAGCTCCTTCAGTCGGGCCAGGCTGTCGTGCTGCGCGTCACGTTGCCCACAAGTTTTGGTATGGCGCCACCCGAGCGCATCGCCGTCGATACGGCTGACGGCCGCGTGGTGCCGGCCCAACGGCTTTCCGCCTCGCCACTCGTTGATCCGGCCGTGCAGGGGAGCCCCTGGCTCTACGTCGCCGACGCCACGCTGCCCGCCAATCTGCGCACGAGTGCACGCGTGCCGACGTCAAGCGAGGCCGTATCGGGGCTGCTGATCCCGGCGCAGGCGGTGGTGTGGTACGGCGGCCAGACGTGGGCCTGGGTGCGCACGGCCCCCGAGCGCTTTACGCGACGCTACGTGCCGGCCGGCAACGAGGACGACCGCGGCTTCATGGTCACGTCGGGCTTTCACGCCGGCGACCAGATCGTGACGCAGGGTGCGCAACTGCTGCTCTCCGAAGAGCTCAAGCCTCAGGGCATCGCCACCGCGTGCAAGGATCCGCCCGAATGTGATGACTGATCCTGCGACCGTACCGTGCATGACCTGCCCAGAACAACGCGACTCCACGTCCCATTCCACGCCCCATGCTTGACGCGATCATCCGCTTTTCGCTGCGCTTTCGCGGCGTCATCTTCTCGCTGGCCGTGATGGCGGCCGGCTACGGGCTCTTTACGCTGACGCGCGCCAAGCTCGACGTTTTTCCCGAATTTGCGCCGCCGATGAGCATCGTGCAGACGGCCGCTCCGGGCATGACCAGCGAACAGGTGGAGAGCCTCGTCACCCAGCCGGTTGAAAATGCCCTCGGCGGCATGACGGGCCTGAAGTCGATTCGCTCGCGGTCCATGCAGGGCCTCTCCTCGGTCACGCTTGTGTTCGATGACCACGCCAACGTGATGCAGGTCAGGCAGCTCGTCACCGAGCGCATCGGCGGGCTTGCGGGCTCGCTACCAGTGGGCGTCACCGCACCCCAACTCCTGCCGCTCACCACGACAACGAGCGTCGTGCGCACCATTGGCCTGACGTCGACGACGCGCTCGCTCGCGGACCTCTACGACATCGCCCAGTGGACGGTCAAACCGCAGCTGCTCGGCACTCCCGGCGTGGCCGACGTGATTGTGTTCGGCGGTGAGACGCGCCAGCTGCAGATCCAGGTCGACCCCGCGAAGCTGATGCGCCACGGCCTGTCGATCCCGGACGTGATTGCCGCGGCGCGCCAGGCCACCGGCGTGCGCGGCGCCGGGTTCATCGAGAACAGCAACCAGCGCATCGCCGTCAACGCCGATGGCCAGATCGCGACACCGCAAAAACTGGCCAGTGTCGTGCTGCGTTCCAGCAACGGCGCGGCGGTTCGTGTGGGTGACGTCGCCAACGTGACCTGGGGCAGTGCACCTGCTGTTGGCGCAGCATCGATCATGGGCAAGCCCGGCGTGATGGTGGTGATGGAAAGCCAGTACGGGACCAACACGATGGCCGTGACGCGCGACATCGAAAGGACGCTCGCGGGACTCGGACCCGCGCTCGCCCGGCAAGGTGTGGACGTAAACACCAACGTCTTCCGGCCCGCCAACTTCATCGAGGCCGCCGTCGGCCACCTGCGCACCGCGCTCATCGTCGGCGCCGTGCTGGTCATCGCGGTGCTGTTCCTGTTCCTGCTCAACGTGCGCACCGCCGTGATTTCCGCGGTGGCGATTCCGCTGTCGCTGCTGGTCGCGATCATCGTATTGACGTCGTTCGGCGTCAGCCTGAACACGATGACCCTGGGTGGGCTCGCCATCGCGCTCGGCGAGGTGGTCGACGATGCCATCATCGACGTCGAGAACATCTACCGGCGCCTGCGCGAGAACCGCACGCTGCCCCAGCCGCTGCCCGCTTTCCGGGTCGTGCTGCGTGCTTCGCTCGAAGTTCGCAGCGCCGTGGTGTTCGCCACCTTCATCGTAACGCTGATCTTCCTGCCCGTGCTCACGCTCACGGGTATCGGTGGACGGCTCTTTGCGCCGCTGGGTATCGCCTACATTCTCGCCGTGCTCGCGTCGCTCGGCGTCGCCCTGACGCTCACGCCGGCGATGGCACTCGCACTGCTGGCGAAGGGACCCTTGCCCGAGCGGGAGCCGCGCCTGATCGGGCGCCTCAAGACGCGTTACATCGCGCTGCTGACGAAAGTCGAACAGCATGTGAAGGCGGTCATGGTGATCGTCGCGGTGATGTGCGCCGCGGCGCTCGCGTCACTGCCATTCATGAGCGGGAGTTTTATTCCGCAACTGCGCGAAGGCCACTACACGGTTCACATGGGGCTCGCACCGGGCACCTCGCTCGCCGAATCGCTGCGCATCGGCACGCAGGTCTCGAACGCGCTGATGCAGGTGCCGGGCGTGCGTCTCGTGGCACAGCGTGCGGGCCGCGCGAATGGCGTGGTCGACCCCACCGGCGTGCAGCTCTCCGAGTTCGAAGTCGACCTCAAGCCGATGGGGGCATCGGGCCAGAGCTGGGCGCTCTACCGGATTCGCCAGGCGCTGGCGCGCTTTCCGGGTCTCTCCACCTCGGTCAACACGTTTCTCGAGGAACGGATCGACGAAACCATTTCGGGCACCACGGCCCCGGTGGTCGTGAATGTGTTCGGCAACAATCTCGACGTCATCGATCGCACGGCGCAGCAGATCGCCCAGCTGATCGGCACGATCCACGGCGTCGCCAGCGTGCGGGTGGATTCGCCGCCCGGGATTCCGGAACTGGACGTGCGGCTGAATCCCGACGCCCTGAGCCGCTGGGGCTTCCGGCCCGTCGAGGTGCTCGATGCTCTCCAGGCTGCCTACGCGGGCGTGACCGTATCCCAGATCTACGAGGGTAGCCGCAGCTATGACCTCGCCGTTGTGCTCGACCCGGCCCAGCGTCAGACCGTCGGCGACATTGGCAAGCTCATGGTGCGCAATGGCGACGGCCTTGCCGTGCCGCTGGGCTCGCTCGCGACGATCCGTCAGGTCGCGGGACGCTACCAGATCACACATGACGGTGGCCAGCGCGTGCAGACGGTATCGGTCAATCTCGGCAGCCGGCCCGTCAGCGACTTCGTAAAGGAAGCACAGGCGCGTGTGAATCACGCGATCAGGATGCCGCCGGGCACGTATGCCGTCTTCAGCGGTGAGAGCGAAGCGCGCGCGCAGTCGCAACGCGACCTGCTCGCATACGGCGGGATTGCGCTGGTGGGCATCGCGCTGCTGCTGTTCCTCGCAATGAAGAGCCGTCGCGGCGTGCTGCTGGTCATGATTAACCTGCCCTTCGCGCTCGTGGGCGGGGTTCTGAGCGTCGTGCTGACCGGCGCGAACCTGTCGCTGGGCAGCATGGTGGGATTCGTCACGCTGCTCGGCATCTCGCTGCGCAATTCAATCATGCTGATCAGCCACTACGAGCATCTGGTGCACGTCGACCGGCTGGCCTGGGACATAAATACGGCGGTGCGCGGTGCGTCGGAACGGCTGGTGCCGATCCTGATGACTGCACTGGTGACTGCGCTCGCCCTGCTGCCGCTCGCCGTGACGAGCGGCGCGCCGGGTAACGAAATCGAGGGGCCGATGGCGATTGTCATTCTTGGCGGCCTGCTCACCTCGACCGCACTGAACCTGATCGTACTGCCCACCTTGGCACTGCGTTACGGGCGTTTCGCGCGCGAGGAACTGGTCGAACCCGGACAAGCAGCGGTATCAGGAGAAACGGGCGATGGCCAGTGACGAGGTGTCACGGTAAAGACGAAGCGAACGCGACCCGCATTGCGAACCATTGGAGAGATCCCCGTGATTGGTCTGAACAAGCTGCTTGACGGGAAGAAGCTCCATCTGGTGTTTGAATTGAGCCTGTGGTTCAAGGCGATTTTCGCGCTTTCAGAAATCGCTGCCGGCGTTGTCACATACTTCGTTCCGCAGCGGCTTTTTCTGACTTTTGTGCGTTTGGTCACGCAGGATGAGTTTGCGGAAGATCCCCATGATCTCGTCGCCAACTTTCTCCTTCATACCGTACAGCACCTTTCTGTCGACACCCAGAAATTCGCGGCGATTTATCTGCTCGGACACGGCGTGATCAAGCTGTGGCTGATCATCGGTTTGCTGTGCGAGAGACTTTGGTACTTTCCCATTTCCATGATTGTTTTCGGCCTGTTCATTGGCTACCAGGTCTATCGATTTACATTCACGCACTCAGTCTGGTTGTTGCTCGTCACGGCCTTGGACATCGTCGTTATCGCCCTCACCTGGCACGAATACCGATATCTCCGAAACGGGCAGAAGGCGGTAATGTAGAGCGCCTGGCTGGGATCCCGTGTCGGGCGGAGCTGATACAGTCCGCGGCGCCGCACCGGCCTGATGCCCGGTAGAAAACAGCTTTCTCCCGATTCCAGACAACGAACGATGCTACCTGATACATCTACCATCGACCGCATTCCGATTCCCCGTGCAGTCCGGATGCTGGGGTTTGTCAGCCTCTTCATGGACTTTTCGTCCGAACTGGTTCATGCGTTGCTGCCCATCTTTCTCGTCACCACGATGGGCATGAGCGTGAGCGCGCTGGGTGTGCTCGAAGGGGCAGCCGAAGCGACCGCAATGATCGTCAAGATCTTTTCGGGGCCCGTAAGTGATTGGCTTGGCAAACGCAAGGCGCTGTTGTTGCTCGGCTACGGGCTGGCCGCGCTTTCCAAGCCGCTTTTCCCGCTGGCCGGCACACCCGGGATTGTCGCGGCCGCACGACTTGTCGATCGCGCGGGCAAAGGGATTCGCGGTGCGCCGCGTGACGCCCTCGTCGCAGACGTCTCGCCCCCGGAGATTCGTGGCGCCTGCTTTGGACTGAGGCAGTCGATGGACACGATCGGAGCATTTGCAGGACCCCTTGCCGCAATCGTATTGATGCTCGGGTTTTCCGATCACATTCGCACTGTCCTGTGGTTCGCGGTCGTACCCGCGTTCATCGCGGTCGGCCTGATCCTGTTTGGCATTGAGGAGCCGGTCGGTGAAGGTGCGCCTCGTCGCTTCCGGTCCCCGCTGCACTGGCGGGCATGGCGTGAATTTCCGGAGCGCTACTGGTTCGTGGTCGCGATCGGTGCCACCTTCACGCTTTCGCGCTTCAGCGAGGCCTTCCTTGTCTTGCGCGCGCAGCAGACCGGGTTGAATATCGCGTGGATTCCCGGCGTGATGGTGGTCATGAGTCTCGCCTATTCGCTCTCCGCCTACCCCGCGGGAGCACTTTCGGATCGCATCGATCGCCGGTTTCTACTCGCCTGGGGGCTCGTGCTCCTGATCGCGGCAGATCTTGTGCTGGGCACGAGCGCGTCGATCATCACCGTCCTCCTCGGCGTTGCGCTCTGGGGCCTGCACATGGGTTTCACACAAGGCATTCTCGCGGCGATGGTCGCAGAAACAGCGCCGCAGACACTTCGCGGAAGTTCGTTCGGCCTTTTCAATCTCGCGAGCGGCGTCTGCATGCTGGTCGCGAGCGTCATCGCCGGTTGGCTGTGGGATCGCCATGGCGCGTCGGCGACGTTCTTTGCCGGAGCCGGTCTGGCTGTCGTCCCACTGGTGATGTGCCGTTTCGCGCCACGCCTGGAGAAGCGCAACCGCTGACCGATCCTGATCTTCACGACAAAAGCCTCTTATGGAAACGCTCGAAGCGCTCAATCAAACCATTTTTCTCGTGCTCAACGCCACGCCAGCGACGCCGCATTGGCTCATCGGAATGGGAGTGATCATCGCCAACTATGCTATCTGGGCGGCTCCTGTCATACTTGTCTGCCTGTGGTTGGCGGGCGGCGACGAGAGGCGGGAAATGGCCCTGCGTGCATGTTTTGTTGGCTTCCTGGCACTCGGCATTAACCAGTTGATCGGAATGGTGTGGTACCACCCCCGGCCATTCGCAATCGGAATAGGGCATGCATTCCTCGCGCATGCTCCTGACTCGTCATTTCCGAGCGATCACGCCACATTGCTTTCTGCGATCTCTTTCACACTCTTCTACGCAGGAAAAAGACGACTTGGACTGCTTGCACTGATCGTCGATATCGCCGTTGCGTGGGCCCGCTTGTTTGTTGGCGTGCACTTTCCGTTTGACATGATCGGGGCGGCAATTGTCGCCTGGATCGCCTACATGCTTGGCAGCCCGTTCTGGCGAGTCGGGGGCAGGGTGGTAACCGGGGCTTCGATTGCCTTGTACAGGAAGGTATTGGCTATGCCGATTGGCCGACGATGGCTGCGACCTTAACGGAGCCGTACATGCAGCAAACAGGTCCGCGACATCCCTTGGTTGAAGCAGTCCTATGACGAACTTGCGAGCGGTTTTTGCGGGTGGGCCAGCGCTGCCCTATCACTCAACTCACTTTTCTTGGACGCCATCGACTTCGGCGATCAGATGCTCCGTCTCTCGCGATCGCTATTTCTGTGGGCGCGGACGCCAAGTTGCCGTTGGTACTGTTAGCCATGCCTGAACTCATTGGGGGGCCAGGTTCCTCAAACCCCTGGAGCGAGCGGGCATGTCTTTGCCGAAGGGGGCACAGTCTCCAGAATTCAGTATTGCGAGATACCACGCTCCTTCGACGACAACGAATTTCTTTTACTCACCAATGCGTTAAACCGCTTCTGGCGAAAATTTACGAATCCCGGCCGATCCTCATCACGGCATCAGCCGGGCCGAACTAGAGGGTTGGCCGTGATTCGTTAATACCCGAAGCTTCAGATATTAACGATTACCCGCACCGGGAAATTAGGCGTAGGCGCGTCGCGCACCCTGCGTTCAGGTGCGAGGCCGGGGCATACCCGGCTCGCCACTGCTCAGCCCTGGCTTGCACGTAACGACTCGCCGAGGCAGTACTTCCCGTAAATCAGGCAGTGGGTCGTAACCTGATGCGGTGCAGGCGCTCTCGCACCCGCGCTCGAGGTGTCTCCCAATGTGATATCGCCGGTGTTTCTGGCTGCGAACATGAAAGCCAGGACCACAAACCCGGCCAGAAGCATCGCGATCCACGCTGCATCCCGGTTTTTCAGGTACTTCACGACAATTCCTCCTCAGCAAGATCGGCCACTGCGGTTACCATTTCCTGTCGCGCCCCGCTCAACGGCCATCCGGCCGGCATCTGGCGTCCACCGGGCGTCCCGCTGTATGCTCCGGCGGGATTGAGGTGCGGGTCACAACAAACGCGCCCTGAACTGAGCTGCGTGCAGCTGCACGCGTGAAACGACTGATGCAGCGCGCTATTTCAACAGGGTCATCTGCACGACCTTGAGCACGACGAGCCCCACGGCCAGCAGCAGGTAGCCGCGCAGGACTCCCATCCAGACACGCTTGGCCAGCGTCAGGTTCGGCGCCGGCAGATCGTTCAGCGGCGGCATGCGCCACGTGTCGCGTGCGCCCTCTGGCCATGCCTGGGTTGAGCCCACGGGGTCCCTGCTACCTCTGCGCAGCGCAGCCGTCACGGCATAGCCAGCGATGGCCAGCACGGTTCCGCCCGCGAGTACTACGAGAATCGTCTCACCGCTGATATCCGGGTACATCACCGACGCGGTCAGGATGATCGACAGCATCACCAGCACCCAGATCACCGCCCCTGTGAACAGGTTGAGCTTTCTGGAGTTGACCCATGGTCCGAGCACGGCCTTGTCGTTGCACAGGAGCAGCAGGAACACCGTAGCACTCGGCAGCAACACGCCGGCGAGCGTCTGGACCGCTTCGGTCAGCAGTCCGAGGGGGCTACCGGGAATCAGTACGATTACGGCAGCCAGCGCGACAATGCCGAAGTACACAAGGTAAAAGCCTTTCGCGTCCGTCACGCCCCGATGCAGCGAGTGACGGATCTTGAACACGTCGCCAATCGCATAGGCGGTCGACAGCGAGACTGCCGCTGCGCCGATGATCGCCGCATCGAAGAGCGCAATCGCAAACAGCACGGCCGAGGTACGGCCGGCGTATTTTTCAAGGCCGGTGATGACGCCGCCCGCATCCGTAAAATTGCCAAATTCGGGCTTTCCCGAGAACAGCGCGGCACTGAACGCCATCATGGCCACTGCGCCGATCAGCACCAGTGCGATGCCGATCCACAGGTCGGCTTTCTCGTACTTCATGAAGCGCGGCGTAATGCGCTTGTCGATCACATAGCTCTGCTGGAAGAACAGCTGCCAGGGTGCGATCGTCGTACCAACGATACCAATGACGAGCAGCATCACATCCGAAAGCTTCGAGTGCGCAGGCCAGTTCGGGATGAAGAAGTCGCGCGTCATCTGGCCAACCGGCGGATGTATCGACACCAGCACGGGAACAAGGAGCAGGCTCAGCGCACACAGCACGACGGCGAAGCGCTCGAAGCGCCGGAAATTCCCCGTACTGACAGCGGCCATCGTCAGCGCTGCGGCGATGCAGACGCCCGCGATACGGGAGAGGCCGAAGAAGTCGAGCACAAACGTGATGCCAATGAATTCGGTGACGATCGTGAGCGCGTTGAGCAGGAAGAGATCGATCACGCTGAACGCCCCCCAGAACTTGCCAAAGCGCTCGAAGATCAACCGCGCATGCCCGACGCCGGTGACCGCACCGAGCCGCAGGACCATTTCCTGGTTGACGAAGAGGACGGGCACGAGCAGCAGAAGCGTCCACAGCAGCGTCGTGCCGTAGTTCTGGCCAGCCTGTGTATAGGTGCTGAAGGCGCCCGCGTCGTTGTCGCCGACCATGACGATCAGGCCCGGGCCCAGAATAGCCAGCAACGTTCGAAAGCGCGCCCACCATGTCGTGCGCGGGGCGGTGTCGTGGTGGGCAATGGTGCCGAGCGCTCCCTTGATGTCGCCCAGATGGGCCGAATCGAGGACTGCGGTGCGTTCCCGCCCGAGCGTGGGTGGTGAGAGATCAGTTGGCGTAGACATTTTTATGGTTCCCGGATTGCGCTGGAACAACTCTGTGGCGGTCAAGCATGCGCGAGCGGACCGGTCGCTGGAAAAACGCGTCCGTCGCGCATGCCGAAATGGCTTACGGCCTGTTACGAGATGAGTCGGCTGACGCAGCGCCAGAATGCAGCGAAGCGGTTCGGTGTGCGGGGCTGCAGCGACAGCATGGTGTCGTAGCAGGCACGCGAGTCGTCGATGTGCGGGTTTTGCGACACGAGAAGGCCAAAGTTCATGATGTTCTCCGTGCGTCTGGCAGGACGCGAAACGTGGGGCGCGGGCAGACACGGAGACCGGCGCATCATGGGCGCCGTGAGGTGCGTGCTACCCGTTTGCCCTGATGAAAAGCAGGGATGAGCGGCATATGGGGTAACTGTCACAGTCCGGCATTTCGGCTCCTTTCTGGCGCCAGATGCGCCCGTACAGGTTCACGCGCTGCTCACAGGGAGCAGATGCGCACGCGAGTGGGACTCGCGTCACGATGCCATTGACTTCGCGCAAGCACGCGGGTCGATGGCGCTTTCTGGGGTGCACGGGGCTGCGTTACTGCGGCGCGCACCGTCTGCCTGACGGCAGGACGGCGGCTGATAGGTGAGCGCGGGGACGTCCTGCCAGTCAGGCAGCGAAACGGATCAAAGGTCGACTACTGCAGGTGTCCAAGGCAATTGCCCCGTCCGTGAAGATTGTTGGATTGTAGGGGGTGGGGGTATCCTGAGTCAACCGGATCTAAGCTGGGGGCAAAAAATTCGTGTTGCGTGCCGATCCTGGCCCCATGAATCGCCAATTCAGGCGGTTTTGTGGGTGACGCGGTCATCGCCACGGGTCCAACTCGATCAACGAACGGGCATGATGCCGGAGAATTTCCGGCCAAATAATATACCTATACCCCCTATATCTTTGTAAATGTGCTACAGTCCCGTCCAGTCTTCACGGAGATGCCTTTCATGAGCCACACAATTCGCGAGAAACAGAAGCTGCTCAACCGGGTGCGCCGCATCAAGGGGCAGCTCGAAGCGGTGGAGCGCTCGCTCGAGGAAGAGCGCGGTTGCTCCGAGGTGCTGCAGCAGATTACGAGCTGCCGTGGCGCGATGAATGGTCTTCTGGCAGTGGTGCTGGAGGACCATGTCCGAACTCATCTGGTCGATGCCGATCCGTCGCACGGGCATGTCAGCGGCACAGAGGAGCTGATCGAAGTGATCCACAGCTATTTCAGGTAAGAGGGCAACATGAGCGATTTCCAGAGCGCAGCCTTTGGCGCCGGACACGATCACATCTATCTCGGCGCGGCACACGCGCAGAACGAGCGGCGGACCTGGGCAGTCATTGCGCTTTGCAGTGCGATGATGGTGGCCGAGATTCTTGGCGGCAGTCTGTTCGGCTCACTGGCGCTGGTCGCCGACGGTCTGCACATGTCAACGCACGCGGGTGCCATGCTGATCGCGGCGCTTGCTTACACTTACGCGCGCCGGCACGCGTCGGATCCGCGCTTCGTGTTTGGAACCGGCAAGCTTGGCGATCTGGCGGGGTTCACCAGCGCCATCGTGCTGGCGATGATTGCGCTGCTGATCGCCTATGAGGCGGTATCCCGTTTCTTTTCGCCGGTGCCAATCCATTTCGGGGAAGCGATTCCCATCGCGGTGGTCGGACTGCTGGTCAACCTGGCGAGCGTCTGGCTGCTGAGCGGTGACCATCACGGTCATGGCCACGGGCATGCGCATGGACATGGGCACGGTCACGGTCACGGCCATGGCGACGAAGATCACGGCGACCATGCTCATGACGATGAGGTCCGGCGCATATTCACTCCGTCTGGCGTGTTCGAGGTTTCGGTTTTCGAGGACGGCGTGCCGCCCGTCTTCCGCATAACGCCGGCGACGGAGGATTCGCGCCTGGCCGCAGACGGGGTTTCGGTCACGACGGTACGCCCGGACGGCGCACGTCAAGCGTTCACGTTCGTTGACCGGGGCGGCTACCTGGAGTCAACCGACCAGATTCCGGAGCCGCACGAGTTCAAGGCCGTCGTCCGGTTGAGCGACGGCTTGCACGAACTCGCCTTCGAGGAGCATGAGCACGACCATGACGACGCAGTCACCGCTGCGAACCGGGATCACAATATCCGTTCGGCGTACGTCCACGTGATCGCGGATGCAGCCGTCTCCGTGCTGGCCATCATTGGGCTGGTGCTGGCGCGTACGTTCGGCTGGATGTGGATGGACCCGCTTGCCGGCGTGATTGGCGCACTGGTGATCGCGAACTGGTCGTGGGGTTTGATGCGCGACACGGGCGGGATTTTGCTCGACATGAATCTGGACCGCAAACTGTCTGACAATGTCCGTCGCACGATCGAGGGCCATGGCGACCGGGTAATCGACCTGCACGTATGGCGCCTGGGACCCGGTCACATGGGCGCGGTGGTGTCGGTTGCGACTACCGAGCCGCAACGCAGCCCTGGCTTCTATCACGCAGCACTCAAACGCTTCCGGGGCTTGTCGCACGTGACGGTGGAAGTCAACCCGACGCGTGTCGCAGCCTGAGCGATGGCCGTCAGGTCACCGTGCATCGACGTGTGCGTCATGGATGGTCGGACAGGGTTCTGCACCGGCTGCCTGCGCACACGCGATGAAATCCGCAACTGGAAGACAATGACGGACCATCGGCGGCATCAGGTCATCAACGATCGCGCGCGACAGCAGGCAAAACTTGTACGAGGGCCGGCGCACGGCGATGGCCGGGGCGCCACGGGCTCTGGAACTCCGGAATGACGAAGTGCGGTGTAGCGCCGTGAAACACACTTGCCTGAAGGGCGCCGCAGCCGCCTTGTACGGCCACACTAACACTACCGGCGACGCCCCGTTGCTATAGCAGATGGCGTCAGACCCGGAGCATATCAACCTGACCGGCGACTCCCGGCGGCTTCCGCAGCGCCAGGACTGGCTTGCGCGAATTCAGGCCGTTGCTGCCGCGGCAGCAGGCTTGACGTGCCTTATGTTCTCTGAGGCCGCCGCTGGAGCCAAACCAGCGCGATGGTCACGGCGCAAAAAGCGGCGCCCGCATAGGGGTGCCGTCAAGATTCGGACTTTTTCGTACGTTTAGCGGCGAGATCGTCAGGTTAGGGTCTTCGACACGGAGAAACGTGTGTCCACCAATGAGGAAGTCAACCCTAACGTGACGCGCTTTGGTCGCAGGCCTGACGTCAGGTTGAAGCATGCCTCAGCCTGACACCCGACGCGTGACTGAGCGCACCGATGCGCAGATCACCGGGGCGCCCGGAACGCGCGCAGCGCCCATGTGAGCGACAAGGCAAAAAACGCCAGCAGCACGACCACGGCGATGCCCTGATGCTGGCTGACGAGTGCTCCGGCCGCCGTGCCGGACAGTGCCAGCAGCACGATCGGCAAATGGCATGGGCACGTGAGCGCCGCGAGCGCACCCCAGAGCCAGGCGCGCCAGCGGGCGCTACGAGTTAATCCGGGTGCAGTTGGATCACGCACGGTTTGTGCTCCCCGCGTTTCGCAGGCAGGTGGCCCCCAACAGCCGCTCGGCACACTCGCGGCCCACGGCGAAGGCGTCCCGGACGCTCACAACCTCGATGCCGGGGCGTGTCGCGGCCCACTGCTGACCCGCGGCGGCAGAGGCAAAGAAATGCACATGACAGCAGAACGCAGCGCGGATGTCAGGCGTGTTCTGCGGGAGGATCAGCGACACGGCCGCGCCCGTCGGCTCGATGTCCTCTATCGCGGTGGGCGTGACCGTGAGCGAGACCGGTGTGCCGGTGGCGGCACATCGCGAGACCACGTGGGCCGTCCGGTCGATCAGCGCCGGGAAGAACAGCGTATCGAAGGCACACCACGTGTACAGGCGCCGGCCGTCGACCTCGAAAGTGTGCGGGGTCTCACGCAACGTCAAGCCGTAGCCGACGACGTTGCCATAGTCGTCCCACTCCGTGCTTACCGCCTGTTCGAGTGCCACGCTCACCCGCTCGATGGGCCAGTCCAAGGCCAGGGCCAATGCGGCCGGAGAAACCGGCGCCCCCTTGCTGAGTTCACGCAGCAGCACGACAAAGAGATCTGCAAAGCCTTCCAACTGGTTGGCCATCGCCAGGCGCTCGACCAGTTCGGCCGTATGGCGCGCAAGGTTCATCGTCGTCCCCCCACAGGTTATCCCGCGCAGCATGAGAGCTGCTTCACATCCTTCGAGAAGGTCTGCGCAGCGAGCTTGAGCCCCTCGACCATTGTCAGGTACGGGAACAGCTGGTCGGCGAGGTCCTGCACGGTCATCCTTGCGCGGATCGCGATCGCGGCCGTCTGGATGAGTTCGCCCGCCTCGGGCGCCACCGCCTGCACGCCGATGAGCCGGCCGGTGCCGGCTTCCGCCACCAGCTTGATGAAGCCGTGCGTGTCGAAGTTCACCAGCGCACGTGGGACATTGTCGAGCGTTAGGGTGCGATTGTCGGTCTCGATGCCCGCCCGGTGCGCCTGCGCCTCGCTGTAGCCAACCGTCGCAACCTGTGGCTCAGTGAAGACGACCGTCGGCATCGTATCGAGATTGAGACGTACATCACCTCCGGTCATGTTGATCGCCGCGCGTGTACCGGCAGCCGCCGCGACATAGACGAACTGCGGCTGGTTGGTGCAGTCGCCCGCCGCATAGATATCCGGTGCGCTCGTGCGCATGCCGCCGTCGATCACGATGGCGCCGCGCTCGTCGAGCTGCACGCCGGCGCCCGCCACATTCAGACTACCGGTGTTGGGAGCACGACCTGTTGCCACCAGCAACTGGTCGGCCCGCAGCTCGCCGTGGTTCGTGGTGACGACGAACTTGCCATCGGCGTGCGACACGTGGGTTGCCTGGGTCTGTTCCAGCACCTCGATGCCCTCGGCGCGAAAGGCGGCCGTCACGGCTTCGCCGATCGCCGGGTCCTCCTGGTAGAGCAGCGTGTGACGGGCCAGGACCGTAACATGGCTGCCCAGCCGTGCAAATGCCTGGGCCAGTTCCAGTGCGACTACCGACGAGCCGATCACAGCCAGTCGCTCGGGAATCGCGTCGTTCACCAGCGCTTCGGTCGAGGTCCAGTACGGCGTGTCCTTCAGGCCCGGAATCGGCGGCACTGCGGCAGTTGCACCTGTGGCAATCAGGCAGCGATCGAACGACACCGTACGTTCGCCGCCGGCGGTCAGCGTGATCGTGAGCGAATGGCTTCCCGTGAACCGCGCCTCGCCGTGCAGGACGTTGATGTTCGGGCTCGTGTCGAGAATGTTTTCATATTTGGCGTGGCGCAGCTCGTCCACGCGCGCCTGCTGCTGGGCGAGCATGCGCGGCCGGTCAATGGCCGGTGCCGTCGCGGTAATGCCCGCGTCGAAGGGACTCGTCTGCCGCAGATACGCGATATGGGCGGCACGGATCATGATTTTGGAGGGCACGCAGCCGACGTTCACGCAGGTGCCGCCGATGGTGCCGCGCTCGATCAGCGTCACCTGCGCGCCGTTTTCGGCAGCCTTTAGCGCAGCCGCCATGGCAGCGCCACCACTGCCGATCACGGCGACCCGCAGCGCGCTATCACCGCCGCTACGCTTCCCACCAGTTTCCGCCGAGCCGGGCGTCTTGCCGGGCAGGCCTGCTGAGTGGGGTGGCACGTCAGCCACCCTGGCGTGATAGCCGGCTGTCGTCACCGCGGCAGTCAGCGTGTCGTGACTAACCCCTTCATCGACCGTCAGATCGGCTAGGGCTTTGGAATAGGAGACCGCTGCCGAGCGCACGCCGGGCACCTTTTCCAGCGCCTGCCTGACATGCTCGGCGCAGGAAGCGCAGGTCATCCCGTCAATCTTCAAGGTCATCATCGCCTTGCTCCGTTCTTTCATGGATTTAGTTAGATGCGCCACTACTCAACCCTTGCGCACGCTGCCCGTGCACGAATCACACGTATCGGTGGCACAGACGCGTTGGGCCGGGGAGAACAGGTCCCAGAGCGATGTCGCCACCATAATGGCGAGACCGGGATAGAGCAGCCAGCCGCTGCGCTCGCCATAGGCGCGCATCACAAACACGGCTGCCAGCACCAGCAGCGGCCCGATCAGGCCGGGCACGGTACGGCGCCACTGCCGATGCTTGAGCCAGCCGACCGCATTGGCGAACAGCGCGACGCCGGCGAAGGCCGGTAGCAGGATGCGGATGAACAACCCTTCGTACTGGCTCAGGAAGCCCAGACCAATGGTGGCGCCCAGACTGGCGATCGCGGGAAGCAGCTCGCACAGCCCATCGCCGACACGATGCTGCCAAGCAAACCGGCCTTATCGGCCGCGCGCGTGACGAATGACATTGCAGTACCTCTGTAGTTTCAGGGCTTGACCGACGACGGATAGCCCGCGTCCGCCGTAGCCTTGGTCAGTGCCTGGACGCTCGTCTTGCCATCGTCGAACGTCACGACGGCTTCGCGCTGCTCGAAACGGACATCCGTTTTTTCGACGCCCGTAACTTGGGACAGCGCGTGTTTGACCGTAATGGGGCAGGCGGCACACGTCATGCCGGGCACAGACAGCGTAACCGTCTGCGTCGCGGCCCAGACCGGGACGGCAACAACGGCGAGCGCGAGTGCTGCAAGCAGCTTTTTCATGATGAACTCCAGGTTCAATAGAACAGGGGCAGTACGTAGGGGAAACCAACCGCGATCAGTACCAACGCGACAACGATCCAGAAGATGAGCTTGTACGCGGCGCGCACCTGTGGAATCGCGCACACCTCGCCGGGCCTGCACACCGCAACGGGCCGAAAGATGCGTCGGCCGGCGAAGAACAACGCCACCAGTGCCACGCCGATGAAAGCCGGCCGCCAGGGTTCGAGCAAAGTCAGATTGCCGATCCAGGCGCCGCTCACACCCAGCGCGACGAGCACCAGTGGCCCGAGGCAGCAGGTCGACGCGAGGATAGCGGCCAGTCCGCCGGCGGCAAGTGCGCCGCGCCCATTCTGCTGTTCCGCCATACGCTGCCCTTCCGAATATCCACTGAGTAGCGTAACCTTACTTCCGTACCTATGTACGGAGTCAAGCGGTATGGATAACGGTAGCGAAAGCCTGACCATCGGCGCCTTCGCGAAGGCCGCCGGCGTCAATGTGGAGACGATCCGGTTCTATCAGCGCAAGGGATTGCTGCTGGAACCGGATAAGCCGTATGGCAGCATTCGCCGCTATGGCGAAGGCGATGTGACGAGGGTTCGGTTCGTCAAGTCGGCCCAGCGGCTGGGCTTCAGCCTCGACGAAATAGCGGACCTGTTGAAACTGGAGGATGGGACGCATTGCGACGAGGCGAGCAGCCTCGCGGAGCACAAGCTCCGCGACATTCAGGACAAACTCGCCGATCTCGAACGCATGGAAGCCGTGCTCACCCAGCTCGTGTGCGCGTGCCATTCGCGCAAGGGCAACGTGTCGTGTCCGCTGATTGCCTCATTGCAGCGAGGCGAAGAACCACGTGACGTCGGCGCCGCGTAAGTGCCATTCGCCATTAACGTACGCAAAAGTCCGTTTCTTGAGGGCACCCGTTACCGGGCGCGATCACGGTCGCTGCTGCGATGCTGACCGGGCTTGCCGGCTACGGCGTGAGTCTGGTGTTCTTTGTGATCGCGCTCCGGCACCTCGGTCAGCCCGGGCCGGCGCCTACTTCTCGGTTGCGCCGCTTTTCGGCGTGGCGCTATCGTTGCTTATCTGGCCCGAGTGGCCGTCCGTGTCTTTCTGGATCGCCACCGCCATGATGGCGCTGGGCATTTGGCTGCACGTGCGTGAACGACATGAGCATGAGCATACGCACGAGCCTCTCGAACACACGCATCGCCATCGCCACGACGAACATCACCAGCACGAGCACGATTTCCCATTCGATAGCGATGAACCCCATACCCATCCGCATGTGCACCTGCCCATCACCCATTCGCATGCACACTTCCCGGATGTGCATCACCGGCACAAGCATTAGGTGCGCGAACTGAGCGCGTGCAGAACGGCGAGCAGGCGATATGCCACGGGCAAGACGAAGATTACGAGGTGCCGTTCCCGCTCTGATCAGAGGCTAGAAGCTTCGGCAGTCGGCGCCGGTGTACCCTTGGGGCATTACAACTTGTGTCAAACTCTTTTGTCGCAAAATGCTTCTGCGAATTGTGTTGGATTGCGTTAGTGTCAAGCTCTATTTCATCGGTGCCTAACCCAGTAGATCGCTAAGCATCTGATTTTATTGTGCGCGCTGTGTCAAACTCTATTGTTCGTTCACACTACCGTCAAGCAATCGACTCGCGGGCCGGCGACGGCGAAGGCGCGGCCTGGTGGGATGAGGTAGCCGACGAAATTCGCGACGTCGTCGCAGCACGAACGATCAGCATCGCGGCGGACCTGATTGCGTGGTGGCATCACGACTGGACGTGCATCAACGATACGCCGCGCCGGGCGGCCACGCGTATTCGAGACGCGGCGCGAGCGATGCGCCTGCGAGCATAGGAAAACGCCATGGCCGGAACCCGGAAGAAAGTTCTCGATCTGGGCGTACTGCCTCCCCTAGATCCACGTCACTATGATGAGGACAGGGAGATGATCGGTCACGAGGTGGTTCCGATGGACCAACCATCGGAAGGGGTCTTCTGGTGTCGCGTCTGTGGCGGTCACCCGACTGATCCTATTCACCAACCGGGATACGAATCGTAACGGAAAACGCGATGACGACGCTGACACGCCAACACTACAAACGCCTGCGGTTCTATTGGCAAGGCCTGGCGAATGGTGGTGCCGGGATGACGGACGGCATCGACCTGGACCTGGCCGCACTCGGGTTGGTTGAGCGCTTCGAGCGCTTCGGCTACGGCGTTCGCTTTCGCATCACGAAAGCGGGCGAGCAAGAGCTTGCCGCCGAGAAGGCGCGCGAGGTCGAGCGGCGTCAGCCGCATCACACTCTTGCTGGCCGCTTGGCGCAGTGGCGTCAGAGTCAAGGTCGCGTGACGTGGCAGAACATCGAATTGCTGGTCGACCTTGAAAGCGGTGGCCGGCAAGCGATTCGTCCCGACGTGTTTTCAGTCGCTGCGAACTACGACGAAAAGCGCATCAATCCGTGTGTCGATGAAGTGAAGGTGAGTCGCGCGGATTTTCTCGCGGACGTGGCTCGCCCCGAGAAGCGGGCCGGCTACGGGAAAATCGCGGAGGTGCTGTACTACGCAGCGCCGGCCGGCATGATCGAGGCGTCGGAGGTGCCGGAAGGATGTGGCTTGCTCGTCGAAGTGGCGCCGTGTCAGTTCGAGATCTTGAAGCGTCCGAAGAAGCGGCCGGTGTCGCTGACCACGCACCATTTCATGAATCTCATTTTGAAGCCCGGCGCGTTCGCACCGGCCTGGTAGAAAAACAGCAATGACGAGAGATCCATCGGAGCGGTTCCGGTGGATCTCGATTCCTCCAACTTCAACACCTGATAGACCAACGTGCACGACTACACCGTCTCGTATCCTGAACTGACCGCATCGGCCGAAAGGCATATCCGCGACTATATGACCTTCGCCGCGGCCGCCGGCGACGATGCCGAACGCAGGGCACTGCATGCATCAGCCGTCAGCCTGTTCGCGTAC
Organism: Burkholderia sp. AU27893; assembly: GCF_002223205.1. Classification (NCBI taxonomy): domain Bacteria; kingdom Pseudomonadati; phylum Pseudomonadota; class Betaproteobacteria; order Burkholderiales; family Burkholderiaceae; genus Burkholderia; species Burkholderia sp. AU27893. Next base: position 184,406 of record NZ_NKFD01000006.1, on the reverse strand, counting down.
TGGCTCGGCTTCGTGAACGCCGCCCGAAAGACCGTCGATGACGCGGGACGGCAAGCGCTGCAGCGCGACGAGCATCGGCTGCTGGATCTGGTCAGCGCCGCGGCCGCACCGTCCGGGCGCACCACATCGGACGACCGCGCATCATGACCGCTGCCTTCGACCGTAACGCCGCGCTGACCGCCGTGAAGCTGACGCTTTCCGACGCCATCGCGCACGACTATGCGAACGCTCTGTCGATCGACCGTTACGCGGGTGCCGGCGCGCTGGCGCATTGGCCTCCCAATCCGCATCGCTGCCACGAGCAGGTCACGCGCTGGCTGCAATCGCATCCCGGCGATACGCCGGTACGCGGCTGGCTTGTGAACGGTGGCGACGGCGCGCAACAACGCTTCGTCTCGCACTCGTTGGTCCGCAGCGCATCGGGCGCGTTGCTGGATGTCGCGTTTGCTCGGCCGGCCCATGTACAGCGCTTCATTGAACACCCGGCGGCGGCAGGCGATTTCCTCGCGCTTGTCCTCGGCGAACCGCCGGTGTCCGAACTCTGGGTGCCGATTCCCTGCAGGAGTTAATACCATGGCCCGCTCTTACCGGAAAAAACCGCCTGTCCGGCCGGCGCCCCAATACGTCAATGGCGTGGTGTTCACGCTCGCCATGCGGACGGGCGATGTCCAGGTGATCGGCATACCGTTCGAGCACCGCGGTCGGACATGGGCCGTTCATGCGATCGTCGGGCGCGATGATGTCCCTTGCTATGCGGCTTCCGACGTGCTGACAGGCATGCACGTGCCGAACAGTGAGGCGTCGAGCATCGACGCGTCGCGTGCGGCGGCGATTGCCACGCTCGACAACGTGACGGACGAGAGCTGGGCCGACACATTCGGGCCAGCTCAAACCGCGACGGCCGAATGACAACCTGCACGGCGCTCTGCGAGTTTCCCGATGCGCTGCCCGAACGGTGCCGCAGCGCCGCTCGAGCTGCAGACGAAAATCGAACTGGAGGACAACATGCTCCGCAATTGGATGGCACGTTTAGCGTGTCTGGTGGGTGCGCATCGCTGGGTGCAGCATACCCATTACCGCTACATACTGAACGACAGCGGTCTCCACGCGTATCAATGCGAGCGGTGCGACAAGGTCCGCTCGTCGAATTTTCCGAGCCGATGAGAAAAGCCACGTCCCGTAACCGCCGGCCGCTGACCAGGGCGCAACTGCTGCCGATCCCGACCGGCGAACTGCGTCGGATCCAGCTGAAGCACCACGTGGCGCTCGCGGCACTACGCGACGCGAACGACGACGTCGCGCAGCTGGCCACGCTATTGAATGCGATCTACCTCGCGTACTTTCTCGACTCGACCGAGGCGGCACTCTATCGACGGGCCGAGGCGGCCCTCCAGGACTGCGCCGATCGCGCCGAGCGGGGCGAGTCGGGCGCGCTGACCGACCTCGAGCGCGCGGCGGTCGAGCACGTGCTCGCACGGTTGGACGCGCAGCTGGCGGCGGTACCGATGCATCGCTATATCGCCGCGTTCGAACGGCTTCAGCGCGTCACCACGGCCGATACGGTCGTATCGCCCATTCCTGCAGGCTGAGCCATGGCAAATCGTCCCCAGCAGCTCGCCCAGATGCCGTTGCGCAGCTACAGCCGCACCGAATTCACGGCGCTGCGCGCGCGCGTGAAAGGCTTGCCGATCGAGACAATCGAGCGACTGTACTTCGACCGTGATGCCGTCGAGCCGGTCGACGTCGCTCAGCTGCTGCGCACGATGCGCGACGACTTGGTCGCGGCCGCGCTACGCGACGGCTCGCCAGTATTGCAAGCCCACCTGCAGGCGGCGATCGCGAAATACGGCGAGCCCCGCCTGACGCCCGTGTCGCTGCAACTGATCGAGCAGGTCGCCGCGCAGTGGGCGGTCGCCGCGCCGCGGGCCGAGCACCCGGTCGGTCGCTGGTTTCGGCCGCTCGTTGCCGCACGCCTGGAGGGAGAGGGCATCCACACGCTCGGCGAGCTCGTCGCGTTCGTGAACCGCCGCGGTGGGCAGTGGTGGCGATCGGTGCCGCGCATCGGCGTCGGCCGCGCCCGCGTGCTGGTCGCCTGGTTGCGGCGTCACGCGGCGTCGATCGGCGCGCCCGTTGAGGTCGACGTCGACGCCGGCGACGCGCTCGCGCCGACGTCGGCGGGCGTCACCGCCGGCGCCGGGCAGCTGGCCCCGCTCGAGCGCCTGGCGCTGCCCGTCGAGCTGTCCGGCGCGCACGGGGCGAACCGCGCGCCCGTGTTCGCGTATCTCGGCGCGGCGCACGATCTCGATGCGGTGCGGGCCTATCTGCATCGCTACGACGACCGGCCCGCGACGCAGCGGGTCTACAGGAAGGAGCTCGAGCGCCTCGTGCTGTGGTGCGTGGCGGAACGCGGCGTCGCGCTGTCGTCGATGCGGGTTGAGGATTGCGAGGCCTACAAGGCGTTTCTCGCCGCGCCGGGCGAACGCTTCACGGGGCCGCCAGTCGCGCGCACGAGCAGCCAGTGGCGGCCGTTCGCGCCGGGTGGCCTGTCACCGGAAAGCCAGCGCTACGCGGTGCGCGCGATTCGCGCGGCATTCACGTGGCTCGTCGCGGTGCGGTATCTGGCCGGCAACCCTTGGGCGGCCGTCTCCGATCCCAGCGTCGTCAGGCGGGTGCGCAAGCTGCAGGTCGAGCGAGCACTACCGCTTGACCTCTGGACGCGCGTACGCGAGACGCTGGCCGAACGCAGCGAGCTGCAGGGGCCGAGCGGGCCGCGCTGGCGGACAGCACGTGCGCTGTTGCTGCTGATGGGGGATGGTGGCCTGCGGATCGCTGAGGCGGCCGCGGCGAGGCGTGCGGCGCTTGTCTGGATGCCGGCGGACGACGACACGCCGGCCAGCTGGTTGCTCGAGGTGATCGGCAAGGGCAACAAGCAACGCTTCGTGCCGATCAGCGACGAGTGCGTCGACGCGCTGCGCGCGCACTGGCGCGATCGCGGCCAGGATCTCGACGCGGCGGCCGCAGCGAAGCCGCCCGGGTTGCCGCTGGTGGCGCCGTTGGTCATCCCGCCGACGCCGCGAGCCCGCGAGAAATTCGGCGAGCCCGTCGACACTGACGAAGCAGTAGCCGGCGCCGCAGCGCGGGGCGGCTATTCGGTGCGCGGCGCGCGCGGACTCACGCAATGGGCGATCGCGCAGCTGCTCGCGGTGATGTCGGATCTCACTGAGTCTGAACGGCGCAAGCTGGCCAGCACGTCGCCCCATGCATTCCGGCACACGGTCGGCACGCAGATGTTGGCCGCCGGCGTCGCGCTCGAGGTCGTGCAGCGCACGCTCGGCCACGCGTCGCTCGGCACCACGTCGATCTACGTGTCGCCGGAAGAGGCGCGGATGCGCCGCGAGGCGGCGAAGTACCATGCCCGGCTAACACGCGACGGCTGAGTGCGTCTCCCGATCTTATGAAAAGAACGCGAGCAGTCGTTGCAGCAACGGTATGCGTGCCGTCCACCAGTCCGTCCGGGAAGGCGGCATGGCAATGAAGCGCAACGGAGACGACTTCGACTGGTCGTAGTAGAAAATGTTGTCGTCGCTGTACCGCAGTTCCGTGGGTGCTGCATCGTTGAGCGTGCGCACCGCAAAATAACGCTCCGCCAGCACGTCTCCTGCCGGACCCATCACCCGGAGTCGAATTTCGTCACCATCGGCAAAAGAGCGGGGCACCCGACATAGCTCGATCTTGTACTTCTTGCCACCGAACTCTTTCGTTCCCCCGTTAAGATCCTGCGTATAGCTCTCGCAATCTTCGTATGGCTTCCGTAACGCAAGAGCCGGAATCGCCAGTACCAAGACAAGCGCGATCGCGATTACATGTTTTCTGGTGACCTGCATATTTCGCCGAGGCTGATTTTTGTGGGATTGGACGGCGGAGCCGTTTGATGGCTGTACGGGCGGCTACTCTCAGCGAAGCCAAATCGGAATTCTTGCGGCAACCCAGTCGATCAAGGTGGGCGGCAGCGAGATCGAACGCATGCTGTCGTACTGATCGGACGCGTCGAAGTAAATCAATTTGCCATCGCGGATCTTGATCGAGTCTTCACCCGGCCGGCCGTCCCAAAAAACGAAAAATAAGCGCGTGGCGAGCGTCGAGCCATTCGCATCGGTGATGACGAGTTTGACCTGCTCGTTCTGATCTGCAAAAAATCCATGACTGCGCGCACCACTTCCGCAGATGTTGACGATGTAGGTCGTGCCGTCGACCTGTTTGATTCCACCATTCATCTTGGCGTTGTAGTTGAAGCGCTGACAATCGGTGTCGTCTGTCGTGACCCCGCCTAAACTGATGAGCGCGAGGCAGGCCAATAAGCCAAGTGTCACGATCGCCAGTCCCGCGCGCTTCGCTCGGCCGAAATGGGCGATATTTCGAAGAAGCCAGTAGAAGTAGGCTGCAAAGATGACCGCGGTGACGATGAAGATCGCGGTCTTGCCGTTCTTGAGCGCGAAAATCGCGATCGCGTTCGTGGCGCCAGGCGGCAGGAACGGCCACACGATGGCGGCAACCAAGGCCACGGCCCCGACTACCAAGATCGCTCTGAGGATGAGGCGGATCATCTTCATTGTTCCGCCGGGATGGGTCTGCATACGGTATCAAGTTTCAAAACAATCGGGTTGTCCAGTTTCACGAGTTTGGGTCTACTGTAAACCATAAAGTCACCGCCACGATTGTGTGCCGCTCTCCACTCGCGATATGTCTTGTTGTGCACTGGCCAGTACACATCCTTCGCCATAAATTTCCGAAAGAGACTTGTCCGTTTGTCGATCGGTTTGTTGACCTCTTCGCCTTCAGGAAGATAGTGCCACTTTTCGATGGTTGAATTTCCGACATTCAAGTTGCTGCTCTTGAAGAAATCGTTGGCTGCAGCGACGTACGACAGCACCATTCCGTTCTTGTTCCAGTGGCCAAGATACTGGCTCTTGGAAGGCGAATCATCGTTAAATGAATAGCTATCCTTGATGTAGACATAGATGTGGGTAATCTGTGCAACCGGTTCGAGACAGAATATTTTGTTCTTGCCTTCGTACTTGTAGTAACGCTCGCCGGTAACGGTCGCCTTCCCAACAGCAGCGTAGAAGTTGAAGTTTGCCAGTGCGCCGGTTAGATCGGTCAACGCCGTACCGTCGAGTGTGTCGACGGATGATACTGACTGGTACTGAAATCTCCAGGCGACATGAAACTGAAGCAGATCCGTCAGAAACGGCGTAGTGTCGATCACGATACCTGCCGCGTTCATTTGTCCGGCCGCGAAACTCTTCTCGATCACGGGCGTCAGCGTATTCCTCGCCGATGTAGCAGCATTCGGAGTGTAAATCGCTTGTCGGACGAGTTGATTGAAACGCTCAAGTGCTCCGCGAAACCGCAACGCCCATTCCAGAGAGACTGTCCTGTCGTCGATCGGCTGCACCGAGTTGAGCTGGTCGTTATAGGCGTGCTTAGGGCTTGCAAACCACTCTCGCGCAAGCTTGGCCGAGATCGGCCAGCCCATCTTGTCCATCGCTTTGGGAATGTCCTGCAGATCGAACTCAGGCAGCTTGTTCGCTTGCTCGGCGTCTTGGGGCTTATCACTCGGTTGTGGCTTGGCGGGCGGCTTGGCCGGTGCTGGAGCAGGCGGCTTCTGTGGCGCGAGAGGAGCGGCTGCCTTCGATGGTGGCGGTGACGGCGGCTCGTTCGGCGCAAGTCTATCGAACGAGATTTTTTGCTGCGTGTCGATGGGAACGCATCCGACCACGCCAGAGTAACATTTCCACCGTTTGCTGGAATATAGAACTCCGGACTCCAGTTGGTAATACGGGACTTTCTTGACGTCTGGCATAGGGCCTTGAATAACGACTTTTCAAACGAACGGGTATCAGATTAATCGATTCATCGGAAAATCGATCAGAGACAATGAAAACAACTGTTAGATCAGGTCGCGATTGCGCAAGATGAAAAGGTAGGGGCAATCCGCCGGCGGCACGATCGACACGGAAGGCTTGCTCGCCAGGCGAGCCAACATTGCGCTTTCGAGTTCGGCCGCCTGGTTGTCCAACCACCCTGGCTGCCACGTTCGGGCCCACGCGAGCCAAGCCGCTGGCGAAAGGCTGGCGGCCGCGGTCGGCTTCGATGGCACGTAAACCGCGTCTCGCCACGAGAGGCCCGACCGGAACCGCACGCCAGTGACTCGAAGATGCTTGCGTGTACAAACGACGATGAACGCGCGGTGCGGCCGCTCGTCATACAGCACATCCGGCTCATGCACACCTCTCGCCGGCGCAGCGGAAACCGGTCCAGTCCATTCGAATTCCAGGGTAGCGCCGGTTCGCTCGGCCTAGTCGCGGTTGTAGAGGCCACCATCAATGTAGGCGTTCATGCCTGCGTCACCGAGGATCGGTCCGCCGATAAACGACCCGGATTCGACGATGGCGCGCGCAATGTACGGCGCTGTTTCGTGCGTCAATTTGATCGGCATAGCTCGACACTGTGTTAGGGAAACACTGATCAATTCGGCTTGGCGGTCATCGCTGACGAGGCCAAGGGCGTTGTAGAAAGAAGCTCACGGAACGGACCCACGACGATGCAGCGGCAGATCGGTTTTGCGGAAGCGGAAAGTGCGGGCAAGAAGCGGGTGACCAAGCGTCAACGCTTTCTGGCCGAGATGGAGAAGGTCGTCCCTTGGTCGCGGCTGCTGTCGGTGATCGGGCCGTATTACCCGAAGGGCGAGCGTGGCCGGCCGCCGATTGGCCTGGAACGGATGCTGCGGATCTACTTGCTGCAGCAGTGGTACGGGTTGTCGGACGAAGGGCTTGAAGATGCGCTCTACGACAGCATCGCGATGCGCGCCTTCGCGGGCATCGACCTGGCGCGCGAGAACGTGCCGGACGCCACCACGCTGTTGAAATTCCGGCGCCTGCTGGTCGAGCACGCACTGACGCGAAAGCTGTTCGACGAGATCGGCATCGAGTTGTGCGAGCGCGGGCTGATGATGAAGGAAGGCACGCTGGTGGATGCGACGATCTTCGAGGCTGCGCCGTCCACGAAGAACGCCGGGAAGAGCCGTGACCCGGAGATGCATCAGACGAAGAAGGGCAACGACTGGTATTTCGGCATGAAGGCCCATGTCGGCGTCGACGCCGACTCGGGTCTGGTGCATAGCGTGGTCACCACGGCGGCCAACGAGCCGGACGTATCGCAGGCCCACGCCCTGCTGCACGGTCATGAGCAGGAAGCGTTTGGCGATGCGGGCTACACCGGCGTGGACAAGCGCGAGGAGATGAAGGGCAAGACGGTGAAGTGGCACGTGGCGCTCAAGCGCGGAAAGATCAGGGCGATGCAGGAAGGTCCGCTGAAGGACCTCGTGATCGCGGTCGAGCGAACCAAGGCGCAGATCCGCGCCCGGGTCGAGCATCCGTTTCATGTCGTGAAGAACCTGTTTCGTCATCGCAAGGTGCGCTACAAGGGTCTAGCCAGGAACACGGCACAGCTGTTCAGTCTGTTCGCGCTGGCGAACCTGGTGATCGCGAAAAATCAGCTGTTGTCGACTCATGGGAGCAATCCGTCATGTGTGTGAAAAACGCGGGAAGTGAGGCCCGAATACGAGCGAAACTCACCTCGCATGTCGTCAAATTCCTACGTCAATCTGAAAATTGCAACCTGCCTCGTCCGTTATGCGGACGACAGGCTCATTGATCAGCGTTTCCTTAGAAAAGTGGCCGGCCATGCCGGCTTGGTTGTACGTCACCGGATCCCCGCTGCCTTACGCTCGAGCGGCGAGAATTTGCGTAGCGACGCGTAGGGATCGACGAGCCGTCGCGGCGCACGAAGCAGCTTGACGCCTGGTGTTAGCAAGCCGCCGAAACCCAAGCCGGCGACGACTCCGGCCGCGATGCGCAGATTCGACCAGTCTGCCGGCATGATGCAGATCAACATGATCGCGATGATGCTGACGCCGAACATTACCTTCAGAAAGAACCATGGTGCGGAGAGCGCGTCGATGTCGAGGATCGAGCACGGAATCTCTTCCGATTCGTATTCCTCTTTCTCGCGGACCAACTCCAAGTCGAGCGGTGCCGGCCGACTGGAGACCGGATTGACCAGGCGTTCGGTAAGCGCTGCAGTGACTACGTCGACCGCAGGGAACTCGTGCGGCCACCGATGATGTTCCGCCACACCGTAGGCCCGCAGGATCGGCAGCGCCCAGGCAGGATGGTTGATCGGTGCTAGCAGTTGGCCGTCTAGCACGGCCCAATACATGGTCTGATGCGCGTGCTTCGCCGCGTAGGTCGCGAGGCGATCGGCGGCCGGGTAATCGTACGGCGCAACGTGCGCCGGGATCCATTGCGCACCCATATCGCGGAAGAATCCCACGCGATTCTTGCCCTCGTGCGCCAGAAATAGACCGAGCGGTTTGATCCAGATGAACTCGGCTCGATCGTAGCCTTCTGCCGTCGCGCGAGCCGGGTCTTGCAACCTGGCCAGCAGAGCCGGTCGCTCGTTCTCAGGGACAGAGGAGGTAGTCCATCGCCAGCTCGCGCCGATCGTCTGCGAAACAGGCGCAAGCGCGCTAAACGAATCGCCGCACGGTTCGAGATTGCTGAACGGAAAGACGGTTCTGAAAAAAGAAGCTCCGATCCGTGGGCCGTAGGCACCGTCGTGGAACGGTTCAATGAGACGCCGACCGGCCGCACTGCGGCATGCGAGCTCGTCGACTTCGTATTTTGCGTCGACGAGCAGCCTGATCTCGTCGCGCAGCTTCGAGGAAATGTTGTCCACGACGGCTTCGAGTGAGGTGGTAGTTGCGCTCATCGCTTGTTCCATTTTCTAGTCGCTCTCAATCGACTGACTGGTTATCGTGTGTGCGTCGTGCCGGCGTACCTTTGGACGCGAAAAACGTAACCGACGGTATTTGTGATTATGCCGGAATCGTGTTGACGGGACCGAGTTTGCCGACTAGGCTACTCGTTCGTTGTTTAACTGATTCTCTTCCATCTCCATGGCAACTTATCTTGAATTGAAAGCGCAGGCTGATGCGTTGGCACAGCAAGCAGAAGAAGCACGTCTCGCAGAGCTCGACAGTGTCATTGCAGCGATGCGCGAACAGATCGCAGAGTACGGCATCACGCCCGAGCAGCTGTTTGGGCGCCGACGTGCTGCAGCGTCTGGGGAGCGAGCTCCCGTGGCACCCAAGTATCAGGATCCGAAGACAGGAGCCACCTGGAGCGGGCGGGGCAAGGCACCGCAGTGGATTGCAAACGCGAAGAATCGCGATCGCTTTCTGATTCCCGCTGCAGAGTAAAAGAGCGCTTTCGCGGCAAAGCCCGCGAATTCCGCTTCCGCGGGTGTAGCTCAATGGTAGAGCTGAAGCCTTCCAAGCTTACGACGAGGGTTCGATTCCCTTCACCCGCTCCACATTTCCGATTGAAAAAAATGCCCTCAAGCGTCGAGGGCAGGTTTGCAACTTATCCTTCGGTATCCTCGCCGAAAGCTCCGACTAAGCGGAGCACCCAGAACCAGTATTCCCGTGGATCCACGTCGGTGAGGCCGAAATTCGGCCAGTCGCTGCGGGGGTAGGTGGGATGTTGGTGTCGCGGGGCGGCGTAAAGGAGCCGGGGATGGGCGGCGTAATGGCGCCAGCAGAACCGGGGGTAAAACGCGGATTCGAACGGTTTCAAGGTTGCGGTTTTTTGCCGTTTTTGGCAACTGCATTTTGAGGGGGATCTGGCATCGGTTTCGGGGTGCGGTAACTGTCGCCCTCGAGGACGAGCCGGTAGGCGCCGTGGCGTAGTCGGTCGAGTGTGGCGGTGCCGAGGATGCGGTTGTCGGGGAACGCGGCGCCCCATTCACCGAAGTCGAGATTCGACGTCAGGATGGTCGCCGCGTGCTCGTAGCGGGCCGCGACGAGATCGTGGAAGTCCTCGTCCTGCGGGGTACGTAGCGGTTTGAGCGCGAAGTCATCGACGATCAGCAGCGGCACCCGGGCGTACTGCTGGAACTTGCGGTCATAGGCGCCGGTGGCGCGCGCGGCGTTCAATCGCTTGAGCAGCTCGGTCTGCGAGATGAACAGCACATCGCGGCCTTGGCGGGCGGCGCAGTGGCCCAGCGCCTGGGCCAAGTGGCTTTTGCCGGTGCCGGTTGGACCGGCGATCAGGATCGCGACCTTCTCGTCGAGATACCGGCCTGTCGCGAGATCATGAACGTGTGAGCGGTTCAACGTAGGCAGCCGGTCGAAGTCGAACGTCTCGAGCGTCTTGCCCATCGCGAAGCCGGCGCGCAGCAGACGGGTGCCGAGCTTCTTGTGTTCGCGACGGGCAACCTCGTCGTGCAGCAGCATGGCAAGGAACTCGGTATAGGCGAGCTGCCCGTCGATCGCCTGACGGTTGCGCTGCTCAAGCGAGTCGAGGATGCCGGACAGGCGCAGCTGTTTGAGGATGGAATTCAATTCGGGACTCGGGTTCATGGTGTCAGTGGATCAGCAGGGATTGGAGATCACGGCCGAAGCGGCCGCCGTTCTGGTAAGCGCCAGTCGGGGCCGACGCGGGACGCGGCACCGGTTCGCTGTCCAGGCCTTTGTCGAGGATGCCCTTGATGGTGCTGTACTTCGCGCTGCTGAACGCGAGCGCACGCTCGCAGGCTGCTTCCAGCCTCTGATCGCCGACTTTCTGTCGCAGCCGGATGATCCCCTGCGCGCCGCGCAGGTTGACGAGCACCTTGTCGTTGAACAGCGCGAGGATCACGCCGTGGCACGACGGCCCGATCTCCTTCGCGCGCGCCAGACACCACTGCGGATCGTGCTCGAGCCAGGCCTGCGCTTCGGGCGGCTGGTGATCTCGCACCGTGTGGCGACCGCCGGCCCGCTGCCGCGGATGGGTTGCGACGAGTTCATGCCGATGGAACAGCTGGATGACCGTATCGGTCGCCTTCAGCCAGAGCGACTTGCCGACGAGCGTGAACGGTGCAGAGTACAGCGCGTGCTTGTAGACGACGTGGCCGTCGCGATGGACCGCCACCTCCTTCCAGACCGACAGTACCGGCGGCACGTCCGGCAATGCAGCGAGCAACGGGCGCTCGACGCCGAAGCGCGTCAGCGGCCGTTCGTGGACGGTGCCGTGGATACGAGTGCCGGCCTGCTGCATCACCCATTCGCGCAGTTGCCGGTTGGCGTCGGCCAGATCCCGGAACTCGCGCAGCGGCACGAAGGACTTCTTGACGTATTTGACGCCCGATTCGACGACGCCCTTCTTCTGGGGATCGTGCGGCGGACAGGCGTCGATCCGGAATCCATATCCCTCGGCAAGCGCGGCGTACGAGCGTTGCACCGCCGGCTCGTATCGACACGCCCGGATGATCGCGCACTTCGCGTTATCGATGATGACCCGGTCGGGACAGCCGCCGAACCATTCGAAGGCGCGCCGGTGGCTGGCGAGCCACGTCTCGACGGTCTGGTCCAGCACGATCTCGGCATACTGGTGGCGCGACCAGCACAACGTCATCACGAAGATCCACGTCCGGACCGCAATGCCCTCGACCGTCAGCACGGGTCCCGCGCCGAAGTCGACCTGCGCGGCGTCGGCCGGTGCGAAGTCGAGGATCGTTGTGGTGGCCACGCTGCGCTCGGCAGCCAGATGGCGCAGCATGCGCTTCACGGCACAATAGCTGCCGGCGTAGCCATGATTGCGTTGAAGGGCGGCATGGATCGTGGTGCCCTGAACGCCGGCGGCAAGCCATTCGCGGACCTGTTCGCGATATGGCTCAACCGTCGACACACAGGTGTGCGGCAGGTGCGGCGTGCGCCCGAAGACACCCGCGATCGTAGCGTCGTCCGGCAGCGGCTGCACCGGATCCAGCCAACTACGCGCTTCAGCCTCGCGGCGCACGGTCGTCAGCTTCTTGCGCCCCATCAAACCGCCGCGCGCGATGTCGCGGTCAGAATCGCCTTGCCGCATGCGGACAAGGACTTGGCGGTATTCAAACAATTCGAACCTCCTGTTGGCCATGGACGCTCCGTTCAAAAAGAACGGAGCGTACCGACTCGGAAAGTTCGAACCGCGTTCTCGCCCTGATGCTGCTGGCGCCTATGCGCCGCCCCTAACGTGGCGCCATTACGCCGCCCTTGGACTGGCGCCTATGTGCCGCCCCTCAAGTGGCGCCCTTATGCCGACCCCGCATTGGCTCCATAGCGCCGCCCCGTGACAGTTGGCCCAGTGTGTCGCCTGCAGCATGGCGCTGGACCAGCTTCTGGATCTCGCCATCGAGTGTGTCACGCACACGCTTCGCAATATCGAGCAGCCACTTTTCCTGCTTTTCTGACAAGGGTAGGTAGCTGTTCATTCTCGACTGGCAGTTACGAACGAGACTTCGTTCGTCCTGTTGGAGAACTGATAGTCCAACGCCTCAATGCAGATGTTCAGTTCGCGACGCAAAGCCCTTTCGTGTGCTTCGGCTTTAGCTTCCTGCTCTTCGCGTTCCTTACGACATTTCTCCCGGCGCTCAGGGTCGTTCAATTGTTTGAAGTCCAGCATCATATGCCTCCGTGAGAAGACGAGAAAGCCCGGGCATAACGATGCCCGGGCGCAGTGACGACAACATCAATCGATTGCCGCCGAGATCTCGGCCGACTCGGGGCGCTGCGATGCATAGTCCAGCAGCCGATGATAGCGATCCACGAACCGATCGTCGCCGGTGACTTCGGCAATGTGACAGAGCACGAGCAACGTGACGACGATCCCGAACGCGTCGGCACCCGTCTCGCCCTCGTCGCCGTTGAGCGGCCACTGAACTTGGAACCGGCGCACGTGATCGGGGCAAGGTAGCACCCGCCATTGTCGAGCTCGAAGAATTGCCAGAGGCCGCCCGTATAGCTTTCGGACAGACGACTCGCGTAGTTGAAGATCATGCTTTCTGCGTTGAGATACTCGGTGGCGAACCGCCGCGGCGGGCAGTGGTGGCGATCGGTACCGCGCATCGGCGTCGGCCGCGCCCGCGTGCTGGTCGCCTGGTTGCGGCGCCACGCGTCGTCGATCGGCGCAGCCGTCGAGGCCGACGTCGACGCCGGCGACGCGCTCGCGCCGACGTCGGCGGGCGTCACCGCCGGCGCCGGGCAGCTGGCCCCGCTCGAGCGCCTGGCGCTGCCCGTCGAGCTGTCCGGCGCGCACGGGGCGAACCGCGCGCCCGTGTTCGCGTATCTCGGCGCGGCGCACGATCTCGATGCGGTGCGGGCCTATCTGCATCGCTACGACGACCGGCCCGCGACGCAGCGGGTCTACAGGAAGGAGCTCGAGCGCCTCGTGCTGTGGTGCGTGGCGGAACGCGGCGTCGCGCTGTCGTCGATGCGGGTTGAGGATTGCGAGGCCTACAAGGCGTTTCTCGCCGCGCCGGGCGAACGCTTCACGGGGCCGCCAGTCGCGCGCACGAGCAGCCAGTGGCGGCCGTTCGCGCCGGGTGGCCTGTCACCGGAAAGCCAGCGCTACGCGGTGCGCGCGATTCGCGCGGCATTCACGTGGCTCGTCGCGGTGCGGTATCTGGCCGGCAACCCTTGGGCGGCCGTCTCCGATCCCAGCGTCGTCAGGCGGGTGCGCAAGCTGCAGGTCGAGCGAGCACTACCGCTTGACCTCTGGACGCGCGTACGCGAGACGCTGGCCGAACGCAGCGAGCTGCAGGGGCCGAGCGGGCCGCGCTGGCGGACAGCACGTGCGCTGTTGCTGCTGATGGGGGATGGTGGCCTGCGGATCGCTGAGGCGGCCGCGGCGAGGCGTGCGGCGCTTGTCTGGATGCCGGCGGACGACGACACGCCGGCCAGCTGGTTGCTCGAGGTGATCGGCAAGGGCAACAAGCAACGCTTCGTGCCGATCAGCGACGAGTGCGTCGACGCGCTGCGCGCGCACTGGCGCGATCGCGGCCAGGATCTCGACGCGGCGGCCGCAGCGAAGCCGCCCGGGTTGCCGCTGGTGGCGCCGTTGGTCATCCCGCCGACGCCGCGAGCCCGCGAGAAATTCGGCGAGCCCGTCGACACTGACGAAGCAGTAGCCGGCGCCGCAGCGCGGGGCGGCTATTCGGTGCGCGGCGCGCGCGGACTCACGCAATGGGCGATCGCGCAGCTGCTCGCGGTGATGTCGGATCTCACTGAGTCCGAACGGCGCAAGCTGGCCAGTACGTCGATCTACGTGTCGCCGGAAGAGGCACGGATGCGGCGCGAGGCGGCGAAGTACCACGCCCGGCTGACGAGAAAAACCTCTGCTAGAGAGAACGATCAACTGGTGGGTTGGGGGATGCGCCGCCCAAACCCTAGCACAAAATAAAATTGTCGCCGTTTGCGAAGTAAAAAAATTTCACTTCGACGCCCGGGCCGCAATGAATGCAATTTTCATGAGACTTATTCGCCCGTTCGTTCAGATCATCGGTAACGTTTGCGTTTGCGGTGCTGCCGACGACGCGGACAGGTGGCGTTGGTAATAAATAAATCCACGACGAGCGAAACGGCTTGCGACAACTCGCAGTTATCCGAGCCCGTTTGATGACGCACACATGACGTTTACTTCATCTTAATGTCATTATTTGCGGGCCCGTAGCCGGTCCGTGGGCCACATCATGCGCTGGCAAATGACGCGACATGTTGTGCACAACTTAGAGAGTTAAGATTTTCGGTGCTCAGCATTTCCATCGGTATCCTCGGGCATATGTACTGCTCGGTATCGGCGGGCCATTATCACTGATACTAGCGAATCGTGCCCTGCGACTTCCGGTGATGGCCCTACTTCGACGGAGGCGATATGGAAAGCATTGCAAACTTGAAGGGTGAGCGACCGCGAGCGCGCTTGACGAGCCTTAGGAGAATTGTGCGACTCCCGCTACTGGGTCTGATGGTGGGAACATTCTTGGGCCCTACTATGGCGTTCGCGAGCGCGCCCGGTCGTGGAATTACAGCGGAATTTGAAGTCGCGCTAATGGAGCAGGTAATAGATCATCATTATTCTGCACTCAGAATGACCGAGCTCGCCGCAGGCACGGATACTCGGCGGAGTACCGAACTGTCTGCATATGAAGGGACATCGCCGACGCCGTCCTATCCGGCGACAAACGCGAAGGCCTCAATGGTAGAGATTAGGTCTAGTGCGCGGATGGAAAACCGTGGTCAGCGCGAACAGATCATTCAGCTTCAAAAGTTTCTGCGTGTCTGGTACGGAGTCAACTACCAGCCGAAGGTCCGTTCAGAACAACAAGCAGCAATTGCAATACTTGAGCATGCGCAACCAGGCAGAGCATTTGACCACGCGTACCTCGGGAAACACTGATCAATTCGGCTTGGCGGTCATCGCTGACGAGGCCAAGGGCGTTGTAGAAAGAAGCTCACGGAACGGACCCACGACGATGCAGCGGCAGATCGGTTTTGCGGAAGCGGAAAGTGCGGGCAAGAAGCGGGTGACCAAGCGTCAACGCTTTCTGGCCGAGATGGAGAAGGTCGTCCCTTGGTCGCGGCTGCTGTCGGTGATCGGGCCGTATTACCCGAAGGGCGAGCGTGGCCGGCCGCCGATTGGCCTGGAACGGATGCTGCGGATCTACTTGCTGCAGCAGTGGTACGGGTTGTCGGACGAAGGGCTTGAAGATGCGCTCTACGACAGCATCGCGATGCGCGCCTTCGCGGGCATCGACCTGGCGCGCGAGAACGTGCCGGACGCCACCACGCTGTTGAAATTCCGGCGCCTGCTGGTCGAGCACGCACTGACGCGAAAGCTGTTCGACGAGATCGGCATCGAGTTGTGCGAGCGCGGGCTGATGATGAAGGAAGGCACGCTGGTGGATGCGACGATCTTCGAGGCTGCGCCGTCCACGAAGAACGCCGGGAAGAGCCGTGACCCGGAGATGCATCAGACGAAGAAGGGCAACGACTGGTATTTCGGCATGAAGGCCCATGTCGGCGTCGACGCCGACTCGGGTCTGGTGCATAGCGTGGTCACCACGGCGGCCAACGAGCCGGACGTATCGCAGGCCCACGCCCTGCTGCACGGTCATGAGCAGGAAGCGTTTGGCGATGCGGGCTACACCGGCGTGGACAAGCGCGAGGAGATGAAGGGCAAGACGGTGAAGTGGCACGTGGCGCTCAAGCGCGGAAAGATCAGGGCGATGCAGGAAGGTCCGCTGAAGGACCTCGTGATCGCGGTCGAGCGAACCAAGGCGCAGATCCGCGCCCGGGTCGAGCATCCGTTTCATGTCGTGAAGAACCTGTTTCGTCATCGCAAGGTGCGCTACAAGGGTCTAGCCAGGAACACGGCACAGCTGTTCAGTCTGTTCGCGCTGGCGAACCTGGTGATCGCGAAAAATCAGCTGTTGTCGACTCATGGGAGCAATCCGTCATGTGTGTGAAAAACGCGGGAAGTGAGGCCCGAATACGAGCGAAACTCACCTCGCATGTCGTCAAATTCCTACGTCAATCTGAAAATTGCAACCTGCCTCGTCCGTTATGCGGACGACAGGCTCATTGATCAGCGTTTCCCTCGAGATATTCGCCCGGCACCATTATGAGCTTTTTGAACCGCTGAATGCTTGCATGACCGGTGTTGACCGGCGTCATGATGCTCTGATTCGGCTGTGTTCCGAAATGTGGCATGCACAGACATCGGCGGTCGACGAGATGCGTGAACTGCTGGAGCAGGATTTTGGGGTTGTCGATTATCAGCCGTTCAGCGATGCCCGACCGCTTCAGACCGAGCATGCGAGTCCTCGGGGACAACACAGTGGGGGCGACTGATCCGCCGGGTGGATAGACAATTTCCGTCTGAACTGCCCGAAGATGCCGCCGCACGCCGCATTATCGGGAGCGCAACGTGTGCGTGGGATCGAACGAATGAGCATGGCACCGCACATCCGTAATTGCGATCCGGGGTCAGCATTAGTGCGTACCGGAACCGGAGAGAACCACGCGATGTTCCTCGCCGATGGCCACCGTCCAATGGCCATTTATGCCCGACGTTGATACCGGTGATGAAACGATAAAAAGTACGCGATGGCGCGGGAGCAAAGGACAGCAGACGATCAATTTACCGACGGCTTTCGCGCCGACGCGGAAGCCGTCGTCCTTCATTTTGTGGTCCGAGTCTATTGTGCCATCGAGCGGCACTCTTGGGTACATCTTCGACATGCGAGTGCGCATTCCTTGCAATGTTCGTGAGGGTGCTTCTCGCACTCGGCCGCGCAAGCTTCGCAGATATTTGCACAGCTCGAACATAGCGCCTTTGTTTGCCCGCTTCCGCGCGCCATCGCGCCCGACGCGAGTCGGCAGAAGGCCGCGCAATCGAGGTCTAGTTTGATGCAATCCGCGAGTTGCGCAACTTCACTCTCATTGAGGCATGCAGTTGCACAGTGATAGCATGCGGCTGCGCAATCATCGCAGGCGGAGATGCCGGACTGATACTGTTGGTGTGCCATTTGATTCTCCTTGACTGGGCTGCCCGGATCGGGCCGGGCGCATCGCGCAAGCGCCGTACCCAAATCCAAGACGAACGCGTGACCGTGCACGTGTTGACTGCATGTTTAAGGGCGGAAACATAAGTACAATTCCGATGCAAGCGCCGGTACGGGCGGACTATAATGCGCGTTATGAAATTGCTCCGGACCTTCATCCTCTTGCTGCTTTGCGCGATGCTGCCCATTAGCGGGCTGGCAGCGAGTGGCTTGACGGGCGACTGTCCGATGCAGCAAACCATGTCCATGAACACGGACTCGAGCATGTCAGCCGATATGCCCGGCTGCGACTTGATGAAGTCGGCATCCGCCGGCCACGCCAAAATGAAGGGCGTCTTCTGTAAAGTGACCGCCCAGTGCCAGTTCGGCAGCCTTTACCACCCAACGGTGCAGGTCAGTGTCAGTCGGCCGGCTGCGCTCGTCAGCCCGGTCATTTTCCACTACGCCGACTCCCTCCCGAGCCGTGACCCGAACGGGTTGTGGCGACCTCCGCGTCTCGTCTGATCCCACGCTGACAGGTTCACCGCGTATGCGGTGAGGTTCGTCCTTTGCCAGGACGTGGAATCCCTATGGGATTCCGTCGTTGGGGTTAGAACATGCCATTCATTTTCGGCACGCCGCGGGGTCGGCGAGCTTCGATGCGCGCGCATTCTCTTGTTGCCGCGCTACTGCTTGCGGGCGTCGTTCACGCCGAGCAAGCACCTTTCACGCTCGACGCCGCGCTGCAATCGGCGACCGACCATTCCGCATCGATGCAGGCGGCGCAGGCGTCCGTTCGCGCCAGCTCCGAGGCGGCCGTCAAGGCCGGCCAGTTGCCCGACCCGATGCTCTCGGCCGGTGTCGACAACTTGCCGATCAATGGCGCGCAGCGCTTCACGATCGGCCAGGACTTCATGACGATGCGCCGCATTGGCATCCAGCAGGAGTGGGTGTCGGGCAAGAAGCGGCAACTGCGTTCAGCGCTGGCCGATGAAATGGTCGGTCGCGAGCGAGCCGGTTATCTGATGCAACTCGCGACGGTCCGTCAGCAAACCGCGACGGCGTGGCTGAACGCCGTCTACGCCAAGCAGGCGGTCGCGCTTCAACAGGCTTTGCTTGACCACATGACGCACGAACTGGCAGCCACGAAAGCGTCCTACCGTGGAGCGAAGGCGAGCGCTGCCGACGTCGTTCAGGCGCAAGCGATGCTGGCGCAAACCCAGGATCAGGTTCTCAAGGCGCAGCAGACCTACCAGACGGCGCTGATCGGCCTGTCGCGCTGGACTGCCGTACCGGTGTCAGACGTGACGGGGGAGCCGCCGGCGCCCGAATCGTTCGTCTCCGCGCTGCCGCCGGACGAACTGCGCATTGCGCACCCGACACTCGTGGCGGCATCCGACGACGTGGCGGTGGCCGAGGCGGATACCGCGGTGGCCAGCAGCGAGCGCAGCCCGAACTGGACGTGGCAAATCGCCTATCAGCAACGTGGCGGGGCCTATTCGAACATGGTGTCGATCGGGGTCACGATTCCGCTGCCGCTCAATCGGAAGAATCTTCAGGACCGTGATCTCGCGCAGAAGACCGAACTTGCGACGAAGGCGCGGCTGACCTACGAGGACACGCTGCGCCAGGTGCAGGCGGACATCCGCACGCAGTCCGCGACGCTGGCAAGCGGGCGCGAGCGCATCGCCAACCTGAGCCAGTCGCTGCTGCCGGCCGCCGATCAGCGCGTGCAGCTTGCCAACGCGGCTTATCGCGCCGGAAGCGGCTCGCTCGCGGATACGTTCGCGGCCCGACGCGCCCAACTGGAAGCGCAACTGCAAGTGCTCGACCTCAAGCGCGAGGTATCGCAAACCTGGGCACAACTCGAATATCAGGTCGTGCCATCGACGATGGCCGCCGCACAGTGAAGGAGAACAACATGACGAAGACCACGCTCGTGCGCGCAGTGTTGATGCTGTTTGCCGGGGCGGCCCTGCTCGGCGCCGGCTACTTTGCGGGTACTCGACACGCAGGCGACGGCTTTCCGACCAGCGCTGCCGCGCCATCGATGTCCGCGGCGGGCGACAAGATCGACCCGAAAACCGGCCGAAAAGTACTGTACTGGCACGATCCGATGGTGCCGAACCAGCACTTCGACAAGCCGGGCAAATCGCCCTTCATGAACATGCAGCTCGAACCCGTCTTCGCGGACGAAGGTGGCGGATCGAGCGGCATCAAGATTGACCCGGGCTTGCAGCAGAATCTCGGCATACGCTACGCGACCGTCCGTCGCCAGGATACGGCCGGTGGCTTCGATGCGGTTGGCACGACGCAGTTTGACGAGTCGAGAGCGGACGTCATTCAGTCGCGTGTCACCGGCTACATCGATCACCTGTATGCCAGCGCGCCGATGCAACGCGTCGCGAAGGGCGCGCCGATCGCGTCGCTATTCGTGCCGGATTGGCTCGCGCCGCAGGAGGAATATCTCGCTCTCAAGCGCGGCGGGATGGATCATAGTCTGCTCGATGCATCACGTGCGCGCATGCGCGCGCTGTCGATTCCCGACGGCATGATCGCGGCGCTCGACCGTACCGGCAAGGCGCAAACGCACCTCACGCTGGCATCGCCGGAAGCGGGTGTCGTCAGCGAACTGAACGTGCGCGACGGTGCGATGGTCGCGCCGGGGCAGACGCTCGCGAAGATTTCGGGCCTCTCGAAGCTCTGGCTGATCGTCGAGATTCCGGAAGCGCTCGCGCTCGATGCGCGTCCGGGCATGACCGTCGACGCGACGTTCTCGGGCGATCCGACGCAGCATTTCACCGGGCGTATCCGCGAGATCCTGCCGGGCATCACCACCAGTAGCCGCACGCTTCAGGCGCGCCTTGAAATCGACAACAGTGCGCTCAAGCTGACGCCCGGCATGCTGATGCGCGTGCGCGTCGGCGGCCAGAAGGCCGTGTCGCGGTTGCTCGTGCCGTCCGAAGCGGTCATCACGACCGGCAAGCGTTCGATCGTCATCGTCAAAAACAGCGACGGCCGTCTGCAGCCCGCGTCGGTGACGGTCGGCAACGACGTCGGCAACGAAACCGAAGTGCTGAGCGGCCTGAACGACGGCGACACCGTCGTCGCGTCCGGTCAGTTCCTGATCGATTCGGAAGCCAGCCTGAAGTCCGTGCTGCCGCGGCTGGAGGGCGGGAAGGGTGCCGGTGCGGCGACAGCGGCGTCCGCGCCGGCAGCCGCTTCACCAACCTACGAGACCACCGGCAGGGTCGAAAAGGTGACTGCGGCCGACATGACGTTCTCGCATCAGCCGGTTCCCGCGCTTGGTTGGGGCGCGATGACGATGACGTTCAACAAGCCGGCGTCGAACGCCTTTCCGGACGTGAAGGTTGGCCAGGCCGTGCACTTCGCCTTCAAGCAGACGGATGACGGCTACCAACTGACGAAGGTTGAGCCGGCCGGAGGCGTCCAATGATCGCGCATCTCATACGGTGGTCCATTCGCAACCGGTTCATGGTGCTGCTCGTGACCATCCTCGTCGCGGCGTGGGGTGTCTACTCGCTCAAGGAGACGCCGCTCGATGCGCTGCCCGACCTGTCGGACACGCAGGTCATCATCAAGGCGTCGTATCCAGGCAAGGCACCGCAGGTGATCGAGGATCAGGTGACCTATCCGTTGACGACCACGCTGCTCGGCGTGCCCGGCGCCAAGACCATCCGCGCGTATTCGTCATTCGGGGATGCGTTCGTCTACGTGCTGTTCGATGACAAGACCGATCAGTATTGGGCGCGCTCGCGCGTGCTGGAATACTTAAATCAGGTGCAAAGCCGCCTTCCGCAGGGTGCGACGGTGTCGCTCGGCCCAGATGCGACCGGTGTCGGTTGGGTGTACGAGTACGCGCTCGTCGACAAGACCGGACAGCACGATCTCGGGCAACTGCGCGCGCTGAACGACTGGTTCCTGAAGTTCGAGCTGAAGGCCGTGCCGGACGTGTCTGAGGTCGCCAGCATCGGCGGGATGGTGCGCCAGTACCAGGTCGTGCTCGATCCGGACAAGCTGCGCGCGTACGGCATCACGCAGTCGATGGTGGCCGACGCGCTCGGCAAGGCCAATCAGGCGTCGGGCGGCTCGGTCGTCGAACTCGCCGAGTCGGAATACATGGTGCGCTCGTCCGGCTATCTGCGCTCGCTCGACGACTTCCGCCACGTCGTGCTGCGCACGAACGAAGCGGGTACCCCGGTACTGCTCGGCGACGTCGCGCGCATCCAGATCGGCCCGGAGATGCGCCGCGGCATCGCCGAATTGAACGGCGAGGGCGAGGTCGCGGGCGGGGTCATCGTGATGCGCTCCGGCAAGAACGCCCTGACGACCATCGACGCGGTCAAAGCGAAGCTCGCCGAGCTGAAGCGCTCGCTGCCGCCCGGCGTCGAAGTCGTCACGACGTACGACCGCTCGCAACTCATCGAACGCGCGGTGGACAACCTGAAGGACAAGCTGATCGAGGAATTCATCGTCGTCGGGTTGGTATGCGCAGTGTTCCTGTTCCACCTGCGCAGCGCATTCGTCGCAATCCTGTCGCTGCCGCTCGGTGTGTTGGCCGCATTCATCGTGATGCGCTACCAAGGCGTGAACGCGAACCTGATGTCGCTGGGCGGTATCGCGATCGCGATCGGCGCGATGATCGACGCGGCGATCGTGATGATCGAGAACGCGCACAAGCATCTTGAGGCCTACGAACATGCCCATCCTCGCGTGCCGATAAACGCAGCGCAGCGCTGGGAACTGATTGCCGCGTCCGCGGCGGAAGTCGGGCCGGCGCTGTTCTTCTCGCTGCTGATCATCACGCTGTCGTTCATCCCGGTCTTCTCGCTCGAAGGGCAGGAGGGCAAGCTGTTCTCGCCGCTGGCGTTCACGAAGACCTATACGATTGCGGCCGCAGCCGGGCTGTCGGTCACGCTGGTGCCGGTGCTCATGGGCTACCTGATCCGCGGCCGCATTCCGCATGAGAACGCGAACCCGATCAACCGCGTGCTGATCCGGCTGTACCGGCCACTGCTCGAAGCGACTCTGCGTCGCCCATGGTTGACGATCGGTTTTGCCGTCGTCGCACTGGCCCTGACGGCGATTCCGGTGTCGCGACTAGGGGGCGAGTTCCTGCCGCCGCTCGATGAGGGCGACTTGCTGTACATGCCGACCGCGCTGCCGGGCATTTCGGCTCAAAAGGCGTCCGAACTACTGCAGCAGACCGACCGGCTCATCAAGACAGTGCCGGAGGTCGCGACCGTGTTCGGTAAGTCCGGCCGCGCCGACACGGCCACGGACCCGGCGCCGCTCGAGATGTTCGAGACGACGATCCAGTTCAAGCCTCGCAGTCAATGGCGGCCCGGCATGACACCCGAGAAGCTGGTCGACGAGCTGGACCGGACCGTCAAGGTGCCGGGCCTGTCGAACGTATGGGTGCCGCCGATCCGCAACCGGCTCGACATGCTGTCCACCGGCATCAAGACACCCGTCGGGGTCAAGATTTCCGGACCTGACCTGACGCAGATCGACACGATCGCGACGCAGGTCGAAGCTGCGGTGAAGCACGTGCCGGGCGTGACGTCCGCGCTGGCGGAGCGTCTGAACGGTGGACGGTACATCGACGTCGACATCGATCGGCTTGCGGCCGCGCGATACGGCCTATCCGTCATGGACATCCAGTCCGTCGTGTCGTCGGCTGTGGGGGGAGAGAACGTTGGCGAGGTAATTGCCGGGCGCGAACGCTTCCCGATCAATATCCGTTATCCGCGCGAAGTCCGCGATTCGCTCGAGAAGCTGCGGCAGTTGCCGATCGTCACGGATCGGGGCGCGCAAATCCAGCTCGGCGACGTCGCGCATGTCACGATCGCCGACGGGCCGCCGATGATCCGCAGCGAGAACGCACGGCTGTCCGGCTATGTGTACGTCGACATCCGCAATACGGACCTCGAATCGGCCGTGCAGGCGATGCAGAAGGCCGTCGCGCAGCAGGTGAAGCTGCCGCCCGGCTATTCGATCGCATGGTCCGGACAGTTCGAGTACCTGGAGCGGGCGGCGGCGAAGTTGCGCACCGTCATTCCGGTCACGCTCGTCGTGATCTTCGTGCTGCTGTTCCTGACGTTCAATTCGGCGGCCGACGCATTGCTGCTGATGTCGACCGTGCCGTTCGCACTGGTGGGCGGCCTCTGGTTCATCTGGGGCCTGGGCCACGCGGTGTCGGTCGCCACCTCGGTCGGCTTCATCGCGCTGGCGGGCGTCGCGGCAGAGTTCGGCGTCGTGATGCTGCTGTACCTGAAGGGTGCGTTGAACGGTCGGCTCGAAGCCGGCGCGCCATTCACGGAGGCCGTGCTGGCCGACGCGATTCGTGAAGGGGCGGTGCTGCGCGTACGACCCAAGGCGATGACTGTTGCCGTCGTGCTGTCCGGCCTTGTGCCGATCATGATCGGGCACGGCGCCGGTTCTGAAGTCATGCAGCGTATCGCTGCGCCGATGGTGGGCGGTATGGTCACCGCGCCGCTGCTGTCGATGTTCGTCATTCCGGCAGCCTGGTTCCTGTTGCAGCGTCGTCGTGCGCGCAAGGTGGACCAGGCGGGAATTCACCAAGCAGTTCCTTCCGGCACGAAGGTGCCTTCAATCCAATCTGGAGAAGCTCAATGAAGAAATTTGTCATTACTGCCGCTGCAGTTTGTGCAATGGGCGCGTTCGCATCGTCGGCATTCGCCGGCGACGACATGTCCGGCAAGGGGATGTCGATGAAACCGTCCGCATCGAAGAAAGCCTCGGAGTCGGCACTGACCGATGCGGAGGTGATGAAGGTCGATGCCGCAACCGGCATGGTCACGCTCAAGCATGGCGAATTCGCCAATATCGGCATGGCCGCGATGACGATGGCGTACAAGGCCAAGGACGCCGCGATGGTCAAGCAGGCTCACCAGGGTGACAAGGTCAAGGTGCGCGTCGAGGATGTCGGCGGCACCCTGACCATCGTGAAAATGGTGAAGCAATCGTCTTGATGGGGTAAAGCCGTGCCTGCGGGCCGGCCATCGATGGCCGGTCCCGCATGCGGCGTCTCTGAATGGAGGCGGCAGTGCACACATGGCATTCCACGGCGAGGGCGTTCGGTGGACGCTGGGCGCATGCGCTCGTGCTGCGCATCGCGCTTGGCGTGCTGTTGATGCTGGCATCGTTCGCCGCCCACGCGCTCGGCGAGGCCGATCTTCTACCGCCTGAGAGTGCCTTTCCTCTGAAGGTGTCGCTCGGCGGGCCGCAGCAAGTCGATCTCGACTTCGATACCCATCCGGGATACTACCTTTATCGAGACCGCTTCAGCTTCGCGGCGGACGGTGTGCCGGTCAAGCCCGACGCGCTGCCGCCGGGCGAGGTCAAGAAGGATCCGACGTTTGGCATGGTCACGGTATACCACCGGCCGCTACATCTTCGCATTACGCTGCCTCGTGCCGTCGCAGCAGGCAGTGTCACGTTGTCGGTCACCTCGCAAGGATGTGCGGACGCGGGCGTCTGCTATCCGCCATTGATGCGCACCTTCCGGATTGCCACAGATGGAACGGTGACGCGTGTGGCCACCGGCGATGATGCCGGGGCGGCTGCTGCTCAGACCGGCGGCTCGAGAAGTCATTCGACACTCTCGGTGTTCGGAATCCATCTGCGTCCGGCAAACGGAATCAGCCTGCCCGAAATCGCCGGTTTTCTGCTTGGCGGTCTGCTGATGGCGGCCACGGTCTGCATGTATCCGCTGATTCCGATCGTTGCAGCCGTTATCGGCGCGGGCGCGCGACCGGCTTCGCTGTGGCGCGGCTTCAGACTATCGTTCGTCTACGTGCAGGGACTCGCGCTCACCTACGCCGGTGCCGGCACCGTCGCGGCGCTCGCGGGTATGCCGCTCGTCGCATTGACGCAGCGGAGCTGGGTGCTGGCCGCGTTCGGTGCGCTGATGGTCGTATTTGCGCTCGGCATGTTCGGCGTGTTCCGGCTGCAGATGCCCGTCAACTGGCAGACCCGCTTCGCGAACTGGAGCCGCCGGCTGCCGGGCGGGCGCGCGGGCCCCGTGTTCGTGATGGGCATGCTGTCCGCGCTGATCGTCGGTCCGTGCTCCACGCCGGTGCTCGCGGGTGCGCTGCTCTATATCGCGAACAGTCGCGACCTGATCGGTGGTGCGGCGGCGCTTTACGCAATGGCGATCGGCATGGGGCTGCCGTTGCTCGCGTTCGGCACGTTTGGCTCGCACGTATTGCCGAAAGCCGGCCGTTGGATGATCCCCGTGCAGCATACGCTTGGATTCATGCTGTTGGCCGCGGCGCTCTGGTTTGTCTATTCGCTGTTGCCTGATTGGCTGTTGATGATGGTGCTCGCGATGCTGTTCGCGAGCGCGGGCATGACGCTGCGGGGGATCGATCCGTTGCCGCCGAACGCGCACGGCATCCAGCGGATCGGTAAGGCTCTCGGTGTGTTGCTGTTGGTAGTGGGCGTCGCAGAGCTAGTCGGCGTCGCATCAGGCCACTTCGATGCGTTACGGCCACTGGGCGGCTTCATGCAGATGTCTGTTCCAGCGAGCAGGCCAACCCAGGCGAGCGCGCGCTTCGAATCGATACGCTCGAATGCCGAACTGGACCGCGCGCTCGCGGACGCGCGCGGTCGGCCCATGATGATCGATTTCTATGCCGACTGGTGCATCACGTGCAAAGAGCTCGAACGCTTCACGTTCAGTGATTCGGTAAGCGACTCGGCCCGACCGTTTCCCGATGCTGATTTTGCTGGCGCATGATAGTCGCGTTTAGATTGACGGAGACGGTCAGCTATGCCGAATGCAGCGCGCCCGGCCCATCGCACGTATGCGCGGGCATTCAAACAGCAAGTGATCAGGGAAACGTTGGAACCAGGCATGTCGGTGTCGATCGTCGCGCGGCGGCACGACATCAACGCCAACGTCGTGTTCGGGTGGCGCAAGCAATATCGGGAAGGCAAGCTGGAACTGCCGGGACTCGAAGCTGCGCCGTCGGCCATGACAGGCACGGAGTTGCTGAGCGTTGACGTGATCGATTCGGTGTTGATGCTGCCAGCGCCGCAGCCTACGGGAAACGCGACGTCGAAGGTGACAAGCGGCGTACCGATGCCGACGCCCGTGTGCGAGATCGAGGTGGAGATCGGCAAGCGGCGCGTGAAGATTCGCGGCCTGTCTGCTGAGCGGGCCGAAGCGTTCCTGCAGGAATGCCTGAAGTGATCACATTGCCGGCCGGCACCCGCATCTGGCTTGCTGCGGGCGTCACGGACATGCGCTGCGGCTTCCAGGGGCTTGCCACGAAGGTACAGGCGACGCTCGAGGAGAATCCGTTGTGCGGCCATGTGTTCATCTTCCGCGGACGTCGAGGCGATCTCGTGAAGCTGCTTTGGGCCACCGACGACGGGCTCTGGCTGCTGTCGAAGCGATTGGAACGCGGCCGCTTCATCTGGCCGCAAGCCGATGGCGGCAAGATCTCGCTCACGGTCGCGCAGTTGTCGATGCTTCTCGAAGGCATCGATTGGCGGCAGCCCCGCCGTACGGCACCTCTGTCGATGCTGTAGGTGTTGTAAACCGCTCGGGAGGCTCGTAAACTCCGGCGCATGCCGAATCTCGACGATCTGCCCGACGATGTCGCTGCACTGAAGGCCATGCTGGCTGAGGCTCGCGCGTCGGCCATCGAACGGGAACTCGAGATCGAACAGCTGCGCCGCGACATCGCCGCAAGCGATCTCGAGATCACACGGTTGAAGCTCCTGATCGACAAGCTCAAGCGAATGCACTTCGGCCGCAAGTCGGAACAACTTGCCCGAGAGATCGAGAAGCTTGAGCTCCGGCTTGAGGATTTGGCCGCAGGCAGCGGTGTCGCCGACGTTCAGCACACAAAGGTCCGACGAGAAAGGTCCACGACTAGCAGCGATCCGGCCGTACGTGAGCCGCTGCCACCGCACCTTACGCGAGAAGATCGCGTGCTCAAACCGGATTCGATCTGCCCCAAGTGTGAAGGTGCTATGCAGTGCCTCGGCGAGGACGTCTCGGAACAGCTCGCCCGTGTTGCGGCGATGTTCAAGGTGATCCGCACGATCCGGCACAAGACGGTCTGTCCGGCCTGCGGCCACATCGCGCAGCCACCGATGCCGGGACTGCCGATCGAGCGCAGTATCGCGCATCCGAGCTTGCTTGCCGACATTCTGGTGTCGAAGTACGCAGATCATGCGCCGCTGTACCGACAATCGGAAATTGCGGCGCGCGACGGGGTGACGCTTGACCGCGCCAGCATGGGTCGCTGGGTCGGACAGTGTGAGGCGCTCTGCCGCCCGCTGACCGACGCGCTGCGCCGGTATACGATGGCGGGCACGAAGTTGCACGCGGACGACACGCCGATCCCCGTGCTCGCGCCAGGCAACAAGAAGACGAAGACCGGGCGACTCTGGGTGTACGTGCGCGACGACAGCCGTTCGGGCTCGACGGAGCCGGCTGCGGTGTGGTTCGCGTACTCGTGCGATCGCAAAGGCATCCATCCTCAGACGCATCTCGCCGGATTCGAAGGCATCCTGCAAGCCGATGCCTACGGCGGCTTCGACGAGTTGTACGTAAGTGGCAAGATCCGCGAGGCTGCTTGTTGGGACCACGCGCGGAGAAAGTACTACGAGATCCACGCGAGCACACCGACGGACGAGACCCAGAAACTGCTCGAGATGATCGGCGAGTTCTACGGCATTGAAACCGACATCCGCGGCAAGCCGCCCGATGAACGGCAGCGCGTGCGGCGTGAGAAAAGCAAGCCGCTGCTGGACGCCTTCGAAACGAGAATCCGGGCCAAGCTCGCGACGCTGTCGCGCAAGTCGGAGCTGGCCGGCGCGATCCAGTACTCGCTGAATCACTGGACTGCGCTGACGCTGTTCTGCGAGGATGGGCAAGCCGAGATCAGCAACGCGTTGGCAGAAAACGCCCTGCGTTGCGTGAGCCTCGGGAGAAAGAACTTCCTGTTCGCTGGTTCCGACAGCGGGGGTGAGCGGGCCGCCGCGATGTACAGCTTGATTGGTGCGTGCAAACTCAATGGCATCAACCCGCGCGCCTATCTGGAATACGTCTTGACCCACATCGCTGATCACGTCATCACCCGCGTCGACGAACTGCTGCCTTGGAATGTGGTCGACAAGCTGACGTCGGTCAGCTCGCATGGCACTGCCTGACTGCTTCATAGATCCAGATAGATCGTGCCCATGATCCACGATCGTGGGCACGATCTCACGTGATCCTCACGGAACTCCCCAAGCTCTCACATCATGCCCCATGCGCGCGCGAATATGGAACTGGTCGCGCCGAGCCGCTTACGTGATTCGCGCGTGATCGACGAATTCATGCACTGGACGCTGCTACGTATCGACGTGACGCGCAACACCGCGGAAGACACTGCGATGCTGCGGCGCTTCGGATTGTTCGGGCCGCCGGCACTGATTTTCTACGGCAAGGAAGGCCGGCTGGCGCCCGACGCGCAACTGGTTGGATTCGTCAGCGCCGATACGTTTCTCGCGCATCTGCGACGATGGAACCGATGAGCCGCTCCAGGCGCTGACCGGCGCCCGTGTCGCAACCGGCGTCCCGTCGGCACGATTTTCACCGCCGTGAGGGCGCGGCGTCGAGATCCGAAGCCGGAGTTTCACGGCCGACGAGACGACGTGCTGCGCATGGTCGCGGATAACGTCCTGATGTCGCGGTAAAAATCGACCATGGTTTGCAACCTCTTTCTGGTCAAGGAACCACCGGTTTCATCGTATGGATGCTGTAGAAACCGGTGACCGGGATGACCGCAACGACACCGTCGCCGGGCGCGCCGACGTGCGTCACTCGCATGATGGCCTCGATGAGCGCGTCGGCGTCCGATGCTCGCGTGAAGATCTCGATTTTCAGGTGTTCGGTTTCCCAATGTTTGGCATAGGGATTCAGGTGTGCGCCGAAGCCCTTTACTTTAGTGATCGTGACGCCG
This sequence comes from Burkholderia sp. AU27893, assembly GCF_002223205.1. Lineage (NCBI taxonomy): Bacteria > Pseudomonadati > Pseudomonadota > Betaproteobacteria > Burkholderiales > Burkholderiaceae > Burkholderia > Burkholderia sp. AU27893. Next base: position 154,938 of record NZ_NKFD01000006.1, on the reverse strand, counting down.
TGTGTATCAATCGAGTGGATCTCTTTCTCGATCGCATCGAGCGTTTCTGGTCGAACGATCGCGACAACGCATTGTGTTTCCATGGTCTGCTCCCGGTGGTTTTGAGCGATCAGGCTCGCTTCATGTAGGCGCTACACCAGCCTTTCGCGCTGACCCGCTTGCCGCCAAACACCGTGCACGGTGCCGCGGTGTCGCCGGTCTTGCCCTGAAAGAACTGGCAGCTCGCACACGCTTGTCCAGCCTGAAACTTTGGAAATTTCGTCCTGTCGACCTTGCTCGCGTCCGTCTTGTAGCCGAGCGCGACGGCATTCGCGTCGCTTTCCTGCACGACGCCGGCATCCGCCTGCGCGTGCCGGCCGAACGTCGCCACCGAGGCAAGTCCGGCGGCGACCGAAATGAATGTGCGGCGGGTGATCCTCACGATTGACCTCCTATGGCGTTGCTTTGAGCCGAGCCCTGCAGGCGAAGCGTTCCGCTATCGCTCGACCAGATAGTTGCGCATCAATCCCGAGTCCTCGTGCTCGAGCATGTGGCAGTGGTACAGGTACATGCCAGTGCGTTCTCCGAAATAAACAAGCAGACGCACGCGTTCGCCGGGCATCATGAACACGGTGTCCTTCCATCCGTCATCGACATAGCCATCCGACAGCGTGTGGCGCGCGCCGGCGAACTCCGCATCGACCACGCGGTCGAGCACGCGGAACTGCACGCCGTGCACGTGCATCGCGTGCGCCATCAGCATCATCGATTCGTCGTTGCGGAATTCCCAAATTTCGGTCGTGCCGGCCTTGACGGTTTCCGCCGGCGCTACGCCGTCCATCTCGAATCGTCGGCCGTCGATGCCCCACGTCATCATGCCCATCGTGATGCCGAACGCGCGCGGCTGCATGAAGTTGATCGCGTCACGCGGGTGAGCGACGGGAACTCGCGCCAGCGTAGCGGGCAAGCCGTCGTTCGTGTGTTCGCGGCGAACAACCTTGACGGTCAGGACCGGAAAGCGTGCACCCAGCGGCAGCCGGGTACGCGTCATCATTCCCCCCATGGCGACGTCGCCGGAGAACGTTTGGCTCTGCAGCGTCAGGACAGTGCCGATCGGCTTGCCGCTGAAATCCACCCAGAGGTCAAGCCGTTCGGCCGGTGCCAGGGTCACATAGGACCGCCGCAGCGGGCGGTCGAGCAGGCCGCCATCGGTTCCAATGACGGTCAGCGGAGAACCGTCGTGCCAAGCGAGTTTGTAGATGCGGCTATTCGATGCGTTCAGGAAACGCAACCGGTAGGCCCGTGTGGCGACCGGTAGCACGTAGTCGGGCCGGCCGTTGACGAGAATCCGGTCGCCGAGGAAACCCATCATCTGCACCATCATGTCGGCCATGCCGCCTTGCCCGCCGTTCATCATGCCGCGGCCCATCATTCCACCGCCCATCATGCCCCGGTTGCCCATCATCCCGCGACCACCCATCATTCCACCGGATTGCTGCGACAGATAGACAAGCTGGTTGTCGTCGTCAAATGTGCGGTCCTGAATCATCAACGGCACGTCGTAGCTGCCGCGGGGCAGGGGAAGGGCGGCATCTTCCTCGTCATCGACGATCAGAAGGCCCGCCTGGCCGTGATAGATCTGCGCACCGGTGCGGCCATCCGGATGTGCGTGAAACCAGTACGTCCCTGCGCGATTCAGGACGTCGAATTCGTACACGTAGCGCTGTTTCGTGGCGATCGCATCGCGCGGGTGCCCGTCCATCGATGCGGGCACGAGCAAGCCGTGCCAGTGGACAATCGTTGGTTCAGGCAGGTCATTGACGAATTCGATTCGCACTTTCTGTGTCCGGCGTACGTGCACAACTGGCGCGTAGCCGTCGGAGACGAACCACAAGGCGTGTGGATCGCCGTGCGTGACTTTTCCGTCATAACGCCATACGCCTGTTGCGGGGCCGCGCAACAGGTTCAGCCGATCCGGCCGCGCATGCAGTTCGATCGACACATCGGGGATGAAAGGCGTGCCGGCGGCACGCGCATTCGGCTGTAGAAGCGTCGCAAGCGGCCGGGGGCCGACGGCAATCACAGTGGATGCGAGCGACGCTCGCAATAGCGTACGGCGCGTGATGCGGTCGATCGTCGTCATCGTTCATCTCCGTGACAGGATGCGTGCATCAATGTACGGGTCGCGCAGGCATGTCGTGGGCCGCGCGCGAGGCATTCCGACTATCCCTTTGGTGCCCATTTCGCATCGACCGCCGCTTGGATGCGTCCCGCGTCGGTGATCCCTTTGCGCTTCATGTCGAACGCAATCTCCGCCGTGCCGCGGCAAACCGGGCAGGAAACGGCCATCTTGTCCTCGAAGCACTGGAGGTTCGAGCGATGTTCGCCGGTGTTTTCGCAACCGCACCAGCAATACAGTTGATTGAGGGTCGCGGGGATTTGCGTGGCCACCCAATACGCATGGCGCGTTTCGGGATCCGCGAATTGCTCGGGCGCGAGCACGCGTGACGCGTCGTGGCGCCCGCTCGGGACAATGCGCAATCCGTTGGGCCTTAACATGCCGACACGCCAGTTGGATTCACGCGTTGCCGAAGTCGAAGCCGGCGCACTGGCTCGAACACCCGGGCGTCTCGACGTAACGACCTCGAAGAGTATCGATGATGCGCCTGCCGCCAGGAAGGTCGGCACGACCCAGAACAGGATGCGCCGACGATTGCGGTCAATGCGGCTTGTCGCGCTGCGGCGAGACTGCGTTGGTGGTGTTCGATCAGGTTGATTGCGTTTCATATCGCGTATCTGCTGCAACGGGTTGCCATGCTGGGGCGACGGGCATCGACACCGCAACCATTGAATTCGGTTCATGCAAGCCGCACTGGGCAAGCTAGTTGGGATGCTGACGAATGCGCCCTGTGCCTCGAACTCATGCCAAGTTGCGCTTGAACGCGCGCGTTACGGCACAGAAGGCATTTTCACGGCGACATGGACGAGCGTACCCGGGGGGCGGGATGGAACCGCGAGGAATCAGGCTGCTCGAGGAGGGCGCTGGAGCGGCTCCGGCGCGTACTGGGTGATCAGTACACTGTTCCTGGGTGCGTAGGGGCTGGGCGCGGCAACGGGTTGAAACGTCAGCGGCACGGATGCCATGAAAACTATTCCGCAGGACAGTCCGCCCATCGTCGTGCGACATGCGGCGCTGGCGTCTGCGATGTGCGTTTTCGTGTCATGCACCATCTTGCATGGCTGCGCATTGCACGCGTGTCGGGCCTGGATATCGGATACCGGGAACATGGCCGGGCAAGCCGAGCCCGTCGCCGGGTAGCCGAGAATCGGCAACCATGCGATCAGCACGATGGCGACAAGGCGAGACAGGAATTTCATGGAATCCAGTATAGGCGACGTCAGTCGTCGCGGTCACTGCGGGGCGGACCCTATTCGGATGCCATTGGAAGGTCTGACATGGCATGGCCGTTTCGAAAGAATCGTAGACATACCGGCGCCAAATTTCGACGGACTGACCGCCGGAAACTGTTCGCGCCATCCTTCCTTTTGTTGGAAGGCATATAGTAAGCTGAATGATCTCGGACGTGCGCGGGGTCGGATGCACCGCGTCATCGCGGAACGGGACGACGCCTCGTATTCCTTTGATTTGTTGGGAGAGTCATGAACATTGGGCAAGCCGCGGCGGCTGCAGGTGTGTCCGCGAAGATGATTCGCTATTACGAGAGTATCGGGCTTGTTGGAACCGCCGGGCGTACCGACAGCGGATACCGTATCTATCGGGAAGACGACGTCCAGGTGCTGCGCTTCATCCACCAGGCGCGCACGCTCGGCTTCCCAATCGAACAGATTCGGCAACTGCTTTCGCTGTGGCAGGATCGGGGGCGCGCAAGTGCAGAGGTCAAGGCTATCGCGGTGCAACATATCGCCGATCTCGATGCACGCATCGCGGAATTAGTCGAGATGCGAGATAAGCTTGCGCACCTCGCGCGCCATTGTGCGGGGGACGAGCGGCCGACGTGCCCGATCCTGGACGGGATCGGTGGCGAGCGGCAGATGGTGACTTCAGGAAAATGTTCGGCGAACCCTCCCGAACTGCCGACAAAACCCTGAGGCAAACGCCACGCGCTGTCAGACAGAGGCAGCGCCGTCATGCGTCGCCACTTTCGTCCCGACCGATGACGAGGTGGATCGACGACGGAAACATGAATTTCGGCACGTCGAGATTTTGGGGTGCGGGTTTGTTCTTGAATACGCGCCCGGCCAGGTCGTAAGTCGAGCCGTGACAGGGGCAGAGGAAACCGCCGGGCCAGTCGTTGGGCAAATTAGCCTGCGGGCCCGGTTGAAATCGTGCGGTGGGTGTACACCCGAGGTGCGTACAGACGCCAATGAGCACCAGGATATTCTTGCGCTCCGCTCTGGAACGATATTCGTTTCGGCAGTAGCTCGGCAGAGGCATCGAAAAGGGATGCCGGGTAGCAGGATCGGCGACCTGGGAATCGGACGAAACAACTGTGGCCAGCATCCCATCCGTTCGGTTCACGACGAACACGGGCTTGCCGCGCCATGCGGCGGTGAGGCTTTCTCCCGGCTTGAGCCCCGCGATGTCGACGTCGACCGGTGCACCCAGCCCTTTGGTCTTTTCCGACGGCGCCAGCGATTCCAGAAAGGGGACGGTGGCGGCCACCATCCCGATTCCACTCGCGGTCGTTGTGGCGACCAGCCAGCGTCGGCGAGACGTATCGACCCTGACGAGTTGTTCGTCGTTCATCACACACTCCGTAATTCCGCGCCTGACTCAAGTTGGAGTGGCGTCGGTAACCTGCGGTTCTCAAATACCTTGATCGTGACTGCTCGCGACCGGCTGGCCATTGAACGGGTGCGCCGATCGCTCGCCACACAAAGGCGGCTATCGTGTGGCGAGGGCGGCGAAGCCGTCGTGGTGCTTACTTTCCTGCCGTGGTGACTTGATTCGTTGACTGCCACCAGCTTTCTGCGATCTTGAATCGCATCAGGTTGCGTTCAATCGTCACCGGCCCGGGCGGGTAGTCGGCATTTCCGCTTGGGACGAATCCGGCACGTTCAGCCTGCACGAGTTCTGCGTAGACCTCGGTGCGCGTCTTGCCCTGCGCGCTGATGCCGACGGGGAGTGGCAATCGGGTCTCGGTCCGTACGGCCGTCGTGGAAACTTGCTCCAGTGGAACTGACGATGCGATCGTCACCGCGTTGGACGGATGCTGCGTATAGTCCTGGCCACGCGGCCCACCGCCGCCAGCGATCACAGATACCGATACGGATGCCATCAGGACTGCAAAAGCGGCACGATTGATGAAGGAAAAGCGGTTCATCTTGAACTCCTGGGAACTTGGTTCGATGTCGAGCGCCTTGGACGACGACATCGAGGTATGGTTTTCGCATGCACGCCCGTCAGGGATCTGGTCATCATTTCAGTTGTATGGCGCCGCCGGTGTACCGGCGGCGTCATACTCCGGAGCGGATGGCCGCTTCCCGACCTATCGCGGCACGACTATTGCGCTGTGGTCAACCCGCTCGTCCCCCACGCATGCTGGATCTGCTGAAACCGGATACGGTTGCGTTCGATCGCCGTCGCACTGATCGGATAATCGTTTTTGAGCACGGGGAGCATCCCTGCTTCTTCGGCCTGCAACAATTCACCGCGAACGTCCGCACGGGTCTTGCCTTGGGCACTCGGAGCGGCATCAGCGGTGCTCGATTGGGTTAGAGACGGTTTCATAAAGACTGATCGGCCCGCCGAAGGGTATTCCAGCAGATCAGACAGCAACCGAGTTTGAGGAACGCGCCGTGAATGTCTGCACGGCGCTCGAAACGAATACGGAGACGACGGAAGTGATGCAGCCAGGCATGCGTGCGTTCGACGACCCAGCGATATTTGCCAAGGCCGCTGCCATGTTCGGTACGGCGCTTGGCGATCACTGGCTCGATACCGCGATCGCGCAACGCGCGCCGATGTCGCTCGGAGTCGTAACCGCGATCCGCGTAGACCACACGCGGCCGCTGCAATGGGTGGCCACGCAATCCGCGGATCGGCGGAATCGCGTCGATCAGCGGCAGCAATTGCGTGACGTCGTTGACGTTCGCGCCGGTCAGGATCGCGGCGAGCGGCGTACCGTTGGCGTCGGTGACGATGTGGTGCTTGGAACCGGGTCGCGCGCGATCGGTGGGGTTTGGCCCAGTTTTTGGCCTGCCCCAACGGCGCGAATCGATGATGAATCGACGGCGGCTCGTGAGAAGTCGATCTGGTCCGCTGCGCGCAGCTTTGCGAGCAGTAGCTCGTGCAAGCGATCCCAGACACCGGCTGCTTGCCAATCGCGCAGCCGGCGCCAACATGTCACGCCCGAGCCGCATCCCATCTCGGCCGGCAGGTCGCGCCAGCGTAGTCCGGTCTTGAGAACGAACAGGATGCCGGTCAGCGCGGCGCGATTCGAAACAGGCAGGCGGCCCGGGTTCTTCTCGCGCCGCGGCTTGGGTGGCGGCAGTAACGGCTCGATCAGTGTCCACAATTCATCGTCGATGATCGGCTTGGCCATCTCCTCAGTCTCGGTTGTTCCGATGCCTGAGGTTAACAGCTCACCGCGAAAGTTAACAGCCCCACGGGGCCTTTTTGAAACCGTCTCTTAGCGTTGCGGTGGTTGTTCCGGTTGACGCATACGGATACGGCCCCGGACCACGCGAGCCGCCGCCTCCACCTGCAAAAGCGGTGGCGGACAGCGCAACGAGCACCACGGCAATGGTGGCGCGATTCAACAGCGAAAACTTGCTCATGATTAACTTCCTTGAAATTGACGAAATTCTGTGACGTGCAATGGCACATTCACGAAAAAGGGGCTCAGCGCTCGCCGATACCTGCAAGCCGCTTCCGGCTGCGACAGCCCTTGCGTCCGAGGAACGATTGAACGACGGAAGCGCGGGCGCGCGAACGCACCGCGCATCGACGTCATGCGTCAACACGTGCGCTAGCAGGGCTGGAAGCGCGATGGTGCGTGCGAGCGCGGACACATGCCAGCATGTGCGGGCACGGCCACGATCAGTCGACCGGGATTAAGTGCGGAATACCTGGAAGAGGATGCGTGATGGCGGGGGCGCCGACACGAGGAGGGGCTCGACATGCGCCGGCCGATCCGGCTGCAGCGCGAGTGTCAGAATGCTCGAGTGTCCCCAGATCAAGGGCAGCCACACGAGTGGCGCCGGGACAGGTTGATCGGCGTGATCCGGTTGCGCGCTGTTGTCGCAGTGCGCGTGGCATGTCACACCGACGTGATGATCCTGGAGATCGCCGTGGCTGTTGGCTGGGATCGCCGAAACCATCGACGATGTGCCCCGTGCGTCACCCGTGACTGTCGTACACGCGTACGCCGAAATCCACAACTGACTGAAAATCAGCGTGAACATCACGGCAATGGCGACGAGTGCTCGTTTGACAGGGCGGCGCATGGTATCTGAACGGTGGGCCGGGCAGTTGAAAGCGATGGCCCGAATTATGCGCATTGCCACGAACGGAATGTCAAGAGTATTTATCCGAGGATTTTTCTTCGCTCGCCCCTCAAAAAACCTTGACATTCCCGCCGTTGTATCGCCTAGAGTCGAATCAAGATGTGAGAGGTCCTGCGTGCGGCCGTTTGCAAAGATCACGCGCGGCGTAGCGGAACATAGATTCGGCGATATCGAGGTACACCATGAATATCGGACAAGCCGCGAGCGCGTCGGGGGTTACCCCGAAAATGATCCGCTACTACGAGAGCATCAATCTGGTGCCGGCGGCAGGGCGCACGGTTGGCGGGTATCGAATCTATGGTGCAGACGATGTCCAGGTGCTGCGGTTCATTCATCAAGCGCGCACACTGGGCTTTCCGATCGAGCAAATCCGGCACTTGCTCGCGCTCTGGCAAGAGCGCGATCGCGCGAGTGCCGAAGTCAAGAAAATTGCTTCGTTGCAGATCGCCGAGCTTGATACGCGGATCGCGGAGTTGCTCGAGATGCGTAGCGCGCTCGACCATCTGGCCAGTCATTGCGCCGGTGATGACCGACCCGCTTGTCCGATTCTCGAGTCGATTGACAGTGGTCAGGAGATTCGCCGACTCGCTCATCAATCTGTAGCGTCGTCGGCAACAATCGGCGGCTTGGATTCACAGGGCTGACGATGCTGGGACGAATCTTTACGTGCTAGGCGAAGACCCAAGGGGGCGACCGTGAGGTGGATGGTCAAACTGGTGCTGATGTTCCTGATTGCGTGGCTGCCCATTGCGGGCTTCTCCACGCCGGCACTGCTTTGTCAGCACAGCGCGTCGCCCGTCTCGACTTCTCCGGCCGGTACGGCACACATGTTGAACGCGATGCCCAGCGTGCATGCCACGGCGCCGGACGGCGGTCAGCATCATCAACCCGTCTGTCAAACCAGCGCGGGCACGGCATCCTGTACCATGCTGGCGATACCGTCGGCGACGATCGTCACTGTCCCTGTGACGTCTTCCTCCACGTACGCACTCCGTAACGTACCGTCGGCATCCCAGTTCATTCCAGAACTGCCTCAGCGCCCGCCGCAAGCACTCTAACTCCTGCTGTTCCCTGATCGGAAACCGCCGTCGCGGTTCGATCGCACTCGCCATTCCTCGTCGATTCGACCAATTTCGTAAGGATCGCGAGCTGGTCAGGAGTGCACCAATACGCCTTTGACAGGAGGAACACACCATGAACACCAAACGCATTTTCGTCATGCCGTTGCTCGTGATCACGCTACTCGCCGGTAGCGGTCTGAGCATCGCCGCCGACTCGCATTCTTCGTCGGCATCGTCTCGATCGACCATGGATCAATCCATGATGGGCGGCTCGATGATGGGCGGGCATATGAAAGGCGGCGCCATGATGCAAGGTTGCCCGATGATGGGCCAATTGCCGCCGGGCAACGAGAAACTCGCGATGCAGATGCACGGCGAAATGATGAAGGCGATGGGCGACATCATGCTCAAGTACGCCGACAAGGTCCAAACCTCACCGTCGAAATAGCAACGCGTCCGACTGACGCCAAGCTTCCCGAATTCTGAATCTCAAGGAGTCACATCATGAAATGCACGAAGAACATGCTGGTCATCGGCGGCATCATGCTCGCCGTCCTGGCAGCCGCCTATTTTGCGTTGCCGCAGTTTCGCGCGCTCGTCGTGAGCGCTGGACCGTTCCTCCTGTTCCTGATCTGTCCGTTGTCGATGTTCTTCATGATGAAGGGCATGAACTCGCACAGCGACCGGCCTGCGTCTTCCGACAACGCGAACAAGGAACGTCTGTCGTCGAACGAATCGCACGGAAAGCACTGAGTGTGAACGGTGGAAGCCATGCGTCGCAAATACGCGCTTGATGCAATCGCAGCACGGCTTCCGTGGCGGGCACCGCCTATCGGATGAATGACAAGCAGGCGGTGCAACGATCCAACGTATCGCTGGCGCGAGCCGGCCACAGGACGACACGATGGAAACCAGCATTTTCTTTGGCGGGTCGGTCATCGCGGCTTTCATTGCCGGCATGATCGCGCTGTTTGCGCCGTGCTGCATTTCGGTGATGCTGCCCGCGTATTTCGCAAGCTCGTTTCAGAATCGCCGCAAGCTGGTTGCAATGAGCTTCGTGTTCGCAGCTGGGATCGCGACCATCATCCTGCCATTGGTGATGGGCGCGGTCGCGCTGCGGCAACTCTTCGTTACTCGGCATCTGTTCGTGTATCTCGCCGGCGGACTCGTGATGATCGGCATGGCGGTATTCACGTTGCTGGGCGGAAAGCTGCAACTGCCGATGCCAGGCCGGCGCGCGGCGACGCCCGCCGGGCCGCTTGGCGTCTACTCGCTCGGGATGTTTTCGGGTGTGGCCAGCTCATGCTGCGCGCCGGTGCTCGCCGGGGTGATCGCGCTGTCGAGCGTCGCGCCGTCGATTGCGATCGCGATTGGTCTCGGCAGCGCGTACGTGTTCGGCATGGTAGCGCCGTTATTCATTGTGTCGCTGTTGTGGGACCGGGTCGACTGGCGATCGAGCGGGTTGTTTCGCGCACGCCGGATCACATGGCGGCTCGGCCCGATCCAACGCACGTTATCGGCGTCTGCGCTCGCAAGCGGGCTGCTTCTTGCCGTGATGGGAGCAGCGACGGTGTGGATCGCATTCGCGGATCAGTCGATGCCCACGCCGAGCCATTGGGCGCTGATGCTGTCGGTGAGGTTGCAGCATCTGGGGCGGATCGTCACGACCGCGCTTTCCTGGGTACCGAACTGGCTCGCCGCACTCGGTCTCGTCATCGCGGTCGGCGCGCTGGCCGTACGCGCGCACGCGCAGTGGCACGGTCAGGCGCTCACCGAAAAGCAACACAACACGCCGTCAACGAAGCATCACGCAGATGGAGGAGATCATGAAGCAGATACAACCATTCTCTGACGGGCAAGCAGCTTCACGGCGCGTGCTTGTGCTGTCGGCTGGCCTGGCTGTTTTGGTCGCATTGGTGGCCGCGATCTTTTGGATCCACGCACAACAGGAAGCGGGGCGTGGGGGGGCATTCGGGCAGCTCGCGGGCAAGTACCGGTTTCAGGTAGGCGATCCGGGCCCGGGTCAACTCGCCCCGCCGATTCGATTGATGAGCACCGACGGTAATGTCTTCGACCTGAGCGGCATGCGAGGCAAATCCGTGTTGTTGTATTTCCAGGAGGGCGTGACGTGTCAGCCTTGCTGGGACCAGGCGAAAGACCTCGCCACCCATTCCGATCAGCTCCGCGCGCTCGGCGTCGATTCCGTCGTCACCATCGCGTCGGATCCAGTCGACGTGATGAGGCGCGTGGCAAAGGACATGTCGCTGTCCTATCCGGTGTTGTCTGATCCTGATCTCGCAGTGTCGTCGGCATATCACGCGAACGACTACGGCATGATGGGACGAAGCCGTGACGGACATTCGTTCGTTCTGGTCGGTCCTGACGGTCGTATTCGGTGGCGCGCGGATTACGGTGGCGCCCCCGACTATACGATGTACCTGCCGGTCCCGAATCTGATCGCCGACATGCGGCAAGGCATGCGAATCCCTGGATGAGGTGCGGATGAGAACGCTACGAATCACCGTGCTGACGCAGGACGATTGTGTGTTCTGCGTCGATGCTATCGCGATACTCGACCGCCTCGCGGCCGAGTATCCGTTGGCCGTCGAAACAATTGCCTTCCAGTCGGCGGAGGGCGAAGCACTTGCCATCCAGGGCGGCATCTATTTTCCGCCGGGTGTGTTGATCGACGGTGACGCCGTTTGCTATGGCCGTCCATCGGAAAGGCTGCTCCGTAGGGAACTTGAACGGCGATTGTAGTGACGGATGGTATTTGCCGGCGCATTGCGTCCCGTGAAGCACCCGGGTCGAGGCGATGGCAAGGAGAAAGGACATGGATGATGAGGCTGGCTTCGCTGCGCACTACGGCCATTGGGGGCTGGTTGCGATCATGATCGTCGCAGCCAGCTGGATCCTCTACCGATTCGCGGCACCGAAACGCTGGCGAGAATGGACGGGCGCGGGACTCGTCCAAGCCTTCATCATCGCCCTGTACGCAGAGATGTACGGATTTCCGCTCACGATCTATCTGCTGTCTGGATTCTTCGGTCTCGATATCCCGCGTACGTCGTTCACGGGGCACTTGTGGGCAACACTGCTCGGCTATGGCGAAATGGGCGCGATACTCGAAATGCTGATCGGGGGCGTCTTCGTTGTGCTCGGTCTGGCCATGCTCGCTTTTGGCTGGCGAGAGGTCTATCTGGCGCGGCGCGATGACCAACTCGCGGACGACGGGCTGTACAGCGCAATACGACATCCTCAGTACGTGGGCATCATGCTCGCCGTGTTCGGTCAGGTCGTTCACTGGCCGACGGTCGCGACACTCGCCCTGTTTCCGGCGATCGTGTTCGCGTATGTGCGTCTCGCTCGCAAGGAGGAGCGCGAAATGTCTGGACGGTTCGGTCCGGTCTGGAAAGAGTATGCGCGCCGTGTACCGATGTTCGTTCCTCGCCTCGACCATTGGAGCGTACTCCTGAATCCGTTGAGGTGGTAACAAGCTTGCGCTGGCCCCGTGGAGGCGTCGGCTGTGCGAACCCGAATGATCGAGACCTGTGGCCGATGTTGACGCGTACGAAGGCGGCCACGGTGAGCGTGGCAGTCGTTTCTTGATTCACTTTCCGTATGGAGGCACAAGATGGCTATTCGCATTGGAGACGAAGCACCCGATTTCACCGCCGAGAGTACCGAGGGCACGATCCGCTTTCACGAGTGGATCGGCGATCACTGGGCAATCCTGTTTTCCCATCCGAAGGACTTCACGCCGGTATGCACAACGGAGCTCGGCTACATGGCCGGGCTTAAGCCGGAATTCGATCAGCGCAACACGAAGATCATCGGGCTCTCCGTCGACCCCGTCAGCGATCACCAGAAATGGGTGAAAGACATCGAGGAGACGCAAGGGCACGCGATCAACTATCCAATGATCGGCGACGACAATCTGGTGGTCGCAAAACTGTACGACATGATTCACCCGAATGCGAGCGGCGGGCCGCGCACCGCGGTCGACAACGCGACCGTACGCTCGGTGTTCATCATCGGGCCCGACAAGAAAGTGAAGGCGATGCTGGTCTACCCGATGAGCGCGGGCCGTAATTTCGACGAGGTGCTGCGCCTGCTCGATGCGCTGCAACTCAACGCGAAGCACACGGTCGCGACGCCGGTGAACTGGACGCCCGGCGACGACGTCATCATCCCGACCTCGGTGTCGGACGACGATGCGAAGAAGAAGTATCCGCTGGGTTTCAAAACCCTGAAACCTTACCTTCGTTACGTGAAGCAGCCTGGCTAGATCTGAATCCGCGGGGGCGCCAGAGAGTATCCCGGCGTCCCATTAGCGCAGGGTTCCGCCGACAAAATGGGGATTCATCGACGACACAATTGTTGTGCCGCGACGGCGGACGACGGAATCGCCAGTCGTGCGAGAGCAGTTTCTGCGACGGGGAAAGTAGTGAATCGACTGCGAAGAGATTTAACTGCACGTGTGTATCAGGCGACCGGCTTGACCTTCCCACCGGGGCGACGTCGATCGTGTAACTAAAGCCGCACCACAACGGGACCGGACAAACTGCTGATCCCGCGCCGTGGCAATGGTGCCCGCGAGGCGTTGCCGAATCGGTTCAACCGTATTCGTTGAAGGAGCAAGATCGAATGGACAAGCAGCACGACGACCACGCCTCTTGCGTGCATCGCAGCACCGCAGAACCCAGCGCATCCGGTCAAGCCAAACGGGTTGATGACGCTCGAAACGGTGCGAACACTTCATCACTGAAGGATCCAGTGTGCGGAATGACCGTAACGGCGGATACTCCGTACCAGACTCGTCACATGGGCCACGCATACAGTTTCTGCAGCGAATCGTGCCTGCGGAAATTCAAAGCGAATCCGGCGCGATACGTCGACTCGACTGGAGAGGATATGCCGAGCAAAGCGCCGGACGGCACGGTTTATACCTGCCCGATGCATCCCGAAATCCGCCAGGATCATCCCGGCCACTGCCCGAAGTGCGGGATGGCACTCGAGGCACTGATACCGGACACGAGCGACGAAGTAAACCCGGAACTGGTCGATTTCCGCCGTCGATTCTGGCGGACCTTGCCGTTTTCCGTCGCTGCCTTCCTGATCGCCATGTTCGGCCACCGGATCGGCGGAGCATTTCCATTGATGCAGAACTGGGTGGAACTGGCGTTGTCCGCGCCGGTCGTGCTGTGGGCCGGCCTGCCGATCTTTGCGCGCTTCGTGCAGTCATTGCTCCAGCGTAGTCCGAACATGTGGACGCTGATCGGACTCGGCACCGGTGCGGCGTTCATCTACAGCGTCGTGGCGACTGCCGTGCCGGATGCCTTCCCGCAGACTTTCGTCGTAGACGGCAGGGTGGGGGTGTATTTCGAGGCCGCGGCGGTGATTCTGTCGCTGACGCTACTCGGCCAGATTCTCGAACTGCGGGCACGCGCGCAGACATCGGCCGCGATTCGATCATTGCTCGAACTTGCACCCAAGACGGCTCGCCGAATCATGGTGGACGGAACGGAAGAGGATGTGCCGCTGACCGATGTTCGTCCGGATGATTGCTTGCGGGTGCGACCCGGTGAGAAAGTCCCGGTCGATGGCGTCGTCGTAGTTGGCGCCAGCACAATCGACGAGGCTATGATCACCGGCGAGGCGATGCCAGTGCCGAAGCATTTGGGCGATCACGTGATCGGCGCGACGCTGAATACGTCAGGCAGTTTCGTCATCCGCGCGGAAAAAGTGGGATCGCAAACGGTCCTGGCACAAATCGTCGAACTTGTCGCGCACGCACAGCGTTCCAAGGCGCCCATGCAGCGCATGGCCGACAAGGTGGCCGGTGTGTTCGTGGTGGCGGTGATCGCGATTGCGCTGACAACGTTCGTCGCGTGGGGACTGTGGGGGCCGCAGCCCGGCTGGGTGTTTGGACTGATTAACGCTGTCGCGGTGCTGATCATCGCGTGCCCATGCGCGATGGGCCTCGCCACACCGATGTCGATCATGGTGGCGAACGGCAAGGGGGCATTGAACGGCGTGCTGTTCCGTGACGCGGCCGCAATCGAACATCTGCGGAAGGTGGATACCCTCGTCGTCGACAAAACCGGGACGCTGACCATGGGGCGGCCGGCGTTCTCGGAGGCGCTCGCCGCGAACGGCTTTGCCGACAACGAGGTGCTGCGTTTGGCGGCGAGTCTGGATCAGGGCAGCGAACACCCGCTGGCCGCCACGCTCGTCACGGCTGCGGTGGAGCGCAAGCTGGCGCTCGAATCGGCGACGGACTTCACGGCGCTCGCTGGACTTGGCGTGCGCGGGTCGGTTGCAGGGACGCCACTTGCACTTGGCAACGCCGCGCTGATGCATGAGATCGGTGCCGATATTGGGCCGCTTGCCACGCGCGCTGACACGTTGCGCGAGCAGGGATCGAGCGTCATGTACCTCGCAGTGGACGGTGCGCTCGCCGGCTTGGTAGCTGTCTCCGATCCGATCAAGGAGACTACGCCTGAGGCACTTGGCACGCTGCAGGAAGCCGGCATCCGGGTTGTCGTCGCGAGCGGTGACGGGACTGCGACCGTCAAGGCCACCGCAGAACGTCTCAAGATCGGTGAATACCATGGTGAAAGTAAGCCGGCCGATAAATTGGCGCTGGTGTCGAGACTGCAGAACGAAGGCGCGGTCGTTGGCATGGCCGGGGACGGCATCAATGATGCGCCGGCACTTGCGAAAGCCGATGTCGGCATCGCGATGGGAACCGGGACGGATGTCGCGATGCACAGTGCTCAGGTGACCCTCGTAAAGGGTGATCTGCGCGGCATCGCGCGGGCGCGAGCGTTGTCCGAAGCCACGGTGCGCAACATGAAGCAAAATCTGGCGTGGGCATTCGTCTACAACGCGTTGGGCGTGCCACTGGCGGCCGGCGTGCTTTATCCGCTGACCGGTTGGCTGCTGTCGCCGATGATCGCGGCGCTGGCAATGAGCCTGAGCTCGGCGTCGGTAATCTCGAATGCGTTGAGATTGAGAAGCGTCAGAATTTGACACGCGTGAATGGCCGTTTCCCGACGGCGATGCGCAAGACAATGCAAACGCGAAGCGGGGAGATCGACGATGGAACGAACATACGGGATCGATGGCTTCACCCGACGCCGTTTCTTATGCGCACTGGCAGCGCTGGCCGGATACTACGGCGGCCCGGCTGCCGGCGCGTCCGAAGATCGATCGAACGGGCGTTATCAGATTTACGTCGACGATGTCGTTCCAAGACAGGGCGTCGACACGAGAGTCGCTTTTGGCGATGCGATTCATCGGCTGGTGGCAGCGGGCGTGATCGTCCCCGACAAATACCGCGCAGTGATTGGTGCGAAGGCGCGCCTTCCGGATTGGGTCGAGCACCTATTCGTCGGGCCGTCGTCGTCGCCGATCGTGTTCTCCGCCGAGAATGCGCCGTATCTGCTTCATTTGCTTTGGCCGCTCGGCTTGGCGACACGCGCCCGCTTCAACGAGCACAGCCCGATGCGAACGGTCCGGCTGCCATCATTTGCGAGCACGGGCGGCTGGACGCTCGGTCAGGCAAGCAACGGCTACGTCTATTTCGACCGGATCGACACGATGCGTCTGACGCCTGCGCAAGAAGCAATCGCTCTCGAGGTCGCGACGAACACCTATCGGCCATGCTGCGACAACTCGACTTTCTATCAGGACTGCAATCACGGCTCGGCTCTCCTTGGAATGATCGAGTTGGCTGCGTCGCAAGGTGCATCGGCTGACTTGGTGTTCCGGATCGCGCGGGTAGCGAATTCGTACTGGTTCACGTCCCAATATGCGATGACGTCGATGGTCTTTACGCATCTTCGCCAGCAAGCGTGGCATACGGTGTCGCCACGGCTCGTGCTGGGACAGGACTATTCGTCGTTGAGCGGGTGGCAACGGAATGTGGCCGACGTGCTGGAGCGGAAGAAGGTATCCGGGCCGCTACCGCAACAGGCGTCGGCATCGTGCGGCATGCCCGGCGACAACGCCGCGCGACTGGCCGCGCCGCATATCGTGCGACGGGAGTAAGACGTGAGCGCCGTCGCGTACCTTCGCCGAGTTCGGCGACATCGAAAGGGGCATTTGATGGGAATCTACAGTCGCTATATTTTTCCTCGGCTCTGCGATCTGGCGATGGGTCAGGCGATGCTGGTCCCGTACCGTGAGCGCGTCGTCGGAGGCGCAGCGGGACGCGTGCTCGAGGTCGGTTCGGGCTCGGGCCTGAATCTGCCGCTGTATCGCGAAGATGTACGCGGCGTATTCGCGCTGGAACCGTCGGCGGAACTGTTGAAGATGGCGAGCCGTCACGTCATGCAAGCTGGCGCGCCGGTCGATTTCCTGATGGCGTCTGCGGAATGCATTCCGCTTCCGGACCAGAGCATCGACACGGCGGTCAGCACCTGGACGCTGTGCTCGATTCCGGATGCCGATCGAGCGTTGCAGGAAATCCGGCGGGTGCTGACGCCCTCGGGGCGCTTGCTGTTCGTCGAGCATGGTCTTGCGCCGGAGCCCGGTGTGCGACGCTGGCAAGATCGGCTGACGCCCGCTTGGTGTTGCGTCAGCGGCGGCTGTCACTTGAACCGTCCGATCCGCTCGCTAATCGAGCGTGCAGGTTTCGGGTTCGACCAAATCGGTACCGGTTACGCGCCGGGACCCAGATGTTTCACGTATTTCTACGAGGGCGTTGCGCGGAAATGCTGAGATCGTGGCGTCGCGATATCGGACGTGACCGCGGCGCATGGTCGCGAACGATTGCCTTGCCAAATTCTTTCGATTTGACTGCGCCATTTGTGGCAGTTGGCGAGTTTTGGCATGCGTTCGACCCGCAGCTGTGTTCGCGGCCGCGTCAAGTGGAGGTCGTAATCGAACACCTTGGAATTTCACGCGGAAAGTGCCGCACGGGATAGAACGATGACGAGACGGATGGGGGGCACGATACAACCGCAGGACGCGGGCAGAGCTTCACCCGTCGCCGTTTTGCGTGCTGTCGCCGCAATTTGACCCGGTACCCAACTGGAGCCGTTCAATGATCTCGCCGCTTCGCCCCCCAACGATTCTGGCTACCCTGGTCACGTTTGCCTTCGGCGGTCCAGTTCGAGCAGAAGGCGATCTCATGCGCGGCGCGCAGGCGGCCCGCGAGTGCATGGCCTGCCACTCGTTCGCGCCGGGGCGACACATGACGGGGCCGAGCCTCGCCAACGTATGGGGCCGCAAGGCGGGCACAGCCGCTGGTTTCCAGCGCTATTCGGATGCGCTGAAACGGTCGGGCCTGGTTTGGGACAAAGAGCACCTGGATGCGTGGCTCAAGGACCCCGCGGCACGGGTTCCCGGCAACGCGATGGACTTTCCGGGCATTGCGGACGCGCGCACGCGGGCCGATCTGCTCGCTTATCTCGAGGCGGTTTCCGGCGGTCGTGTGTCGGTCCCGGACCAGGGCCTGCCGAACCTGAAGGCGGCAGGCGCGGCTTCGCAGCTGACCGCCATCCACTACTGCGGCGACACGTACCGCCTGTCGACGGCCGACGGAAAGCTACATACGTTCTGGGAGTTCAATCTGCGGTTCAAAACGGACGGCAGCGTCGACGGCCCGCGTCCGGGTACGCCCGTACTCGTTGGCACCGGCATGCGGGGTGACCGCGCCGCTGTGATTTTTTCGCGTCCGGAGGAAATCTCCGGATTTATTCGAAGGCAGTGCACATGAATCAACGCCGCCCTGACCGATCCGACGAACCCATCCCGCCAAGCGATACCGCAGAGCGGCATGACGGCGAGCGCAACTGGCGCATGTCGAGACGAGCGTGGCTTGCAATGCTGAGCGTCACGGGCCTGGCGGGTGCTGGCTTTGCTTACGGGAGCTGGTTTTCGGATGATATTGTAAACGGCGTTGTCATTCATCCGCGTCCACGCGAGCTCGGAACGCTGCGTTTCGCAGACGACAAGGGCACCGCGACAAGCCTGAGCGCGTTTCGTGGCCGAGTCGTGCTGCTGAACGTCTGGGCTACCTGGTGCCTTCCGTGCCGTGATGAGATGCCGACACTGGATCGTCTGCAGGCAGCGCTCGGCGGACCGAGTTTTGAAGTCGTCGCAGTTTCTCTTGACGCGGGCGGCTTGCCGGCGGTGCAGGCGTTCTTTCGCGAGATTGGCGTTAAACACCTGCGCCCATATCTCGATACCTTCCACGATGTCGCGGCTCTGGCCTCAACGGGCATACCGCTCACCTTGTTGATCGACCGCAACGGCCGCGAAGTGGGCCGCAAGCTGGGGCCTGCCACGTGGGACGATCCTCAAATGCTCCGACTGATCCGGCGTTATCTACCGGCCACGCCGTGAGCGAGCGGCCCCCCCGAATCGCACGCTCACATGAGGAGATCGAGATTTGGGTCTTTAACGCCACACCACCATGCCACGGCACTGCGATCGGGCGATCGCGCAATGCCATGCTGCTCCCTTATCGCGAGCGCGTCACGGGCAGCACGGAAAACGCCGGATTGGAGATCCGGGCCGGTTCCGGGCTGAATTTTCCCTTGTGAAAAAGGGGGCTCGGCGATACGCGCGAGCCCCGTAAAAGACGGTCGAGACCTGACAATCGATCACGGCAGGACAGCACCCTAATCGACTCTCCGGCCAGCACCGTCTGCGTGGACGTTGCGCCGCGGCGCTCTTGCACAGTGCGTCTTGTCGGGCAACCGCCTAGACCCGGCGCCGCAGCAGTAGCAGGGACACCGACAGCAAGACGTGGCATTCACGCATGCGCGCATGCTTCTGGACGTCGGTGCTGCGCCATCCTAGCCCTCAGAAGTTCGCAAAGACTGTGGGCGCTGGCCCTGGCTGCAATTCGTAGACGGTCAGCGGCCCTTTACGGGACCCCGGCATCCCCGGCGCGCCGGCCGGCATGCCCGGCAGGGCGATCCCCTTGATCGCCGGATGCTCGTTCAGCAGGCGCTTGACGAGATTCGCAGGGACGAGCCCTTCGACGACATAGCCGCCTACGATCGCCGTATGGCACCCTTCCAGGCTTTCAGGCACGCCGTATTGTTTCTTGATCGATACCAGGTTGGGCGTATTGATTGTCTCCACCTTGAAGCCATTCGCCGCGAGGTCTTTCGCCCATGCATCGCAGCACCCGCAATTCGGGTTCTTGTACATCTTCACGGGAATTTCAGCCGCCAGCGCGGACAATTGCACGCCGAGCGCGGCGATCATCAGCAGGCACATCTTGAGGTAACGCATGACAGGACTCCTTCGTCGTGAGGTGAGTGACTAAACAAACGAATGCTGCTGGTTACGTCGTGTCCATCGAAGCGACGACGTTCGCCGGGGGCAGGCAGATGCCCTGGGTGCTACAGGCCTGCACGTGCACCACGACACGGTAGCTCTTGAGGTTCGAGGGAGCCGTGAACGGGATGACCGTACCGTCTTCGTACACCTGAATGTCCTTGCCGTCGATCACGATCCCGCTGTTTCTACCGGGCGGATAAACGGCCTGCGCATCATGCGATGCGCCTTCGCCCTGAAGCGTTAGGGTCGTCGGAATGAGCGATTCGAGCGACGCGGGATTGGCGTTCACATGCCAGCCGGTGGCGATATGCAAGGTCAACTCGGCGTGGTGGTCACGTGCAGCGACGGAGGCGCTCACGTATCGAGACGAGTCAGCCATGCCGATCGCTTGCGAGTCGGTGACGGAGGGGAGGTGAGCGCGCGGGCCAGCCTCGATCCAGACGAAGGCCGCGGCGACGGCCAGCACGACGACGGCGGCCGACGCGGCGAGCACACGGTTGACATTCTTCTTCATCAAGGATTCTCCATTTACTTCAGCGCATTCAATGCGTCCACAAGGCTTCCGGCGGTGAACAGGCCGGAAAAGTGTTGTACCTCGCGCCCATCGCGATCGAGCACCGCAACGAACGGCAGCCCCACTCCGCCGTAGAAAGCAAGCAGGCGTTCGAGCGCGGGATCGGGTCGTGTGAGGTCGGCCTGAAACGGCACGACGCCGCGTCGGTGAATGGCCTCGGCAACGTTATCGGCCTGGTACACGCTGCGCTCAAGGACCTTGCAGTTGATGCACCATTGCGCAGTGAATTCCACGATGGCGGGGCGCCCGAGTACCGGCAGCATTGCCAAGTCGCGATCGTGCAGTGGTTGCCAGGCGATGCTGCGCGCCGCGGATGATCCGAAACCGGTGCTGACATTGACCATCACCGCTGTTACGACGCCGACGATGACGACCGCGCGGCGCGAACCGCGGTCTTTGCTGCGTACAAAGACTGCGCACGCCCATGCCAGCACGCCGAGACCAAATGCAAACCACAGCAGCGGTTCCCAGGCCGCAGGCAAGACACTGCGAACGAAGAAAATCGCCGCGCCGGACAGGATCCAGCTGAAACTCTGGCGCACTACGTCGGACCAGCCGCCGGCGCGCGGAAAACGCAGGAGCAGCGCAGGCCGGAGAATCAGAAGAGCGTAGGGCGACGCGAGCCCGACGCCGATTGACACGAAGAGCGCGACGATATTCGGTGCCGGCTGCGCGAGCGCGAATACGAGGACACCGCCCAGCAACGGTCCCGTGCACGGTGTCGACAGCAACGCACACACCAGGCCGGAAACGAAAGGCTCGAGAAACTTCACGCCATGCGCCGACGCGATCACGGCGGGCAGGCGCAGCCCACGCCAGCCGAAATTGGCGATCGCCAGCGCGAGCAGCAGCGCGCTCAACATGGTCAACACGATCCGCGATTGAAACAGGACGCCCCAATGCAAATGCAGCAGCGCCGTAGCCAATCCCAGCGCCGCAAAAAAAAGTACCGATCCGGCGGTAAACAGCGCGGCCGACATCGCGCGCGCGCTCAGCCGTTGCCCGGTTTCGCGCAGGATCGCGCGAACCTTGAGGGGGATGGCTGGCAGCACGCACGGCGTGAGATTGAGCAGGGCGCCGGCGCCGAACGCGAGCGGAATCTGAACGAAGAGCAGAGACAGCATGTCGGCACACTCATCAGGAAGCTTGCGCGAGCGCCTGCTCGATCAGATGATGCAGCGCGGGAAAGTCGGGCTCGCCGAGAATTCGTTTCAGGATCTCCCCCTTTTTGTCGACCACGAAAGTCGTGGGCGTCATGTTCACGTTGTCGAATTGCTGAGCGAGGCCGCCGTCCGAGTCCATTGCCACTTTGAAAGGAAGTCCGTGCGTACGGGTGTAGTTGACGACGTACACTGGCGGGTCGTACTTCATCGATACCGCGATGAAGTCGAATCCTTTCCCTTTGAACTTGTTGTACGTGTCAATCATCTGTGGCATTTCCTTGATGCAGGTCGCGCAACTTGTCGCCCAGAAATTGACCAGATATACCTTGCCGCGCAGGTCGGCCGTCGTCAGCTTCTGGCCCGACAGCAGGACGAAGGTCGCCTTCGGCACGGACTTCGTCGGAGCCAGTGCGAGGTATGCGGATACGAGAAGAGCGGCCGTTACCAGCGCGGCGGCGACCTTGCCGATTGAAAGCCTGAATCTGCGCGTCGCGGTCATGTCGGGCCTCATGATTTCATTCCAGCAATTGCCGTATGTCCGCCGCGAGTGTCGTGGCATCGGCACCGGTCTGCTCCAGCACGCGCACGGCGCCCTTTGTGTGGAACAGGAAGACATTGCCGTTATGCATAATGGTGTTATCGCTCGGTTCTCCGGATCGGCCGCCAAACACCTTCATCTGGCTGGTCGCGGTCTTCAGTTCCTCCGGCGTGCCGCGCAAGCCGAGAAAGCGCGGATCGAACGCGGATACCCACTGCCGTAGCACGGGCAAGGTGTCGTGCTCGGGATCGACAGTCACGAACAGTACCTGCACCTGACCGGCGTCCTTGCCGAGTTGCTGCATCGCCCGTCCAAGCTCCGCCATCGTCGTCGGACATACGTCCGGGCAGTGTGTGTACCCGAAGAACACCGCGACGACCTTTCCCCGGAAATCGGCCAGCGACCGCCGCCGGCCCGTATGGTCGGTCATTGTGACGGTCATCGTCAGTGGCGATGCGCTGATGTCCAAGCCCTTGAAGTCGGGCGTCCGACTGCACGCGACCAGCAGCATCGCGGCGGGCACGAGCGACAGGTAACGCAACGCGGTACGCCGGCCCGTGCACAACGGCTTGGCATGGGTCACTGGGGGCTTGCGAAACTGCATATACGATCCTTTATGGTGGCGCGTGACTGGCGGCTGTCGGATTGCGTCAGCGGGCGAACAGGTTCGGGAGGCCGGTGTCATTGCCGAGCCTCCGGCGGAAACGATGCGTCGCGACTCTCGGACCGCTGGAATGCGCGTTGTTCAGGTGTCCACATCGTCTTCAGATATTCGATCACGCTGCGAATCTCGATCGGCGTCAGCGTGGCGCCAAAGGGCGGCATGGTCAGCCGCTCGGTCTTGTTGAACGGATCGCGCCAACCGTCGTGGACGAGCTTGTACAACATGCCATCGGCGTGCTTCCACGTGTGTCCCTTTGCGTTGTGCGGGGGCGCGGGCATCTCGCCCAATGCATCGGGTTGCTGCCAGTTCGGTGCACCTTCACCGTGTGGCCCGTGGCACGACGCGCAGTTTTGCTGGTATATCGTCAGGCCGGCCTTAAGCAAGTCGAACCTGTGCGGCGATGCCGAGGTATCGCCGGCATGCGCGAGCGGCGCCAGCGTGAGCAGCGCGGCGAACGCGGCGGGTGTCGGCTTAGCCATCGAGGCGCTCCCATGTTCCTGCGTGATCTGCGCGGCGAAAGAGCGCGCCGTCGCCAGCCGCGTACAGCACCCCGTCCGGGGTGACTAGCAGAGCGGTGATCGCCGGGCCGGGCGCGGCCAGATGCGTCCATTGCTCGCCGCCGTCCCGGCTCAGCAGGAGTTCCTTGCCCAAAGCCGCGTAGATCTGCTGCGGTTCGCGTGGATCGTAGGTGACCGCATCCACTTTGCCGGTCAGCCCGCCGGCCTTGCGCCAGCCGCAGAAGCAGTCCATCGACCGGCTGACGCCGTTCGAGGTCGCGGCCAACAGCCAGCCGGTCTGCATGCTGCCGGGCATGTTCGAGTGAACAAGACGCAGGATCGTGGCTCGCGGTCCGGCATCCATCAGGCGCCAATCCCGTCCGTCCTTCTGGCTCCGGAAAATTCCACGCCCGGCCACATAGGCGTAAACCGTATCGGCCTGATCGGCATGCGTGGCAAGGGCCTCGACGGTACGGCTGGGCAGTCCCGCGTTGGTCGATTGCCAGCTTTGACCGTCGTTGTCGCTACGAAGGACGCCCAGACCGGGCCCGCCGACGTACAGCAGGCCCGGTCGCCGCGCCGACGTCGCGATGGCCAAGACGCGGCCATGCGTTTGCGGCAGCGCGATTCGATTCCAATGCCGCCCGTCGTCGACGCTCCGGTAGAGCGCATCGACGGTAGCTTTCAGCAGCACATGGTGGGACGCGTCGATCCCGAGCGCGACGATCGGGCTTCGCGCGGCCGTCGTCAGCGCATCCGCGCTGGCATCGTGCAGCGCGAGCAAGCCAGTGAACAGGACAACAACCACGCTCAGCGCGTGTGCTGGCAAGTTGCACCGTCCGAAGATTCTGCGCTTGCCGTCTTTTTTGGGTTTCATTGAAGTCTCCAAGACAAACGACTCCCGTTTGCCGACGATTTCCGGTCAATCCGTTCGTCCGCACCGCAACCGCGCCCGCCGGCCCTCAGCCGACGGACGGGACACAATTCAGCGCGCAGGCTTCAATCCCACACGCGGGATAGGCGGCGAAATCCGTCTTTTCCGCAGTGGTATGGCGGACGGAGCGGTGCGTCGTCGAAGGCGGCAATCGGCCAACGGACTAATCGCGCAGTGCGACGAAACGACACCGTCGTGCTGCGGACGCGAAGGAAAATCAGCCGAGACTGGGAGGACGCAGCAGCGTCCGCGGGAAGTCCTGCAGGATGAAATGCGAGGGGAGGTGGGGATAGCGGAACCGCTGATATTGAGAATCAGGGAGACTGGAATCCGCTTGGAGTACCGGCATGGTGGGACTGCACACCGTAGCAGCCTTGCACGGCTTGCCCATCAACGCATGCTGGCTGGCGTCCGCTGGCAAGCAATCGGCGGTGGCTGCCACCGTTCCCGTTGCCATCGCCGAACCTTCCGCGCATTCCCCCGACGCTGACAATGCCGCTCCCGCCTGTCCCAGGAAGGCCAGACAAACGAACAGCGAAAGGAGAAGGCGGACTGCAGCGGTCATACAAGGGGGGACGGACGCCCCGGCAATGGCGCAAGCATGACGAAGACTATATCAAAGTATTCGCGCTGATCGGCAACATTGAATTGAACGTTGCGTGAGAAGGCGGCCGAAGTTCGATCATCCGTCCACCGCTGCTTGCGCAGTGCATCGCAGCAATTTCCGCATGATGCCGGCGTATCGGCACGCGGCTGCGTCGCCCCGGGCGGTCCCGGATGGGTTTCACGCGTCAGGGGCACGCGAGCTGATCGCTGAATCGACGTGTCAGGTGGGGTGGCGGCGACGACTCCACGTCCGCGTTCGCGCCCCGGGAGTGGCGATGACAAGCGTAGCTCGTCATCGCTGCGGCGCGAGCCACCCCAACAGCCGTGGCCCATACCAGGCACTGAGCACGAGGAGGAGAGCTGTAACGCCGAAATTCCACAGGAGAACCATCACCGTTGCGTCGAGCGGATGGAGTAGTGACAGCGCTATCGTTGTCACGGCCGAACGGAGACCGCCCATTATCGCTACGGGCACCGGCGCGAAGCGCGCTGCGTGGCGCAGCATCGCAAGCATCAGTAGTGACAGCGGCGTGCCGGTGAGGGTCAGCGTGGCGAAGCAGCGCGCGGTTTCCCCGGCGGATATACCGTCCGGCCCAATTTTGATCCAATTGGTGAGGCACCCGTAACCGATGGTAGCTATCCACACGGCGAGTGCGGGCGCGGGAAGCAGCAACCACCGCCGTGAGCGGCCCGGAACGCTGACGATGAAAGCGGCCACCGCGGCGAGAACGCCGGTGGTTGCTGCTGCCACGCCGGTGACGAAAGTGGGCTGACCCAGCTTATTCATCAAGTCCGGCCGCACCCCGTGTTCGAGTGCCACCAGCGTCAATATCAGGGCTGCAAACGCCAGCCAGCATGCCGCCCGCAGCGTAGGCGGCAGCAGGCGTCGAACCGGTTTTGCCTCGGCGACCAGCGATTCGATCAGATCCTGGGTAGATGTCATGCTTCGCCTCCCCGCTTTCCGCTCGGCTGACGCTGATTGTGCCGCGCCCGGTGTGTCGCAGACCTTCGGCGTGGCCGTCGGGATCCCGCTGGCCACCGCAGCTTCCCATGCTAACGACGCTTCGTCGCATTTCCAGTGATCCGGATCGCATCCCACTGCGCCTCCGTCACGCGCTCATCCGGTCGAAGAGCCTCCGGCACCTGCAGCACTATGCAGTGCGACTCTTCTGGCTCAGAGGGCTAGTAGCCCTTCGCGCCGGAGGCGTGGTTCCCCATCCCGCTGTCTTGCTTTTTCATCATTTTCTTTTGATGCTTCATCGGTGTCTTGGCCATCGTCCCGCTGGCAGCCAGCGTTTCGGACGACATCGCATTGTTACTCATCACGCCGCTCGCTTGTGCAAACGTTGCACCGCCCGCCATCAATAGGCCAGCGGAACATGCAGCAATGATCAAGTTCTTCATTTTGCGCTCCTTGTTCATTACTTGATTCCGACGGATCGCCGGCTGCGTCGAGGGCGCCCGCTACGCGTTCCTTCGCGCCTCAGGAGCCGCCGAACCAACTGTACCCTTGGTCTTCCCAGTAACCGCCAGGGTACGTATTTGTGACGAACATCTCCATAATGTGCTTCGGGTTTTTGTAGCCGAGCTTTGTCGGCATCCGCAGCTTCATCGGAAAGCCGTATTCGGGCGGCAGCGTCTTGCCGTCGTACTGAAACGTCAGCAGTGTCTGGGAGTGCAGCGCCGTCGCCATGTCGATACTTCCGTAATAGTCATCCGCACATTTGAAGCCGACATACTTTGCCGACGTGTCCGCACCGATCCGCTGCAGGAATTCGCGGAAAGGCGTCCCGCCCCAGCGGCCAATCGCGCTCCATCCTTCCACGCAAATGTGACGCGTGATCTGTTCGGCATGCGGCAGTGCGTACAGCTCCGGTAGCGTCCAAGTGCGCTTTCCGGTCACAAGGCCGCCAATCTGCAGCCGGTAGTTCGAGCCGTCCACGTCGGGCACCTCGTCTATTCCGTAATACGCATTGAACGGAAACGGCCGCGTGATTTGCGCTTCGGTGTAAGTCGGCGCCAGCCGGGTCGGGTCGAACAGCCACGCCTGCACGCGGTCGTTCATCCGCGACACCCGCATCAGGAAGGCGTTGACCGATTGGTCGTCGGTGAGGCTGCAGCCCGTCAGCATCGCGAGGCCGCCGAGCGTCAGCGCGCGCTGGGTGAAGAGGCGCCGCGACGGCAGCGCCAGTTCGCGTTGCGCGTCTTTCAGGATCGACTTGCGATCGAGCGACGGGCTGACAGGAAAACTGATCTTCTGCCTAATGGACATCGCAATCTCCTCAGCGTCCGCGGATCATCGTCAGCAGCGAGCGGGGCACCACGGCGACCATCGCGACATGCACCACGACGAACGCTACCAGCACGGCCATCGCGCAGAAATGGACGATGCGCGCGGACTCGTAACCGCCCATCAATTCCCGAAGCAGCGGGAACTGCACTGATTTCCAGAGCACTATCCCGGACAGCACCAGTACGATCAAGTCGATGATCGCAATCAGGTAGGCGAGTTTCTGCACCGCGTTGTAGTTGTGCAAATCGTCGTGATGCAGCTTCCCAGCCAGCGCTCGCATGAGATCGCGCAGCACGGCCACCGGCGCCAGCGGAAAGAATTTACGAAAGAGGCGCCCGGTCACGAGGTTCAGCACGAGATAGACGATGCCGTTGAAAACCAATACCCACATCGCCGCGAAATGCCATTGCAGCGCGCCGGCGAGCCACCCGCCCAGCGTAATGTCCGGCGAAAACATGAATCCTTTGAAGATCGGCGACGCATCATAGATGCGCCAGCCGGACAGCACCATCACGATCGCGGCGAGTGCGTTCACCCAGTGCGTGATGCGTAGCCAGATCGGATGAATCGCCATGATCGCCTCTCTTAACCGCACACCGTCAGAGCGGTCGCCTGCAGCTCGCCGCTGTCCCTTGCGCCCATGCGTGACGGTGACGATGCCGCATGTATCAGATTGTAGATTTAGCTGGTACTGCCGACCGCGATTTTCTGGCACATTTCGACGGCTGCACGACGTGCAGCTCCGCCGCCCGTCAGCCACGAGCGTCTTGCCGCCGCTTTCGTCTGCTTGAACCGGCTGCAAGACCCGCTCGTCGCCGAAGTACCGGCACGCTCCGCGTCGACCAACACTTGAGACCGTGTCCGACCATCCTGTTATGTCGAGATTCGACGTTGGCGTGCTTGCGAAGAAGGTTCGTGGCAATTGCGGCGTCGCAAGAAGGAGAGCGAAATCCCATCCGCTAATCACTCGCCCGCTCCGACCCAACGGAACAGCCGCGCGCCGTACGACGCGCTCGCGATCAACAGGACGATTATCAGCCCGACGTTCCACGCGAGAATCATCATCGTGGCGTCGAGCGGATGATAGAGCGATAGCGCGACCGCCGTCATCGCGGAGACGGCAACGCTTCCCGCCATGACCACGGGCACCGGCGCGAGACGTGCGGCATGGCGCAGCATGATCAGCAGTGTCAACGAAAGCGGCACACCGGTGAGCACGAGCGTGACCCCGCGATGGACCGCGACCTCCAGGGCGGCAACCGTCATGCCGCTCGCGACGGCCGCTTCCTTCAACGACATTTCCTCGAGTTTGAGCGTCCGGATCGCGTCGCGCTGGCCCTGTGGTAACCGGGAGGGCGCGTCGCGCAGCACCCGCGAATCGGCTGCCTCCTCCATAAGATTCGCTCCGTGGCCGGCCAAGGTTTCGTGGTCGGGGTCGAGCGACATCTCGCGTGATGCCGCACGGCCCCGGCGACGTTGTATCAGGCAGGCAGAGGTGGCTCCGTACGTTCGGACAGTCGTTTCGCGATTTAAAGTGGAAGCCGCTGATCGTTAAGCTGCCGTTTTGATCGCAGGCAGCATCGCGAAGTAAGCCTCGTCCGGCGTCCGGTCGGTCAGACTGGAATGAGGCCGTTGCCGGTTGTACCACGTCATGTAAGCGGCGATCGACTCGCGGGCCTGGCTCACCGATTCATACGGTTTTAAATATACCTATTCATATTTCACACTCCGCCATAGCCGCTGAACCTG
This sequence comes from Burkholderia sp. AU27893, assembly GCF_002223205.1. NCBI lineage: Bacteria > Pseudomonadati > Pseudomonadota > Betaproteobacteria > Burkholderiales > Burkholderiaceae > Burkholderia > Burkholderia sp. AU27893. The sequence continues at coordinate 126,046 of NZ_NKFD01000006.1, read as the reverse complement.
TCCGCATTTTTGTGGGCGAGGCGGTTGAACAACAGGTTATCCACGCGCCTGCGTGAATCGCTCGCCGAACAGGATAGCAAACTGGTTCATCGCTGATTTCCAGTCGAAGGCGGCCCGCACGGTCTTGGCCAGCACGTTGCGCAGCGCCAGCCAGAGCAGCTTGATCGCCGCCTCGTCATTGGGGAAGTGACCACGGGTCTTGATGATCTTGCGCAGTTGCATGTTCAGACTTTCAATGGCATTCGTTGTGTACACGACCCGTCGAATCTCCGGCGGAAACACGAAGAACGGTATGACGTGCTCCCAGGCGCGCTGCCACGATTGCACGATGGTCGGATATTTCTCGCCCCACGGGCCGTCGGCGAAGTCCTGTAACGCCTGCCTTGCCGCCTCTTCGCTAGCGGCTGCGTAGATCGGGCGCAGGGCTGTGGCGAGCGCCTTACGGTCCTTGTAGCTGGCGTACTCGAGGCTGTTGCGGATCAGATGCACGATGCAGGTCTGAACGGTTGTCCGCGGATAGGCTGCACTGATGGCCTCGGTCAGCCCCTTCAGGCCATCGACCACGGCGATCAGGATGTCCTGGCAGCCGCGCGTCTTGAGTTCGTTGAACACCTTGAGCCAGAACTTGGCGCCCTCGGTCTGCTCGATCCAGAGGCCCAGCACGTCGCGCTGGCCGTCGGCCTGGATGCCCAAGGCCAGATAGACGGCCTTGTTGCTGACCACGCCGTCGTCGCGGATCTTGACCCGCAGCGCATCGAAGAACACCACCGGGTACATTGGCTCGAGCGGGCGGTTCTGCCAGCTCAGCGCCTCGGCCATCACCTCGTCGGTGACCGAGCTGATGAAGTCGGGCGACACTTCGGTGCCGTAGTGCTCGGCCAGAAACCCTTGAATCTCGCGCACACTCATGCCGCGGGCGTACATCGCGATGATGCGTTCGTCGAAGCCGGTGAAGCGGCGCTCGTGCTTGGGAATCAGAATCGGCTCGAAGCTGCCGTCGCGATCGCGGGGGACTTCGACCCGAACCGGGCCACGATCGGTGATGACCGTCTTGCCGCTGGCGCCGTTGCGCTCGTTGGCTTGCCCGGTAGGCTTGGACTGGCCGGACGGGTAGCCCAAATGCAGATTCATCTCGGCGCCCATTGCGCGTTCGATGATCGCTTTGTTGAACGCCAGCATCAGATCCTGGACCTCGGTCGGCGTCATCGGCCCCTTGACCAGTTGGTCCAGCAGTTCCTTGGGCAACTCAGGCAGCGGCCCGCGGGCCGCTGCCTGACGCGCTACGGTTTGTCTTTTCTTCTTCATCGGCATATCCATGGCTTTTACACCTCATGATATGCCCCGCCCACAAAATGACGGATAGGTCCTAGCCGCTCGACGAACACATTGTCGCGCCAACTGCCCTTGCCATCCATCGACAGCCGGACGCCTTTGCCGAGCACCATCTCAGTGAACGCGTCGCTGGTGAATTGGCTACCCTGATCGGTATTGACGATTTCCGGCTGCCCATACCTCGCGAACGCCTCTTCCAGCACGGCGACGGCATGCTCGGCTTCGAGCGTGATGGCTACCCGGTGCGCGAGCACACGGCGGCTTGCCCAGTCGACGACTGCCGTCAGATAGACGAAGCCGCGCGCCATCGGAACGTACGTCGTGTCGAGTGCCCAGACCTTGCTTTCGATGATCGCCTTCAAGATGACTTCGCCGGAGGCTTACACTGAGACTGACTCCCCGGCTACACAACGTGTGCGGGAGCCAGAAGGCACGGATGCGACGGATCACCGGCCTCGATCTGAAACGTAGCGTGATTGATGGAGAAGCGCGTGCGTAGTTCCTCGCAGGCTGACTGAACAAACGCATCATCGATGCCGCCCCCGGGTCGTACCAGATGTACTGTCAACGCAGTCTCTGTCGTGCTCAGCGGCCAGATGTGGAGATCATGAACGTCCTGCACGCCAGGCATAGAAGCGAGAAAGGCCTGTACCTTCGCTGCATCTACCGCTTCCGGTACTTTATCGAGCGCCAGATTGACGCTGTCGCGCAGCAGTCCCCATGTTGAAAACAGAATCAGCGCCGCGATGCCGAGGCTGACAATCGGATCGAGCAGGGACCAACCGGTCATCATGATGACGAGTCCCGAGATCACGACTCCGGCGGAGACGGCGGCGTCCGCAGCCATATGCAGGAACGCTCCTTTGATGTTCAGATCGCCCGCACGTCCGCGGGCAAATAACAGCGCCGTTGCGCCATTGATCAGGATGCCGATTGCAGCGACGATCATGACGGTTCTGCCGCCGACCTGGTCGTTAGCCAGCCCCGAAGTCAGTCGCCGGATCGCCTCCACGGAAATGCCGCCAACGCCGACCAGCAGTACAACCGCGTTGGTCAACGACGCGAGGATCGAGCTTCTGCTGTATCCGTAGGTGCGACTATGCGTTGGTTTTCGCCGTCCAAGCCATGCCGCGAACCAGGCCAGCAGGAGTCCAAGGACATCGCCAAGGTTGTGTGCGGCGTCTGCGAGCAAAGCGATGGAGTGCGCCGCGAGACCATATACAACCTCTGCCACCACGAAACCGGCATTGAGCGCTGAGCCGATCGCGAACGCGCTATCGAACCCGGCGGGCGGTGCGTGATTGTGGTGGTGATGCCCGTGGCTATCCTGATGATGAGCGTGCTCGCCGTGGTCGTCGTGATGATGGTCGTGTCCGCTGGGGCGTGTCATCCTGGCTCCTACGTTCTTCATGGTCATGCCAACGCGATAGCAATGTGGATGCCTTGCACTCGCGCGCCATGTCGACTTGCGGTAATGCTCAGACGTGGCTGTGCGATGGGGGCGAACCAGCCATCACCGTCGTGCGAAGCTCCTGCATAATGCCGCAGTCTTCGACTGCATTCCTGGCGGCGCACCGGCTGCGCACAGCAATTGCCCTTTCAGCGCGTTGAGTTCGTCAATCCGTTCCGCAACGTGACCAATATGTTCATCGACAAGCCCGTTTACGCCAGCACAGTCAACGCCTGAGGCTTCGCTTGCATCCAGCAGCGTCAGGATCTCGGTGTGACTCATGCCCAGGCCCGGCAGTTTCGAAGGAAACGCAGCCTCTGAAGGTGCGTGTCGCCGTAGATCCGGTAATTGGTATCGGACCGTTCCGCAACGGGAAAAAGGCCTTCCTTCTCGTAGAACCGGACCGTATCGGCCGTGCAGCTGCCTGCATGGCCAGCTCGCTAATTTTCATACAAAATTTCCTTGCGCTGTGCTTGACCTTGGAGCGGCTCCAAGGTGTTTACTAGACCACAACGCGCTTAAGGAATCCAGCAATGTCCAAAACGACCCCTTCGTCTGGCGGAAACACCAATCTCCAGCAGGTTGGCCATCAGGATCAATCCGCTCACAGCCATGGCGGTCAGCTCGCCGCGGCAACCGACGGCTCCGCTCATGCTCACGATCGCGACCAGGAGCATTGCTGTGGCACCGCCCATTGGCATGAGCACGCTCCCGTACACAGCGACAGCCATGATCATGGCCGTGATCACGACCACGACCACGACGGCAGCTGCTGCACTCCCGGCGCAGCAACGTTGGGTGCGCTCGCCTCGCCGACGGTGGCCAGTGACAGCGTCTGCACGCCGATCCGCATTCTGCAGATGGACTGCCCCACGGAAGAAGCCTTGATTCGCAACAAGCTCGGCGCAATGGCGTCCGTCAAGGGCATGGAGTTCAATCTGATGCAGCGGGTGCTGACTGTTACCCACGCGCCGGACGCCCTCGCGCCGGTGCTCGACGCAATCCGCTCGCTGGACTTTACTCCTGAGGTTGCCAAAGCCGGTGGGCAGCTTGCAGCGGTTCCGGAAGCGCCCGCGAAGCCGTGGTGGCCACTCGCGCTAGCCGGTTTGGCGGCGATTGCGTCGGAAGCAGCGAGCTGGTTGGGACAGCCGGGATGGGTGAGCGCCGCACTGGCCATCCTTGCTGTCCTGGCGTGCGGTCTCACGACTTACCGAAAGGGCTGGGTGGCACTCCGCAACGGCAATCTGAACATCAACGCGCTGATAAGCATCGCCGTCACCGGCGCACTGGCGCTCGGCCAGTGGCCGGAAGCCGCGATGGTGATGGTGCTGTTCACGATTGCCGAGCTGGTTGAGGCGAAGTCGCTCGACCGCGCACGCCACGCGATTCAGGGTCTCATGCGGCTTGCCCCTGAAAAGGCCACCGTCAGGCAACCGGACGGCTCGTGGGCCGAAATCGAGGCGGGGTCGGTGATCGTTGGCTCCGTGGTGCGCGTGAAACCGGGCGAGCGTATCGGCCTCGACGGCAACATCGTGGCGGGGCGCTCGAGCATCAACCAGGCACCGATCACGGGCGAGAGCCTGCCGGTCGAAAAAGCCGAAGGTGACCTGGTGTTCGCTGGGACGATCAACGAAGCGGGCTCGTTCGAATATCGCGTCACCGCGGCGGCGGGCAGCACGACGCTCGCCCGTATCATCCACGCGGTGGAGGAAGCGCAAGGCGCGAAGGCGCCAACTCAACGGTTCGTCGACCAGTTCGCACGAGTCTACACGCCAATCGTGTTCGCGATCGCCATGGCGGTCGCGGTCGTCCCGGCGCTGGTGATGAACGGGAACTGGCATGACTGGATCTACAAGGCGCTCGTGCTGCTCGTCATCGCGTGCCCGTGCGCCCTTGTGATTTCGACGCCGGTCTCAATTGTCAGTGGCCTCGCCGCTGCAGCGCGCCGTGGCATCCTGATCAAGGGCGGCACCTACCTTGAACAGGGGCGAAAGCTGACCTGGCTCGCTCTCGACAAGACAGGCACGATCACCCATGGCAAGCCGGTGCAGACTGATTTCGAACTGCGTGCGCAGGTCGACCTCGCGAACTGCTGCGCGTTGGCCGCGAGTCTTGCAAGTCGCTCCGATCATCCGGTTTCACTGGCGATCGCCAACGCCGCGGAGGTGCAGCATCTTCCGCGTCTGCCGGTCGATGACTTCGAAGCAATTCCCGGCCGCGGCGTGCGCGGCACGATCGATGGCGTGTCCTGGTCGCTCGGCAACCACCGGCTGGTCGAAGAAATGGGACGTTGTTCGCCGGACCTGGAGGCCCGTCTGGATACCCTTGAGCGACAGGGAAAGACGGTCGTCATGCTGGTCAATAATGACCGCGTCGTGGCGCTCTTTGCGGTCGCAGACACCGTGAAGGACACCAGCCGCGCAGCCATCGCGGAATTGCATCGGCTGGGGGTGCGCACCGCGATGCTCACCGGCGATAATCCGCACACGGCAGAAGCGATTGCCGGGCAGGTCGGCATTGACCAGGCGAAGGGAAACCAGTTGCCTGAAGACAAGCTCAATGCCGTCGATGCATTGGCGGCCGACGGGGCGACAGTCGGCATGGTCGGTGACGGCATCAATGACGCGCCGGCGCTCGCGCGGGCCGATATTGGCTTCGCAATGGGCGCAATGGGAACGGACACCGCGATCGAGACGGCAGACGTCGCGCTAATGGATGACGACCTGCGAAAGATTCCTGCCTTCATCCGCCTGTCCAGAGCGACGCATTCCATCCTCGTGCAGAACATAACCGTGGCGCTTGGAATCAAGGCTGTCTTCCTGACACTCACGGTGGCGGGGTACGGAACCATGTGGATGGCGGTATTCGCCGACGTGGGAGCCAGTCTACTGGTGGTGGGCAACGGCCTGCGTCTGCTGCGCAAGTGAACGGCAGGCAGTGCCAGAACTGACCCGACTCTACTGGAGGTTGCGATGGGGTGGTTGGAAAGAATACTTGGTGGTCATCATGGCGGCCGCGGTAGCCACGAGGGCGGACGGGACGCACACGGCGGTGGCCACGGCTATGGTGGCGGCCACGGCTCAGGTGGTCATCATGACCAGGCTTGGGGAAGGACGGCGGCACCTCCGCAGCGTGCCACGGACGCCGTTACCTGTCCGAAATGCATGACGGCCAATGCGCAGGGCGCACGTTTCTGCAGTCAATGCGCCACGTCGCTGGGTCCAGTGGTATGCGGAAAATGCAATGTTGCGCTGGCGACCGGCGCGAGGTTCTGCAGCCAGTGCGGCAGTCCGGTCACTGGATGACGCCCGCCGTTAAACTGGCGCTTCTTACGCTTCCGCCCCTTCTCGCAGCAGGCGCCGGGGCGCTCGTCGTATCCGTGAAGACGCCCGGTGCCCGCACAACCAGTGTCATCCAGCATTTCACCGGCGGCATCGTGTTCGCAGCTGCGTCCCTGGGGTTACTGCTCCAGGACAGAACGCACACGACGACCCCAGTCGTCATCGGCTCCGTACTGGGCCTGTTGCTGACGCTGGCATCCGGCAGATGTGCGACCGGCTGGAGAGGTGGTTGGAAGATGCAACGCTGCCGACAGGTCTGATCATCGTCACGGCCATCGACCTCATCGTCGATGGTCTGGTACTTGGTATCGCATTTTCGGCGGGCGAACAGACGGGCCTCATCCTCACGATAGCTCTCACGCTCGAGGTGCTTTTTCTCGCGCTGTCGGTGAGCGCCGCGCTCAACGTTGCGCGCACAAGCAGGCTGTGGACGCTCGCCGTACCGGTCGTGCTCGCCGCATTGCTGAGCATATCCGCGGTTGGCGGCCACGCGTTGTTCGCCGGCTCACTGCGCGCGGGGCAACGTGCAGCCGCGATCATGAGCCTGATCCGGTCGGCGCAGCTTAACGGCCATGATCCGTACGCCTACCTGAAAGAGGTGCTTACCCGACTGCCCACGCATCGTGCCGACGACATCGCGGCGCTGCTTCCGCATCGCTGGACGCTCGCCGCGGCTTGATCAGCGGCACCTCACGAGTCTCGGTGCCTTTACCGGGTGCTTACCGATGTTGAGCACTATCGCTTAGCTGAACGTAACGGCTGCGATCACGACGTCTGAAAGAGATGGCCGCGCAAATTCGGACAGTGGGATCAGTGGAACGCTCGGGGCCTGAGCCGGCGATAATGCCGACAAAGGAACCAGAAAGATGACGAAGAGAACCCGACGGACGCACTCAGCCGTGTTAAAAGCGAAAGTGGCGATGGCGGCGGTCAAGGTGAGCGGACGCTAGCCGAACTGGCGCAGCAGTTCGATGTGCACCGGGCATCCGCTTGTCCATGGACGGCAAACGTGCCGAGCGACAAAAACAGCCTGGTGCTGCACGGCGATAACGGCGCGACGCTGCGTTGCGATGGCCCCGCACGTCGGCAGCAAACAGCCTCTGGCTGCATGAATCAGGCGGCAACTACATTGACGCGCGCCGATCTACCAACCTCAACACCTGTCGCGCCGGACATGACGGAATTGTCATCTTCGCCTCATGTTCGCACTGCGGCCGGTCCGTAGCATCGGTCGCAAACCGTTACCGCAGAACTGAACATGTTCAAGCTCAACCTCGCCGTGGCCATCGTTTTCGCGATGGCCGCGACGGCTCATGCGCAGCCATCGCTGTCGCCGGGGCCGGCCCCGGCTGCCGCCGCCGCGCCGATCGGCGCACCGCCGTCCGACGCACTTCCTGCATCGTCATTGACGCTTGCCGACGCGCTCGCGGTCGCCGCCCGAAACAACCCGGCGCTGCGCGGCGCGCGCGCGGATGTCGATGCATCGGCCGGCGCGCTGATGCAGGCAGGCGCGCGCCCGAATCCCGAAGTGTCGTTTCTGCAGGAAGGCTTCAGCCGCGCGGAACGCACGTCGACCGCGCTGATCAACCAGACGATCGAACTGGGCGGCAAGCGTCGCGCGCGGCTCGACGTCGCGTCGTATGGCCGCGAATCGGCCAGCGCATCGCTCGACGAGCAGGGCGCCGTCGTGCGCGCCGACGTGATCGCAGCCTTCTACGGGCTGCTCGCCGCGCAGCGCCAGCTTCAGGTGACCGAGGAGTCGGCCGCGATCGCCGCGCGCTCCGCGGATCTGGCAGCCCGTCGCGCGCAGGCCGGCAAGGTGTCGCCGGTCGAGGCGACCAAGGCCCAGGTGGCGGCGGCCGGCGTGCAGATCGAAGTCGTGACCGCGCGTGGCCGTGTCGACGTTGCGCGCGAGAAGCTGAACGCGGTGATGGGCGAAGCGCGCAACGACCCGCTTGCGGTGCTCGGCGACCTCGAAGCCGTACCGTCGGTCGAGCCGCTGTCCGCGCTGACTGCGCGGCTCGATGATGCGCCGCTCGCGCGAATCGCGCGTGCCGAAATGCTGCGCTCGAACGCGGCCGTGTCGTTGGAGCGCGCGCGCCGCATCCCGGACGTGACGGTCAGCGCCGGCGTGAAGCGCGTGACCACGGGCGGCGTGCCCGACAACCAGGCGGTGGTCGGTGTGTCGATCCCGATTCCGCTGTTCAACACGAACAAGGGCGCGCTGCTCGAGGCGACGCACAAGGCCGAGCGCGCGAACGCCGATCTCGACCGCGAACGCACGCGGCTGCGGCTTGAACTGACGCAGGCATACGCCAATTTCGAGGCCGCCGAGCAGGAAGCGCAGCGGCTGAAGTCCGACATCCTGCCGGCCGCGCGCGTCGCGCTGGACGCGATGTCGCGCGGCTACGAACTCGGGAAGTTCAGCTTCCTCGACGTGCTCGACGCGCAGCGCACGCTGTTCCAGGGGCAGTCGCAATACGTCCGTGCGCTTGCCGACGCGCATACGGCCCGTGCCGATATCGGCCGGCTCGTCGGCACGCCGCTCGCGGCCGGCGCGCAATGAGCGCCCCTCTTAACTGAAGGATCATCATGTCACGCAGCAGAATCTTCATCATTGCGGCGGCCGTGCTCGGCGGCGCAGGAATCGTGATCGGCGCGCTCGCCGTCACGCGGGGCGGGAGCGGCGCATCGGCGCCGACGACCGCCGAATCCGCCCAGCCGGCCGAGGGCGCCGGCGCGCACGGCGGCGTCGTGCTGAAGCGCGGCAAGCTGTCCGTCGAGATCGTGATGACGGAAAAGCCCGGCGATGCGCGGCTCGTCGTCTATCCGTTCGTCGACGGCAAGCCCGCGACCAACGGCGTGACCGTGTCCGGCACGCTGGTGCGGTACGACCGCACGCACGAGCCGTTGCGGTTCGACGCGGCCGGCCAGAAGTTCGTGTCCGCACAGTCGGTCGCGAAGCCGCACGTATTCGATGCGACGATCGACGTGAAGGCCGGCAACGACGCCGCATCGTTCCCGTTCGCGCGCGCCGACGGCGCGGTCGCGCTGACCGACGCGCAACTGGCGACGTCGAAGATCGCGCTCGCGAAGGCCGGCCCCGCGCAGATTGCGACGCCGTTCCAGTTGCCGGGCGAGATCAAGTTCAACGAGGATCGCACCGCGCACGTGGTGCCGCGCGTGGCCGGCATCGTCGAACAGGTATCGGTGTCGCTCGGGCAGAACGTCGCGAAAGGGCAGGTGCTCGCCGTGATCGCGAGCACCGATCTGGCGGACCGCCGCAGCGAACTGCTGACGGCCGAGCGCCGGTTGTCGGGTGCGCGCGCAACCTACGAGCGCGAACGCACGCTGTGGCAGGAGCGCATCTCGGCCGAACAGGATTATCAGCAGGCGCAGGTGCAGTTGCGCGAGGCCGAGATCGCCGTGCAGAACGCGCGACAGAAGCTCGCCGCGCTGAACGCGCCGGCGGGCGCGGGCGCGCTGAACCGTTATGAACTGCGTGCGCCGTTCGCCGGCACGATCGTCGAGAAGCATGCGACGCCCGGCGAGGCGATCGCCGCCGATGCGAGCATGTTCGTGATCTCCGACCTGTCGACCGTGTGGGCCGAGATGGCCGTGCCGGCGCAGCGGCTGAACGACGTGCGCGTGGGCCGCGATGCGACCGTCAGCGCGACCGCGTTCGAATCGCGTTCGAGCGGCCCGATCGCGTACGTCGGTTCGCTGCTCGGCGAACAGACGCGTACCGCGCCGGCGCGCGTCGTGCTGCCGAACCCCGACGGCGTGTGGCGCCCGGGGATGTTCGTGAACGTGTCGGTCGACGCGGGCCGGCAGGGCGTGCCGCTCGCGGTCGCGAGCGACGCGCTGCAGGACGTCGACGGCGCGCCGTCGGTGTTCGTGCGTTCGCCGAAGGGTTTCGTCGCACAGGCCGTCGAAACGGGGCGGCGCGACGAACGCGCGACCGAAGTGCTGAAGGGGCTTAAGCCGGGCCAGGAATACGCGGCGACGAACAGCTTCGTGCTGAAGGCCGAACTCGGCAAGGGGAGCGCGGAACATGAATGAGCAGCAATACGCGTGCGCCGTGGCGCGACTGGCAGCCCGTTATGCGGCGCGCCTTCCGATCCGCCGGGTGACCGGCCGCGCGGCGCGCCCGGTACGGGCGACCGTACCCCGTTTCAAGGAATCCCGACATGTTTGAGCGCCTGATCCGCTTTGCGATTGCGCACCGCTGGCTCGTGATGCTCGCGATCGCGGCCGTGGCCGCGCTGGGCGTGTTCAGCTACCAGCGGCTGCCGATCGACGCGGTGCCCGACATCACGAACGTGCAGGTGCAGATCAACACGTCCGCGCCCGGCTACTCGCCGCTCGAGGCCGAGCAGCGCATCACCTATCCGGTCGAGACCGCGATGGCCGGGCTGCCGGGGCTGGAACAAACGCGTTCGATCTCGCGCTACGGGCTGTCGCAGGTCACCGTGATCTTCAAGGACGGCACCGACATCTACTTCGCGCGTCAGCTCGTCAACGAGCGCATCCAGGAAGCGAAGGACAAGCTGCCGGCCGGCGTCGCGCCCGCGATGGGCCCGACGTCGACGGGCCTCGGCGAGATCTACCTGTGGACTGTCGAAGCCGACGCCAATGCGCGCAAGCCCGACGGCACGCGCTACACGGCGGCCGACCTGCGCGAGCTGCAGGACTGGGTCGTGCGGCCGCAACTGCGCAACGTGCGCGGCGTGACCGAGGTCAACTCGATCGGCGGCTACGTGAAGGAGTATCGCGTCGCGCCGAATCCGGCGAAGCTGATGTCGTACGGGCTGACGCTCGCTGACGTCGTGCGGGCGCTCGAGCGCAACAACGACAACGTCGGCGCCGGCTACATCGAAAAGCGCGGCGAGCAGTATCTCGTGCGCGTGCCGGGCCAGGCGCGCACTGTCGACGACATCGCGAACATCGTGCTGACCAACGTCGGCGGCGTGCCGGTGCGGATGAAGGACGTCGGCGTGGTCGACGTCGGCCGCGAACTGCGCACCGGCGCCGCGACGTCGAACGGCGAGGAAGTCGTGCTCGGCACGGTGTTCATGTTGATGGGCGAGAACAGCCGGACGGTGTCGAAGGCCGTCGCCGCGAAGATGGAGGACGTGAACCGCACGCTGCCGGCCGGCGTGAAGGCGATTCCGGTGTACGACCGCACGGTGCTCGTCGAGAAGGCCGTCGCGACCGTGAAGAAGAACCTGCTCGAGGGCGCGGTGCTCGTGATCGCCGTGCTGTTCCTGTTCCTCGGCAACATCCGCGCGGCGCTGATCACCGCGCTCGTGATTCCGCTGTCGATGCTGATGACCTTCACGGGGATGGTCAACGCGAAGGTGAGCGCGAACCTGATGAGCCTCGGCGCGCTCGACTTCGGGATCATCGTCGACGGCGCGGTGGTGATCGTCGAGAACTGCGTGCGGCGGCTCGCGCATGCGCAGGCGGCGGCCGGGCGGCCGCTCACGCGCGACGAGCGTTTCGCCGAAGTGTTCGGCGCATCGCAGGAGGCGCGCCGCGCGCTGATCTTCGGGCAACTGATCATCATGGTCGTGTACCTGCCGATCTTTGCGCTGACCGGCGTCGAGGGCAAGATGTTCCACCCGATGGCGATCACGGTCGTGATGGCGCTCGCTGCCGCGATGGTGCTCACCGTCACGTTCATTCCGGCGGCCGTCGCGCTATTCATCGGCGAGCGGGTCGAGGAGAAGGAGAACCGGCTGATGCGCTGGGCGCGGCGTGCGTACGAACCGGTGCTCGCCGCGTTCATGACGCGCCCGGCACGCGTGATGATCGGGGCGGGCGCGATCGTGCTCGCCACGCTCGGACTCGCCACGCGGCTCGGCAGCGAGTTCATCCCGAGCCTCAACGAAGGCGACCTGGCCGTTGCCGCATTGCGAATTCCCGGCACGAGCCTGTCGCAGTCGGTCGAGATGCAGAAGTCGATCGAGAAGACGCTGAAGGCGCGCTTCCCCGAGATCGAGCGCGTGTTCGCGCGCACCGGCACGGCCGAGATCGCGGCCGACCCGATGCCGCCGAACCTGTCGGACGGCTACATCATGCTGAAGCCGGCCGACACGTGGCCCGACCCGAAGAAGCCGCGCGAGCAGCTCGTGAGCGAGATCGAGGAAGCGCTCGCCGAGCTGCCGGGTAACGCCTACGAGTTCTCGCAGCCGATCCAGCTGCGCTTCAACGAACTGATCTCGGGCGTGCGCAGCGACGTCGCCGTGAAGATCTTCGGCGACGACATGGCCGTGCTGAACCAGACCGGCGAACAGATCGCGGCCGCGTTGCGGAAGGTGCCGGGTGCGTCGGAGGTGAAGGTCGAGCAGACCACGGGCCTGCCGGTGCTGACCGTCAACCTCGACCGCGACAAGCTCGCGCGCTACGGCGTGAGCGTCGCCGACCTGCAGGATTCGGTGGCCGCGGCCGTCGGCGGGCAGAAGGCCGGTACGCTGTTCCAGGGCGATCGCCGCTTCGACATCGTCGTGCGGTTGCCCGACGAGCTGCGCACCGACATCGAGGCGATCAAGCGGCTGCCGATCGCGCTGCCCGCGCCGACGGCCGGCGCCGGCGCACCGCTCGCGGCGGCGCCGTACGTGCCGCTCGCGGAGCTCGCGACGATCGACGTGGCGCCCGGCCCGAACCAGATCAGCCGCGAGGACGGCAAGCGGCGAGTGGTCGTCAGCGCGAACGTGCGCGGGCGCGACGTCGGCTCGTTCGTCGCCGATGCGCGCGAGCAGTTGCAGCAGGACGTGCGCGTGCCGGCCGGCTACTGGGTGTCGTGGGGCGGGCAGTTCGAGCAGTTGCAAAGCGCGAGCGAGCGCCTGAAGCTCGTCGTGCCGCTCGCGCTGTTCATGGTGTTCGTGCTGCTGTTCGTGATGTTCAACAACGTGAAGGACGGCTTGCTCGTATTCACTGGCATTCCGTTCGCGCTGAGCGGCGGGGTCGTGTCGCTGTGGCTGCGCGGGATTCCGCTGTCGATCACGGCGGCGGTCGGCTTCATCGCGTTGTCCGGCGTGGCCGTGCTCAACGGTCTCGTGATGATCTCGTTCATCCGCAACCTGCGCGACGAAGGGGAGCCGCTCGACGCCGCGGTGCGCGACGGCGCGCTCACGCGGCTGCGGCCCGTGCTGATGACCGCGCTGGTCGCGTCGCTCGGCTTCCTGCCGATGGCGTTCGCGACCGGCACCGGCGCCGAGGTGCAGCGCCCGCTCGCGACGGTCGTGATCGGCGGTATCCTGTCGTCCACCGCGCTGACGCTGCTGGTGCTGCCGGTGCTGTACCGTGTCAGCCACGCGGTGTCGTGGCGCGCGGCGTTGCGCGGCGGGTTCGGCGCGGGCATGATGCGCCGGCTGCGTTTCTTCAAGGGTAATGCGTGATGCGAATTCTGATTGTCGAGGATGAACCGAAGACGGGCGCGTATCTGCGCAAGGGGTTGACCGAGGCCGGCTACGTCGTCGACTGGGTCGAGGACGGCATCACGGGCCAGCATCAGGCCGAAACGGAGGAGTACGACCTGCTCGTACTCGACGTGATGCTGCCGGGGCAGGACGGCTGGACGCTGCTGCAGAACCTGCGGCGCAGCAAGTCGACGCCCGTGCTATTCCTGACTGCGCGCGACGACGTCGGCGATCGCGTGAAGGGCCTCGAACTCGGCGCCGACGACTATCTCGCGAAGCCGTTCGACTTCGTCGAACTCACCGCGCGCATCAAGTCGATCCTGCGGCGCGGCCAGCCGCGCGATTCGAACACGCTGCGCGTGGCCGATCTCGAACTCGACCTGACGCGCCGCAAGGCCACGCGGCAGGGCGACACGATCCTGCTGACCGCGAAGGAATTCGCGCTGCTGTGGCTGCTGATGCGCCGCGAGGGCGAGATCCTGCCGCGCGCGACGATCGCATCGCAGGTGTGGGACATGAACTTCAACAGCGACACGAACGTCGTCGATTCGGCGATCCGGCGGCTGCGCTCGAAGATCGACGACGCATACGAACCGAAGCTGATCCACACCGTGCGCGGGATGGGCTACGTGCTCGAAGCGCGCGGCGGCGCGGCCGCATGATCGCGCGCCTGCTGCCGCGCACGCTGCGCGGACGCCTGACCGCGCTGATCGTCCTGTCGACGTCGGTGATCCTCGCGTCGAGCGGCGTCGCGCTTTACGAAGCGCTGAGCAACCGCGTCGAAACGACGTCGGCCGAGCAGATGGCCGGCATTTCCGCCGCATTGGGCACGCATCTGGCCGAAGCGCGCACGACGGCCGACGTCGCGCGCAACAGCGATATCTGGATCGACCAGTTGCACGGTCACCCGAACATGGACCTCGCGATCTTCGATGCCGCCGGGACGCGCATCGTCGGCACACCCGGCTTCCGTCCGTATGCGCCGCTGCTGTCGATGAACACAGGGCGCGTCCCCGTCGGCGTCGCGCCGCCGGGCGCACGGCACCAGTACCTGCTGACGGCCGTGCCGCTCGCCGGCGCGGGTGCGCCCGTGATGCGCGTCGCCGTGCAGTACGATCGCAGCGCCGACGTGCTGCTGTTGCGCACGCATGCTTATACGATCGTCGTGATCGAGGTGTTCGGCGTGGTGCTCGCGGCCGCGATCGCGTACGGCATCGCCGCGCTCGGGCTGAGCCCGCTGCGGCGGTTCGCCGCGCGTGCCGAGCAGATGTCGACGAGCCAGCTCGCGCATCCGCTGCCGGAACTCGATACGTCGGGCGAGCTGAAGGAGCTCGAGCATGCGTTCAACGGGATGCTCGAACGGCTGAACGAATCGTTCACGCGGCTGAGCCAGTTCTCGTCGAATCTCGCGCACGACATGCGCACGCCGCTCACGAACCTGCAGGCGGCCGCGCAGGTCGTGCTGTCGCAACCGCGCAGCGCGGACGAATACCGGAGCGTGATCGAGTCGAGCATCGACGAATACCAGCGGTTGTCGCGGATGATCGAGGACATGCTGTTTCTCGCGCGTTCGGAACAGGCCGGCACGTCGATCAGCGTGCGGCGGCTGAATGCGGCCGAGGAAGCGGAGCGGGTGGCCGGATACTACGAGCCGCTGGCGGAAGATGAAGGCGTGACCGTGAAGGTCGACGGCCACGCGTGGGTCGACGCGGATCTGACGCTGTACCAGCGCGCGTTGAGCAATCTGCTGTCGAATGCGCTGACCTATGCGCCGCGCGGCAGCGTCGTGACGATCGATTGCGTCGAGCAGGGTGGTGCGACGACGATCGCCGTGTCCGATACGGGGCCCGGCATTGCCGCCGAGCATGTCGGGCGGATTTTCGAGCGCTTCTATCGCGTCGATCCGTCGCGGCACAATTCGGCATCGGGCACGGGGCTCGGCCTCGCGATCGTCCGGTCGATCATGGACAACCACGGCGGCGAATGTGGCGTCGACAGCGAGCCGGGCCGCCGCACGACCTTCTGGCTGCGCTTTCCGCGACGGCCGGCCAAGTCGAAGCGGACGCCGGCCGCTAGCGCATAGCGGCGCCAGTACGTGGGGCCGCGCGTGGGTCCCAGAGCGCTAGCGCCTGCCACGTTACCCTCGATCAGTCCTTAGCGAGATATTACCGCTGGGCCAGATTATCGTGCTGGTCGGCCTGCGGGGCTTTCTCACCCGCATGCACTGAGATTCCGTGCAGTTCCTTGTTGCGCGAGACCATGTCCTTTGTCGGCGGGTATTGCGTCTTGCCCACCGGTACGACGCCTTCATGTTGCGCCTGCTTCAGCTCCTCTATGACCTGTGCGCGGGTCTTGCCTTGCGCCTGCGTCTGTGCGTGAGCAGCTTGCACGGCCATGCCGAGCGACATCGTGGCGGTGAGGAACAGAGTAGCCAATTTTGCGGTCTTCATTGTGAATACTCCTTGATTTGAACGAGGCCGCCGGGTGGCGAACCATGAGCCCAGTATGCAAAGACGGCCGTGCGCTACCGTGATCGAAAGATGAAAAATGCGTCAGATTCGGGGGCGTCACGGCAATTGCGGCATATGCGTGCGGCATGACGAAATTGTCATGTTCGCATCATGAATGCGATGCGCGGAAGGCGGAACATCGAGTCAGCCGCCTGCCGATGGCGTGGACGGCATTCGCGCCGTTCGCAAGCAGCAGGATCGAAAGCGGGCGGTCCTGCCTCGATTTCATTACAGGTCGAAAATTGCATCGTCCCGCCATTCGCCTCGCCTTGATCGCAGTCCTGATCGTCTCGCTGTTCGCGGGCTGCGCGTCGACACGTTCCGGCACCACGGCCACCGCCCCTGCCGCCGCGCGCAAGCCCGCGCCGGTCGACCTGACGGCTGGCGAGCAGGTCGACTATGCCGGGCATCGCTGCGGCAATCCGAACCTGTATGTGAAAACGCATCCATGCCTATTCCCGCAGCGCAATTCCGTGCGGTGATCGTCGGACACGCGTAAAGAGAAAATGGCCCGGCACTCGACGAGTCCGGGCCTAACGCGGGATCGTGCCATACGACATCGACCCGCTGCGTGGGTGTGAACGAGCGTGGCCCGTCACCGTTCCGATCGTAGCGGCGCGACGCATCGTGGACCTGATCCGAACATGAAATTTCCGTTACGAGGCGCGCATGGTTGGCCGCCGCGATTCAGAACCGGTGACGCAACCCGAGATTGACGATGCCCTGCGTGCGCGTGCCGCCATAGCCGTACGAGCCGATCGACGCCTGCGCCGTTTGGGTGCCGCCGTCGACCGTGCGCTGTTCCCCGTTCGCACGTTGCCAGGCACCGACCGCGTAGAGATCGGTGCGCTTCGATAGCACGTAGTCGGCGCCGGCCGATACCTGATGGTAGGTCGCGCTCGTATCTCCACGGGCCTTCGTGTAGCTGTAGCCGACGCCGACGAGCAGGTTGGCCGTTGCCTGGTAGTTGAAGAACCCGCGTGCGGTGTCGTATTTCTGCGTGCTTCGGAATACCGACATCGCATCAGCCTTGTACAGCGCATTGCTGTAGTCGACACCGACCGCGAAGGGCGCGAAGTTGTAGCGCAGCGCGCCGCGCGCGATGCCGATCGATTTCGCCGAGATGTAGCCGCCGTTGACCAGCGACCCATCGAACGTGCCGTCGGAAGTGCCGTTCCAGCCGGTGCGGATGCCGTTGGCGAGCGACGAACGGTTGGCCGCGTAGTAGTAGCCGCCCGCGACATCGACCGGGCCGTTGCTGTATGAAAGGCCGGCCGACCAAGTTTGCCCGGCACCGCTCTTGCCAGCCACGCCGCCGAGCGCATACATGCCGACGAATTGGAATCCGCCGATCGTCGGCGACGTGTACTTCACCGCGTTGTCGGTTCGCGACGACGTGTCGTAGTTATCGACGTCGCCGGGTGTTGCATACACGCTGCCGAAATAGAAGTCGCCGGTCACGGGCCACGCGACATCGGCAAGCGCGTCGTACTGGCGGCCGAGCGTCAGGGTGCCCCAGCGCGAGCTTTCCAGTCCGACGAACGCCTGCCGGCCGAACATCCGGCTGCCTTGCCCGAGCGCGCCGGTGTTCGGGTTGAAGCCGTTTTCCAGCGTGAAGATCGCCTTCAGCCCGCCGCCGAGATCCTCCGCGCCTTTCACGCCGAAGCGGTTGCCGAGCAGATTGCCGTTGCCGAGACCGACGAGATTCTTGCCGTCCGCACTGGCGTTCCATACATAGGTGAGCGACGTATCGAACAGGCCGTAGAGCGTGACTTCCGTCGCATGGGCCACTTGGGCTGTCGTCAGCAGCGCCGCCGACATCGTCACAAGCCGAACTGGTGTTTTCATGGTGTGTCCCTGAAGTTCAAGATGGTCGTTCCGTGCATCGTTCGACCCCGGTGCCGAGCTTTGCGGCGGCGGGCCGGAATATCGCGATCGCGCTGGCGATTCTGGAAAGCGTTCGAATCGTGGAGGTGAGGGACAAATGAGAAAAATGTCATCGCCGCCTCATGAGCGTCGAAACATGCGACGAATTTCATTCGCAGTGCAATGCAGGAGATGCCGGAACGGTGACGAAACCGTCATGCGGCGATCACGTTTCCGCACCGCCACCGGATCAAAGTGAAGGCTCGAGTCACGGATTTCCAGCAAGGAGCGAACGCCTTGAACATGCCGCGACCGATGATAGTCATCGCCGCTGCCGCGTTATCGATTGCGGCCTTTTCGCGAGCAGCGGCCGAGCAGCAGAAGACCCGGCAAGAAGTCCGCCAGGAACCGGTGCGCGCGCGCCACGATGGCGTGATCCCAAGCCCGAAACAAGATTACCCGGCGAGCCCGGCCACCGTCGCGCGCAACCAGGAAATCCATCGTGCAACGCTGCATCGCGGCGAGGCGGCGCCGATGGTCGATGCGCACGACAACCGCTTTCCGGTTCGCTGATCGTTCGTTCGCGGCCGACCGCCGCGGTGCCGGCCACCGCACCCCATAAGAAGAGGAGCGCGTCATGCGCAATATCGCGAAAGGAATCGTGCTTGTGGCATGTCTGATGTCGACGGCCGCGATGGCGGCCGGCTGGCCGGAGCGTGCGCTGTCGCATGCGTCGGCACACGACGTCGACCAGCGAGCTAACGAGCGGATGCGTTGCGAATTCGCGGCCGTGCCGGTCGGTGCGTGGACCGCGACGTTCATGCGCGGGCAATGCGAAGTCGACAACGGTCGGCTGACGTTCGTTCCTGCCGATGTCGGCGACGAGTCGACCGCCGCGGCGAAATGGATCGTGCTCGGCGACGTTCGCACCGCGTCGCATCAGTCACGCAAGCTGAAGGAACAGCTGCAGCTGACCACGCGCGACGAAGTGATCGCGCTGAACGTGCTGACCGACGACGGCAGTCGCAAGTCGCGCGAGCATGCGATCGATCTGTGGACTGCGCTGCGCAACGAGGGTGTCACGCCGGTCAACGGCACGCGGATCGTCGATACCTATCCGACCGGCGCGACGACCTGGTAGCCGTCGCGCCGTCGCGTGCGGCTCATCCGGCTTTCACCGATCCTTCGATCAGGAGGAACACGATGAAGCCGATGAAGAACGAAGCCGTCGCGAACGGTGTTTCGGGCACTTCGTGGGCTTCGACCAGCAGTTCCTCGGTGACGAGGTACAACAGCGCGACCGTGCCCAGTCCCAGCAGCGCCGCATAGATATTCGCCGGCAGCCCGGCGAACGCCACATTGCCGGCAACGGCCGCGACGCTCAACAGCGCCGCGAGCGCGACCGGCACGACGATCGACAGCAAGCGCCCGATGTCGGCCGCGGCCAGCGCCGCGCTGACCGACAGCGCGAGGAACAGCACCTCGAGCGTCAGCGCGACGGTCAGGATGATGCCGCTTTCGTCGCTTGCGGAAAAAGCGATGCCGAGCACCAGGCCGTCGACGACGAGGTCGATCGCGGTGACGATGATCAGGCTGACCGGCAACCGCGCTGCCTCGAAGCGCGTCTCGATCGCGCCCGACAGCGCGTGGATCGCCAGCATCAGCGCAAGGCCGAGCACGAAGCCGACGACGACCGGAAACAGCGCATGCTCGCGGTCCTGTGGCAGCAGTTCGAGCGCTGCGGCCGCGAACACGATGCCGCCGGTGAAATGCTGAATCACGCTTGACGTTTTTGGCCCAGGCGCGCGCCACGCGGCCGCGAGGGCGCCGAAAAAGGCCGCCAGGATGGGCGGTAACGTGAGCAACGCAAGCTTCGCGGTCGATGTCATGAGGCCTCTCAGCGGTTGGTGTGCCGCAGCGGGAGCTGCGTTGCACAATCGTACGCGCCGGGTGTCGCCTCGGCACGAACCGGGGATTGAATAGCTTGAAGCCGCTTCAGGGTCAAGCGGTTTGATGCGGTCGCACCGGCAAGCCGGCGCGACCGCTCTGGTCAAACCCGCGCGAGGAATTGGTCGAGATCCGAGCAGGTCGTCGATATGCTCGATGCCGTTCGATAGCCGCACAGCTTCTTCTTTCACGCCGGCGTCCGCGAGTTCGGCCGGCGACAGCCCGCGGTGCGCGATCGAGGTTGGAAGCATCGCGAGCGACTTCTATCGTCGATGTTGATGAGCTGCGTGAACGGATTCAGCACGTCGTGGAACTTCGCACTGCCGTCGCGGCCGCCTTTCATGCCGAGTGTCAGACTGCCCCGGCGCGCGGCACAGCAGGTAGATGAATTTCAATTGATGAACTATCCAATATCAGATTTGGGCCGATAATTAACATTATCTGTCCAGCGACATTTTTGACTTAAACTGGCGTGCATGAAAACGCGTGAGACCGAACCCATCGCCTTTCCTGACGATGCCGAACTGGCCGCGCTGCGTGCCTGGTACGCCGGGCTCGGCGCTCGAGCGGCAGTCGCCCGCTATCTGGGCGACCGCAAGGCGCCAGGGGCCTCCGCGCGAGGCGTACTCGGCCGCATCCGGCGCGCGCTGGTCGCGTTCGCGACGAGCCGTCACCGGGTCGATCTGGCGGAAGCCTTCGGCGAGCGGTCCGCCGCGTCGGCCGACACCGTTGCGCGCGCGATCGAGACGTTGCGCAGCCTGCCAGCACCCGTGCCGCACATCGCCGACGAGATTGACCAATGGTTGCCGCCGCGCGCGGTGGCCGCGCTGCGGGCGCATGGCATCCGGACGCTGGCCGAGCTGACCGTGCGGATTCCGCGCCGGCGCCGCTGGTGGATCGCGATTGCAGGTCTCGGCGTCGCCAGTGCGCGCCGAGTGGAGGCGTTCTTTGCTGCCCATCCGGCGCTGACCGAACGGGCGCGGGCGCTGATCGTCGCGGCACCGGCCGGGGACATCGTGCCGTGGGAGCAGTTGCGTGTGCCGCACGAAGTCGACGGCTCGCACGGACAGTTCCGCGCACCGCGGGCCGCCTGCCTGCTCAATGCATCCAACGACTACGAGGCAGTCCAGTCCTGGCTGTCGCTACACGAATCGGCCGCCACCCAGCGCGCTTACCGCAAGGAAGCGGAGCGGCTGATCTTGTGGGCGATTGTCGAGCGCGGCCGCGCGCTGTCGTCGCTCACCACCGACGACGCGATTGCGTACCGGGCATTCCTGCGCCGCCCGACACCGCGCGAACGGTGGGTCGGGCCGTCGCGGCCGCGGCACAGTGTCGAATGGCGACCGTTCACCGGCGCGCTCGCGCCCCGATCAGCGGCATACGCCCTGAACGTGCTGTCGGCGCTGTTTCGATGGCTGATCGAGCAGCGCTACGTGCTCGCGAATCCGTTTGCGGGAGTGAAGGTCAAGAACCATGCGCCGCGCGCCGGATTGGACGTGTCGCGCGGCTTCTCCGAGGGCGAGTGGTTGCTGATCCGCACGCTGGCCGACGGCCTGGAATGGTCGTATGGCTGGAGTGTGCCGGCCGCTCAGCGCTTGCGGTTCCTGCTGGACTTCGGCTACGCAACCGGCTTGCGCGCGAGCGAACTGGTCGGCGCGACGCTCGCCGACATTCGCCGGGACGAACACGGCGATCACTGGCTGCACGTGCTCGGTAAGGGCGGAAGACGTGGGAAGGTGACGTTGCCGGCGCTGGCCCGGACGGCGCTCGACCAGTATCTCGTGCAGCGGAGCCTGCCGGTCACGCCCGCGCGCTGGAGCCCGGCGACGCCGCTCGTCGCGAGTCTCGACGAGGACGGCGCACGCATCGAAAGCACGCGGCTTTGGCGGGTGTTGAGACGGTTCTTCGTGCTGGTCGCCGATGCGATCCAGGACGAGCGGCCCGCGACCGCGGAGAAGTTGCGCCGCGCGAGCCCGCATTGGATGCGCCACACGCACGCGTCACACGCGCTGGCGCGGGGCGCCGAGCTGATCATGGTGCGCGACAATCTACGCCACGCGTCGATCTCGACAACGTCGACCTATCTGCACAGCGATGAAGTGCAGCGGGCTCGGCAGTTCGATCAGGCTTTTGCTCCGCGGAAATGAGCGGCGAGCCACAGAGAGCCGCGTTAAAGCGCCAGATTTTGCACCTGAAGGGCGCAATTCCGCGAAATCGATGGTTTCATAAGCTTATGATTTTTAGGTGAATTTTTAGATAAACCGCCAGATTTTGCACGAAAAGGACGATTGCCCCTAATCGAGCGTGCAGGTTTCGGTATCGAGCGGATCGGTACCGGATATGCGCCAGGACCTCGATGCTTTACTTACCTTTACGAAGGCATCGCACGGAAGCCCTAAGAACAGGTAATCAGGACCGATCGAACATCGGCGTGATATCGGCGCCGGGCACCGTAGGTATCCGCCATCCATTGACCGCGAAACACCACCTTCCAAACTGATCACGTTCGCCGAAACGGCTGATCATCGTCACCGAAATCCGCAATGTACTTGCAGACGAAGCCGCCGATCGATCCGTCGGGCTTGAAGCGCTGGCGCAAGCGGCTGGGCGAAGCCGGCGTCGAAGAACTGCTGGCCGAGACGATCGGAGTAGCCAAACGGGCCCAAGTCGTCAAGAGCTCGAGTCCGAAGTGCGTGATCGTCGACACGACAGTGATGGAGAAGGCGATCGCGCATACCCCCGGAAGTTGAGTGCTTGGCGAAGGGCAAGGCACGCAAACCGTATGAGTTCGGCGTGAAGGTGTCGATCACGACCACGCACAAGGAAGGTTTGGTGGTGGGCGCGCTCGATGCCAGGTAACCCGTGCGACGGACATACGCTGGCCGAAGCACTGGAACAGGCGGCAATCCTGAGCGACGTCCAACCGGAGATCGCCGTCGCCGTCCGAGGCTACAAGGGAGTCGCCATTGACGGCGTGAAGATCTATCACCCGGGTTTGCGACGAGGCATCACGCGCGGCCTGCGGGCGATGATCCGGCGCCGAAGCGCGATTGAGCCAGCCATCGGGCCCATGAAGGCCGACGGCAAGCTCGATCGAAACTAGCTCAAAGGCGCGCTTGGCGACGCGATTCACGCAGTGCTGTGCCGTGTCTGCCACAATCTGCGGATGATACTGCGCAAGCTGCGGCTATTTTACGCCCCGATTCTCCCCGCTTTGCTCAATTTCAACACTGCTACGCTGTCGCCGGCGTGAGCCTATCTGCGCGACAATACGATTTGTTCAGGGCCGACCACTTAGTCGACAGTGCGCGGCGGATTCTCAGATGCATCATGCACTGGGAATCCGGTCGCGCTTTTAGGCGGGCTGTGCTCGACTCAATATTGAAATGTCCGGCCCAGACCAATCAAAACACGTGCCGCATCGCAACGCGAGTAAGGACTTGATTTGCCGTCGAGGAAGAAGACGCTGCCCCCGTGATATAGGCAGTATTCAGCGGAGCGATGCTATCGGTGCCACCGGACAGATGTTGATACATGCCCTGGACATACAAGTCAGTTCGCTTGGAAAGCTGGTAGTCCACCATCAGGCCGACCTGCTGCCATTTCGGGGATACATTTCCAGCGGTGCTGTTAAAACGTCCGCGAGTATAGTTGTACATTCCTCCGATATATGCATTTTTCGTGAATTGATATTTCGCATTGATCTCAAAATTATCAAATTTCAGCGAATTTGCCAAGTTATCGAAGTTTCCGACATAAACCGAACTCGACGTGTTTTTGAGGTCCGTATGTGAATAGACGAAGCCGATCATCGCGTCGTTCGTAATTTGATAATTGATGCCGGCACCCCAGACACGTTGGCGACCGGCGACGAACGAGGTGTCGTCCGTTGCGAGTGATCCAATCGACGTGCCGCCGGGGTTGTTGATCTGCATGTATGCTGCGGCGATTGAAAGCGGGCCGCCTACATACTGGGCACCGACGCTGTATGCGCGATTGTTGGCAAAACCAGAGGCTTGGTTACTGAACCCGTACAGCCCCCCAAACGAGAAGCCGCCATACGTGTTGCTTGCAAATTTTACCGAATTGTTCAGCCGGAATGAATTGTCGGTGTTGTCGTTATCGAATGGATGGGAAAGGAGATAGCCACCCCAGTTCCCGTTTGCCGTCAGCGGCGCCAAGTAGTCCACTACCGAATCGTATTGACGGCCAAACGTCAATGTCCCCAAGCGATCACTCTGCAAGCCGACGTACGCCTGTCTGCCGAACATCCGTTTCCCTTGGCCTGCAGCGCCAGAGTTGACGTCGAAACCATTTTCCAGTTGGAAGACCGCTTTTGTGCCGCCGCCGAGATCTTCGACTCCTTTGAGGCCCCAACGGCTGCCTTGAGCGAA
The DNA here is from genome assembly GCF_002223205.1 of Burkholderia sp. AU27893. Lineage (NCBI taxonomy): Bacteria > Pseudomonadati > Pseudomonadota > Betaproteobacteria > Burkholderiales > Burkholderiaceae > Burkholderia > Burkholderia sp. AU27893. Next base: position 101,782 of record NZ_NKFD01000006.1, on the reverse strand, counting down.
CCCGCTCTGCATCTCGAAGTTGCTGTGACCGCCTACATTGTTCGTGTAGTTGATCCCCTCGTCGATCAAACCGTACAGCGTGACGCTGGACTGCGCGTGCGAAATGTACGGAATAGCCAGTATGCCAATGGCAAGGCTCGACTGGATTACTTTATTCATGCATCCCCCTTTTTCTTGAAGTGTTTCAAATGGATGTGTATGGCGGATAGCCGCGGATGAGGCACGCTTCGCCTTCGTCCAGATCCGAAGGATAAGAGTGCAAAAATTTACGGTTTTTGAAATACTGTAGTGACAGATTCGTGTTGTAGCTATCCTACATTACCGTTGTCGTCGGGGCGATGTTGCGCTTTGCTGGTGCCATCGCGAATGAAGTCCGTCACGAAGTCGATGAACCGGCGGACGCTGCGGGTCATGTATTTGTTGCTTGCGTACAGCATTTGCAGTTTCCGTTGACCGGTGACGACTCGGAATTGGGGTAGGACAGCCTTTAGGGTCTCTGATTCAAGGTCGCGGTGGACAAGCGCATGTGGAAGGCAAGCGATGCCGAGTCCTGCGATCGCCGCGTGGCGAACCATTACAGTGCTCGGCGCGCTCAACGCAGGACGGAGCGACGAGCGATATGGGATACCATCAAATTGAAACTCCCAAACGCGCTCGGTGCTGTCTGCTGCAAGGAGTGTTCGGTGGGACTCGAGATCGCTCGGATGTCGCGGCGTGCCGTGTTGTGCCAGGTAGATTGGGGATGCGACAACCACGTCATAAACTGGTGAGAGGGCGCGGTAGATGAGAGAAGAATCTTTAAGTTGAGTATCGAATGTGAACCAGATGTCAAAGTCGTTCGTAATCAGCTCCGGAATGCGCTCGACCAGTTCGACATCAAAGCTTATGCGAGGCTCTATGAGATTGAAGGCAGCAATGAGGTCGGCAAGAGCGCTCGCGGCAAATGCTTCCGGCGCTAGGATTTTCAATGTCCCGGTTGTTTCCCGGGCGTCGGACGTGACAGTCGATTCGAGGCAATCTAACCTATATAGTAGGTCCTTGCAGCCCTGCCAATATGCATGTCCCGCATCAGTCAGCGAAACATGTCGCGTGGTTCGGTTCAATAGGCGCACCTCTAAGTGCGCCTCCAGGGCAGCGACCCCTCTTGTGACCATCGCACTTGAAACACCCAATTGCCGCGCCGCGACGCCAAAGTTGAGCGTCTCGGCAACTCGAGTGAACATTCGCATTGCGGCTATCTGATTCATAATCACCAGCGAGACATGAATACGTAAGCATGATGACCTAGTGGCGACAGCTGGATGGCGTGCAAATTACAAGATTGTCATTTTGTGCGAGCCGGGCCAGAATCGTCGACCACATGACGGAACTAATGTTCGTCTGGCTTCGCCACGCGAAACCGGTGGCAATTCGGTCGGTCGTCTAAGGAACGATACAAGTGGAATGAGGAGCGCACGGTGACAGATCAACACAGCGGAATTGGGTCGCCTCACAAACCGACATCGGATTCGCATCAGACTGATATCAATAGCGTTCCGAGTCACGAGGCCGCAGACCAAACACATGATCCCCGTACGCACCACCACGGGCACGAACATGCTGCTCGCGCGGATGAGCATGTGGAGTCTCGAGACCCAGTGTGCGGGATGACGGTCACTGAAGACGCTCAGTTTCGCGACAGCTATAAGGGGCACCTCTACCGCTTTTGTGGCGAGCTCTGTCTGGCGAAATTTCAAGCGGCACCGGCCAAATATGTTGTCCCGTCTGCTCCCACGACGGCGGCGGCACCAAGTGGAACACTTTACACTTGCCCAATGCATCCGGAAATACGGCAGGATCATCCAGGCCAATGCCCGAAATGCGGCATGACGCTTGAACCGGTTCTCCCGAATCTTGAGGAAGGCGAAAACCCTGAGAGGAGCGATTTCCGGCGCCGATTTTGGTGGACGCTTCCGCTGACGCTCATTGTGTTCGTGTTGGCGATGTTTGGCCATCGTCTGGATTGGATGCCAGCGACCATCCAATCGTGGATCGAACTTGCACTGTCGGCACCCGTCGTGCTGTGGGCGGGATTTCCGTTTTTCGAGAGGTGTATCCAGTCCCTTGTCCACCGTAGTCCGAACATGTGGACGCTGATCGGCCTGGGGACGGGCGCAGCCTTTATCTACAGCGTGATCGCAACCGCTCTTCCGAGCGCCTTTCCAGCAACGTTCACTGCCCACGGCAGGATCGGCGTCTATTTCGAGGCTGCAGCTGTCATTATTTCGCTGACTCTGTTCGGCCAAATACTCGAACTTAGCGCGCGTGCGCAAACGTCCGCTGCGATCAAGGCGATATTGGGACTGGCCCCGAAGACCGCGCGGCGTCTTCGTGCCGACGGCATGGAAGACGACGTGCCACTGTCTGATGTGCACGTGGGAGACCTACTCCGGGTTCGCCCTGGCGAAAAAGTTCCGGTAGACGGTGTCGTGACCGATGGGTCCAGCTCGCTTGACGAGTCGATGATTACAGGGGAACCCATTCCAGTCACGAAGCACGTGGGTGACCATGTCATTGGCGCGACCATGAACACTTCCGGCAGCCTTGTCATCCGATCCGAGAGGGTTGGCTCGCAAACCGTCCTTTCGCAAATTGTCCAGATGGTGGCAGAAGCGCAGCGGTCTCGAGCCCCCATGCAGCGCATGGCGGACAAAGTCGCGGGCGCATTTGTCGTCGCGGTCGTCGGTATCGCCCTGCTGACCTTCCTCGCATGGGGCATGTTCGGTCCTGCGCCAAGCTGGGTATTCGGTCTGATCAACGCGGTCGCAGTACTCATCATCGCATGCCCATGCGCTTTGGGTCTTGCGACGCCGATGTCAATCATGGTGGCTAGTGGCAAGGGCGCCTCGAATGGCGTGCTCTTTCGTGATGCCGCGGCGATCGAAAACATGCGTAAAGTTGACGTGCTGATTGTCGACAAGACTGGCACCTTGACCGAAGGGCGGCCTGCATTCGAGTGCGCATTGGGCGTGAACGGGTATACAGACGAAAACGTCTTGAGATTCGCTGCGAGTATCGATCAGGGAAGCGAACATCCACTCGCGTCCGCGATCGTCGCCGCCGCTCGTGCGAGAGGTCTAGCCCTGGATCGCGCCGCAGACTTCGAATCGTCGACGGGTATGGGAGTCAGAGGGAGGATTGGAGCGCATCGACTTGCACTGGGCAATACCGTGTTAATGCAGAGCGAATCGATTTCTGTTCTACCTATTGCCGCTGAGGCAGAGCGACTGCGCACGCAGGGTGCGAGCGTCATGTATCTGGCAATCGACGGTCGCTTGGCGGGGCTCTTGTCGGTGGTAGACCCGATTAAGAGTACGACGCGTGAAGCGCTTGCAACCCTCAGGGCCGACGGTATCCGAGTTGTCATGGCGACGGGGGACGGCTTGAGAACAGCCCAGACCGTCGCTGAAAAGCTTGGAATTGAGGAGTTCCATGGCGAGGTAAAGCCAGCCGATAAGCTCGCGCTGGTGGCGCGTCTTCAGCGAGACGGGCACGTAGTGGGGATGGCCGGGGATGGGATCAATGACGCCCCAGCATTGGCAAAAGCGGATGTTGGGGTGGCCATGGGGACGGGGACGGATGTGGCAATGAATAGCGCACAGGTCACGCTAGTAAAGGGGGACCTGCGTGGCATCGCGCGAGCCAGAGAATTGTCCGATGCAGCCATCGCGAACATGAAGCAAAACCTGGCGTTCGCGTTCGTATATAACGCGTTGGGCGTGCCTTTGGCGGCCGGCGTGCTTTATCCTTTTACGGGGTTGCTACTATCACCGATGATCGCCGCGCTTGCCATGAGTTTGAGTTCAGCTTCAGTCATCATGAATGCGCTGCGTCTGCGTCATTCCAAGATTTAACCGCGCAATGCACGGCTGTGCTTTGGAGGGGGGGAGTATCTATCCGACGCTGACACCATCGTCGTGCGTTATTGAATCAGAGTACAAAACTCTGGTTACGTTCGAGAGGTTGGGGAGTATTCGTTCGTACCCCGCGCCTTAAAGGTTAGCGTGAATGACGTTTTCCCATTTTTGCTGACCACAGTAACATCGCCGTCGTGGAGGTTCATTATAGATTTTACGATTGCAAGGCCGAGGCCAGCATTTTTTGCCGAGCCATGCCTTGCATGGTCGGCACGATAGAATCGTTCAAACACGAAATCGATATGCTCTGGGGGGATCGCTTTCCCGACGTTTTCAACGCAAATCGAAGCTGTTGACGAAGTTTCGTATGATCGAATTGAAATAACGGAATTCGGCGATGCGTGTTCGACCGCATTCGACAGAAGATTCCCAACTGCCCGACGAAAGAGAATGGCATCGGCTGAAATCGTCGCGGCCCCATTGTTCTGCAGTGTCACATCTTTCTCATCTGCCGTGTTCTGAAAGTAAGATATGATTTTCGGGAGTTCCTCGTTTGTTTTAATTTTAACGAGATTGATGTGTTGAGTAGCGTTGTCTGTCCGGGCGAGAAAGAGCATATTTTCAATCATGCGCTGTAGTCGCTCGCATTCTTCAATATTCGACTCAATCAGTGTCTCGTATTCTTCGCTTCGGCGGGGGCGTGAAAGCGTGATTTGAGAGGAGCTGATGATATTGGCCAGCGGAGTACGCATATCGTGCGATAAGTCTGACGAAAATTGCGAGAGGCGCGTGAATGCTCGCTCCAGTCGGTCGAGCATTTTATTAATAGACGATGAAATCTCAACAAGCTCGATCGGACCTCGATCGATGTTTAATCGATCACTCAATCGGTGGGCTTCGATATTCGATGCTTGATGTCCAATATTCTTGATCGGGCGAAGTCCGCGCCTCGTGACGATATATCCCAAAACGGCGACAGCCAAGGCGCCAATTGTTGATGCAATGAACGCATCCATTCGGTAGTCTTGCAATAAGGAATGCCGATCATCTGCGCTCCTTGCGATGATAATAATCACCTTGATGTCGCTGAGTGATGCGGTTCCGTAAATGCATTCCGAAAAGCCAATTCCAGGTGGGAAGCATTCGAATGGCCTATTCGGTTGCTGGCCGTTGATCAGCTTCGAACTCAGACTCACCGATTTGATGTCGGAATGTTGGATCAGTGGGGCACCATCGGGACCGAATACGCCGACAAACAAGCCGGGGTGAGATAAAAGGGTCTCGTGAAAAAAGAGTGAATTTTCCCGTACACCGTCCAGTGAGCCGGATTCTCGTGCAAATTTTGTAAATTGATCTAGTTTTCCAGCGATTTCAATATCGTCACGTTGGTTGAGTTTGGAAGATAGTGCCTGATAAAGATATGCGCCCAGCATTGAGAATATTAGTGCTGCGACGATTGCGAACGCCGCAGTCAGGCGCTTGAGTAAAGAATATTGCGCGGTGCGGCTCATTCCGATCTATTTTCCAGAACGTAGCCCATTCCCCGGACGGTGTGGAGCAACTTCGGTTCGAAGCAGTCAACTTTTGCTCTTAGACGCCGCATGGCCACGTCAACGACGTTCGTGTCGCTATCAAAATTCATATCCCACACTTGAGAGGTAATAAACGCACGGGTCAGAATTTCGCCTTCGCGCTCAGCGAGCAGCTGGAGGAGAGCGAATTCCTGAGCCGTGAGATCGATGCGTGTGCCAGTTCTGCGGACGCGCCGTTTGATGAGATCAATCTCTAGGTCGGCGATTTGCAAAACCTCCCGCCCGTCTTGCTGCGTCCGACGAAGCAACGATCGTATCCGCGCAAGCAATTCCGCGTAAGCGAACGGCTTCGCTAAGTGATCGTCGGCGCCAAGTTCGAGGCCCGCAACCTTGTCCTCGACACTATCGCGTGCGGTCAGGAGCAGAACAGGGGTCTTCTTTGTCTCCCGGAGCCGGCGTAACACTTCGAAGCCACCCATACATGGCAGCATGACGTCAAGGATGAGCAGGTCAAAATGCTCATTCAATGCTAGGAAGAGGCCGTCCTCCCCGTTTGTTGCGGTCGAGACGCCATAGCTTGCCTCCGTGAGACCTTTGCGGAGGTAGGAAAGCATCTTCTCTTCGTCTTCGACAATAAGGATACGCATGATGGTGAGCTGTCTCGTCTCGTAATGCGGCGGTCGAAAAAATGTCTGTCGGCCGGCGCGCTTTGACGAAAGAAGATATCGCCAAACGTGCGGAATTTCCAGACCTTACGTTCATGACAAAATGGTCATCTGGTGGCAATGTGTGTGACTACATGAGGGGGGTAGTCTCCTCATCAACGGTTTGGTAGCGTCAGAGCGCAGTGGCGGCGCAATTGTCTACTCTCAAGGTCGGTGCGCGAGGTCGCGTGTCGTCGTAACCCAAGGCCCGTCCTGCGCGTGCCGACGAGGGGCCACAATCCGATGGGCGTCGTTGAGATGGTTGAGCGAGGTCGCAGGTCGAAACGCCAGCTATGACTCTAGCGCTGAACGTGGGGCTCGCCGCTTGTTGATTTAGAATCCGTGGCTGCCAAGTGGTGAAACTCAAACCAATATCAACTGGATACTGATAGATGCGATCGAATATCAGCAGACGAACCTTCGTGAAAGGCCTAGGCGCAGCCGGCTTGGTCGGCGGTTTGGGGATCTGGCGCCCGCAGGTCTGGGCGATGACAAGCCCGGACCAGCCTCGCGTGCAGGCGGGTAACGACTTCGATCTGTCCATCTCCGAAGCGCCGATCAATATTACCGGCCGGGCGCGAACTGCCACGATGATCAATGGGACGTTGCCCGGTCCTGTTCTGCGGTGGAAGGAAGGTGACGTCGTTACCTTACGCGTTGCGAATCGTATGTCCGATCAAACTTCGATTCACTGGCACGGGATTATCGTGCCTGCCAACATGGACGGCGTGCCAGGACTGAGTTTCAACGGAATCGACCCCGGCGAGACCTATACCTATCGCTTCAAAGTAAAGCAGCACGGAACTTACTGGTATCACAGCCACTCGTCGTTGCAAGAGCAAACCGGTGTGTATGGTCCGCTCGTGATCGATCCGAAGGATCCTGAGCCATTTAAGTACGATCGCGACTACGTGGTCATGCTCTCGGATTGGACCGACGAGAACCCTAAGCGCGTAAAAGCCAAGCTCAAGAAGCAATCGAATTACTACAACTTCCATCAACGAACGTTCGGGGATTTCATCCGAGACGTCAAGAAGGACGGTCTGAGCGCGACCATCGCTGACCGGAAGATGTGGGCTGAAATGCGCATGAGTCCTACCGACCTCGGCGACGTCAGCGCGTACACCTACACCTATCTCGCCAATGGGCTTGCGCCGAATGGAAACTGGACGGGAATCTTCCGTCCTGGCGAGCGAGTGCGCCTTCGTTTCATCAATGCTTCCGCGATGACCTATTTCGATGTCCGTATCCCCGGGCTGCGAATGACAGTGGTTGCCGCTGACGGCCAACCGGTCAAACCCGTCAGCGTCGACGAGTTTCGTATCGCAGTGGCCGAGACCTATGACGTCATTGTGGAGCCGACCTCCGAACCGGCGTACACCATCTTCGCGCAATCGATGGACCGGACGGGCTACGCGAGAGCGACGTTGGCTGTGCGCCAGGGCCTCTCGGCGCCGGTTCCGATGCTTGATCCTCGTCCGTTGGTTACGATGGACGATATGGGGATGGGGGGTATGGCAGGAATGGACCATGGCTCCATGGGGGGCATGACTGGAATGGACCATGGGTCGATGCAAGGTATGTCCGGAATGTCAGGCATGAGTGATGACTCGATGCAGGGTATGAGTAGCATGTCGGGGATGGACCACGGTTCTATGCAAGGCATGAGCGGCATGTCCGGAATGGATGGCGGTGCAATGAAGGGCATGGGTGATATGTCCGGCATGGATCATGGTTCGATGCAAAGCATGTCCGGGATGGACCACGGCTCCATGCAAGGCATGAGCGGCATGTCCGGAATGGATGGCGGTGCAACGAAGGGCATGGACGATATGCAGGGAATGAGCCACGCATCCATGTCCGGCATGAATCACGGTTCAATGCAGGGCATGGGCGCAATGCAGTCCCATCCTGCGACGGAAAATGGTAATCCGCTCGTCGATGCGCAAGCAATGAGCCCAACCCCGCGGCTTGACGATCCTGGCATCGGTTTGCGAAACAATGGTCGGCGGGTGCTGACATACTCCGATCTGCGAAGTACGTTTGCGGATCCAGACGGCCGCGAACCTGCTCGAACGATCGAATTGCATTTGACCGGCCATATGGAGAAATTTGTCTGGTCGTTCAATGGCGTCAAGTTCGGAGATTCTCAGCCCATTCGTCTCAAGTATGGTGAGCGGGTCCGGTTGGTGTTGGTTAACGACACGATGATGACTCATCCGATACATCTGCACGGTATGTGGAGCGATCTCGAAGACGACCAAGGTCGTTTCATGGTCCGCAAGCACACCATCGATATCGCGCCTGGCTCCAAGCGTAGCTATCGCGTCACAGCCGACGCGCTTGGTCGTTGGGCCTACCATTGCCACCTTCTTTTCCACATGGAGACTGGCATGTTCCGCGAAGTGGCTGTAGAGGAGTGAGGGCTCTCATGTTCGAAAAAAAGCAATATGGGAAATTTGCCGCCACGGCCGCGACCGTAATGTTTGTCACCATGGCGCCCGTATCGGCAATGGCCGAGTCCTCAGGATCGAATCAATCGGCAGGAGTGGGGGAGCCGACCATGCAACCGATGGAGTCCTCGCCGAAAAGCGTGCCATCGCCGGTACCGCCATTGACGGATGAAGACCGTAAAGCGGTCTTCACCGGCGGCCACTTGCATGATATGGGCGATAAGGAGATCAACTATCTGTTCCTGCTCGATAACCTCGAGTGGCAGAACGGCAGCGATGGCGGTGTTCTGAACTGGAATGGAACCGGGTGGGTCGGAGGTGACGTCGATCGTCTCTGGTTGCGGTCGGAAGGGAAACGGACAACGAAGGGACTTGAAGACGCCGAAGTTCAAGCGCTTTGGGGGCACTCGATCGGCCCTTGGTGGGATGTGGTTGGAGGAGTTCGCCATAACTTCAAGCCGGGAAGGTCGCAAACGTGGGCGGCTGTTGGTATTCAGGGACTCGCGCTCTACAACTTCGAAACGCAAGCCACTGCGTTCGTCGGACAGAGTGGACAAACGTCGATGCGCCTCGAAGGGACCTACGATTTCCTGATCACAAATCGCCTGATTCTTCAGCCGTCGCTGGAACTCAACATATATGGAAAAAGCGATGCAGCAAGAGAGCAGGGGGCTGGTTTGGCGAACAGTTCCTTGGGTTTGCGTTTGCGATATGAGGTCGATCGTCAGTTTGCGCCATACATTGGCATTACCTGGGATCGTTCATACGGCAACACCGCGCGCTTTGTTGAGCACGAGGGCGGGCGCCGGAACGAGGTGTCGTTCGTGGCCGGCGTACGTGTGTGGTTCTGAAACGCAGAAGCTTGCTTGCCGTACGGTGATTGAAAGTAGGGCAACAAGATAACTATCACTATTTACTTGAAAGGGAGATTTACTATGTCGCTCCAACGTTTTGTTTCGAGAACTTTCGTCGCTGCTGCTGGCCTCGTAGTCGCAACGGCTGCATTTGCTCACCCGAAACTGCTCTCGTCGACGCCGCAGGACAACACTGAAGGCTCCGCACCTCAGAAGATCGAACTTCACTTTTCGGAGAATCTGATGACTCAGTTCTCCGGTGCGGGCCTTGTGATGACGAGCATGCCGGGGATGACGGACCATTCCGCCATGAAGATCGCAGCCAAGGTTTCCGGAAGCGATGATCCCAAGACGATGGTGATTACTCCTGCTCAACCGCTCACGGCCGGTACGTATCGAGTCGACTGGCGCGCCGTGTCGTCCGACACGCACCCGATCACCGGGAAGATCACGTTTATTGTGAAGTGAATATTATGGACAGCTGGGTAAACATCGCAATTCGGTTCATTCTTTACATGGACCTGATGCTGCTCTTTGGCCTCCCGCTTTTTGGTCTGTATGCCTTGCAGCATCACGAGCGTCGATCCCTGCACATCACGAGACAATTTTCCGCCATCCTCGGCGGAGCGGCCGTAGTCGGGATTGTGATGTCCTTACTCAGCATGCTCGTACTGGCAAAGATGATGACGGGCGCGGAAGATTATTTCAGCGTGAGTCGGCACGCTTTTGAGATGATTGTGTCTGGCACGGCGTTGGGCGCAGCATGGGTCCTTCGACTCGTCGCACTCAGTGTCGCCCTCGTAGTCACGCCGCTTTTGGTGCGTCGCCCGACGTACGGATTCGCGATCACCGCCAGTGCCGGATTGATCGCGTTGGCCACCTTGGCTTGGGGTGGTCATGGGGCAATGGACAGCGGTGGCAAAGGTGTGCTTCATCTGTCGGCCGACATTCTTCATCTTGCTGCCGCGGGCGGATGGGTGGGCGCCTTGACGGCCTTTGTATTGCTGCTTCGCGTAAACCATGCATCACCGAATCAACAATTCGAGCTTTTGCAAAGGACATTGGCCGGCTTTGCCGCGATTGGGACAATGATCGTTCTGACGCTCACCGCAACCGGGCTGATCAACTACGGCATGATCTCCGGACTCACACTTAGTGGTTTGACATCGACGTTGTACGGCCAGCTCTTGTTGACTAAGCTGGGGTTTTTCGCTTTGATGCTCGCGCTTGCTGGGGCGAATCGCTTTCACTTGACGCCACGTCTCGAAGAGAAAATGCGAATCGGAGATCATGTTGGTGCAATAGCTGCTTTGCGCAAGAGCTTGTTGATCGAGTCGGGTGCGGCGACGGCGATCCTCCTGTTAGTCTCTGTACTCGGCCTCCAAAGTCCGCAATAAGGTTTTCCTCCTATTGGGCGAAGGCTCGCGAGCTCGCTCAAATTTTGCCCCCTTAATCGAATTAAAACACAACGGCGTCCATATATATGAGCGCCGTTAATCGCATTCAAGAATTGGGGCCATGGAAACAATCCTCAATGGCGCTCAGATTTCAGAATCTTAATCTATCAGCCATGCATTCGTCGGGTGCGTTGCGTAGTATTCATTTGTAGTTCCCTGACATGGAGGATTGTATGAAAATCGCAACTATCTTGATCGCAGTCGCCAGCTTTGCGACGATTTACCCTGCGTTCGCTGATTCCGGTATGTCACAAGACAGCGGTGTCGGATACTCGAGTGCCGCGAATAGCCAATCGGGAAACCCGGTGCGCGGAAAAACGAGGGCGGAAGTATACGCGGAGCTGATTCAGGCCCAAAAGGACGGTCTAATCCCGAGTAGCAAATCGGATTATCCGCCGAGCGAAGCAACTATCCAGAGAAATCGCGAGCTTTATCGGTTGGGACGTTTTTCGTCAAACTAAATGATGCTGTAAATCCGTGGATCGGTGGTACTTGCATATGGCTATTTGGGAATTGTGGTGATACGAAAAGGCATCTCTTGCAAGTACGCCGATCGAAGTGAATTTGCTTTTATTCCGCTCAGGTGGCTCCCAAAACGAGATTTGCGATGCAATTGAAGGCCTGGAGGAGATATGAAGACTTTTCGCCACAAGTACATGCTGTTGGCGAGCTGCATCACGTTGCTGCTTTCCGCTTGTGCAGCAAGGAGTGTGACCGCCGAATCTGGAAAGGTCAGCCAAGCCGAGGAGAGCTCGAAAATTCAGGTGCCGAAATCGTACCCTTGTCAAAATCTTCACGTCAAGACCGGAAATTGCCCGCCTCGGTAACTCCGGATAGGGCTGATGATGTTCGGCAGATACGTGACGTCCCGGGATGCCGCTGAACAGATTTTTTGAATCGGTATGGTGGAAGAAATGAAGACTTCAAGATTGCTAGTTATGCTTGGTGTGCTTTCTATCTCGGCTGCCGCATTTGCGAATGGCATGCCGGAAAGCAAGTACAATGAACTTCAAAAGCATGTAAGGACCGAATCGACGCGAGATCCTTATCTGCGGTCACATCAGGATAGGACTCAATCGACATTTTCAAAACATGCTGTCGGTGTTTATAGGAAAAAATAATATGACCGACCATCCCGCGCCGTGATCTTGCTTCTCTCCGTGCCCCTCCAACCTTTCCAGTCTTGAATCGGGTGTGCTCGTCTACTCCAAACATATCAAGGAATGTGGTAAATTTGCGAGGTTGGATTCTATGCGGTCTTTTTTGCGGCCTCATCTGCGTTCCATCGTGTTTGCGTTGCGCTGTATGTGACAAAGATGTAATGCTGCTGCCACGCTGCAATTGGGTGAATTCCTGCATGCTTGTGACCATTGCGATCACGCGGGTTTTGATGCAGAACGGAAGGCCCTCGGATCGTTCAAGTTAATTGCCTGGGAGATTGAAATGAAAGAGATAGCAGCTTTTGTAGCCCTGACCATCGCGCTCGTTTCGAGTTTGATCGCTGCACCGGCATTCGCCGATGCGGACCACAAGTATCCGCAATTGCCGAGCGTAGCCGCGAGCGCCAACGCACAAGCAGCTGGTGCCACGGTGCGGAAGGAATATGGGCAGGACGGCTATGGCAACGACGCCACGAGCGCCGCGCAAAGCGGTGTGCGCTCGGCTTCCGAATCGTTCATGATCAACGACCGCTCGCTATACCGCAATCCGTGATCTTCACCGTCCACGCAGGTGAGCCATCCCACGTCGTCCTCACCCTAGCGTCTAAGCGAGAAAGGCGCTAACCGTGTGGCTCACCTTTTATGCCCCGGGCAGTATTGTCCGGGGCACTTTTTTTTGCGAATCATTGCGGGCTAGTGGAGCGGACGCCAACTTGTACTTCGCGACGTGCCGAAGCCTGTTCGTTTGGTAGAAAGTGCGAGTAGACTCGTGAGCCGAGTTCTCCAATTTGCCTGGTGAGTCCGGTATGCAATTCATCCTTCAAGTCGCTTGTGCCGCCACTGTCGCTTTGGCAGCGACACATTCTGTCTTGGCGCAGACGTCTCAGACGATTCAACTAGAGGACTTGACCTGGACCGAACTGCGTGATCAGATCCACGCCGGCAAGACCACTATCGTCGTTCCCATCGGCGGAACTGAGCAAAGCGGGCCGTAGTCGCGCTTGGCAAGCACAACGCGCGCGTCGGGGTGCTATCTCGGCGCATCGCGGAGGGTCTCGGCAACGCGCTCGTCGCCCCCGTGATTGCCTACGTTCCAGAGGGCGGCTATGCGCCACCCACGTCCCACATGCGCTTTCCCGGTACGATTACGGTGCCTGACGACGTATTTGAAAGGACCCTAGAGTCCGCCGCTCACAGTTTCAAAATTCACGGCTTCGTGAATATCGTTTTTCTCGGGGACCATGGCGGCTATCAGGACGACATCAAATGCGTGGTAGCGCGACTTAATAGGCCCTGGACGCATGTCGTTATACAGAAGTGCCGGCGTCACCGTCATCGCGTAATAAGCGCATGGTTTCCGCGGCGATATGAACTTTCGTGAGTCCCTTCCAGATCGTCTCAGCGCCGGGTTCGCCGTCGCTCTTGCGAGCGAGGAATCCACCGAGACGCGCGACCAAGCGCAGCACTTCGTTGAGCTTGGGTTGCGCAGATCGAGGCGTTTTCGTAAGCAGGTACGCAGCCCGAATTTCATCGGGATCGAAGAACAGACGCGCGTCCAAATCAGGGCAGGTGCGCCCCAGCCGCATCAGATAGGTCACGCGCCAAGCCACCACAAGGAACAGCGCCAACGCGCGCTCAAGTGTATGCGGTCTTTTAACGACACCCATCAGAGGTTGGGAGTGGCAGGCATGCTCCATGGCATGAGGGCCGCGTAGTCGTCGGCGGTTGCAGCGAGAGGCAGCTTCGTGAACAGCCAGACGAGGTAGCGATACGGTTCGATGCCGTTCGCCTTGTACGTCTCGACGAGGGAGTACAGATTGGCGCTGGCCTGCGCGCCGGCGACAGTGTCGGAGAACAGCCAGCCTTTGCGGCCGACGACGAACGGTCTGATCGCGTTTTCACACAGGTTGTTCGAGAGTGGCCAGTTGCCGTTCTCGATGTAGCGGACCAGCTTGGGCCATTGCCCGCTCATGTATTGCAGCGCCTTGCCGAGCAGACTCGACGGCACGACGGCGGGCAGATGCTCGACCATCATGCGTTCGACGAGGGAGAGCACTCGGGCGCTGTATCGGGTACGCAATCGCTGCCGGCGTTCAGGCGTCCACTTCGCGCTTCGCGCCTCGGCCGTGAACAGCTTGCCGATCAGCTTAACGAAGCGCGTGGCCAGCAGATCCGATGAGCGTGCCGCTTTCGGCACCGACTCCTCGGCCTTGATGAAGCCGCGGCGTACATGCGCCCAGCATCCGAGATGCACGAGCTGGTGATCGTGGGCGATGCCGTTATAGAGTTCGTACCCGTCCGTCATCAGCACAGTGTCGGGCTGCACGCCGGCATAGAGCTTCTGCGCATGTTGGGCACCACGTCCCGGCGAGTACGAGAACATCCGCACGGGCGGCCCTGAGCCGTTGACCTGCGCCCACAGGTAGCTCTTTGCCTGCGGCTGTCGCGGGGCGGCGTAAAGGAGCCGGGGATGGGCGGCGTAATGGCGCCAGCAGAACCGGGGGTAAAACGCGGATTCGAACGGTTTCAAGGTTGCGGTTTTTTGCCGTTTTTGGCAACTGCATTTTGAGGGGGATCTGGCATCGGTTTCGGGGTGCGGTAACTGTCGCCCTCGAGGACGAGCCGGTAGGCGCCGTGGCGTAGTCGGTCGAGTGTGGCGGTGCCGAGGATGCGGTTGTCGGGGAACGCGGCGCCCCATTCACCGAAGTCGAGATTCGACGTCAGGATGGTCGCCGCGTGCTCGTAGCGGGCCGCGACGAGATCGTGGAAGTCCTCGTCCTGCGGGGTACGTAGCGGTTTGAGCGCGAAGTCATCGACGATCAGCAGCGGCACCCGGGCGTACTGCTGGAACTTGCGGTCATAGGCGCCGGTGGCGCGCGCGGCGTTCAATCGCTTGAGCAGCTCGGTCTGCGAGATGAACAGCACATCGCGGCCTTGGCGGGCGGCGCAGTGGCCCAGCGCCTGGGCCAAGTGGCTTTTGCCGGTGCCGGTTGGACCGGCGATCAGGATCGCGACCTTCTCGTCGAGATACCGGCCTGTCGCGAGATCATGAACGTGTGAGCGGTTCAACGTAGGCAGCCGGTCGAAGTCGAACGTCTCGAGCGTCTTGCCCATCGCGAAGCCGGCGCGCAGCAGACGGGTGCCGAGCTTCTTGTGTTCGCGACGGGCAACCTCGTCGTGCAGCAGCATGGCAAGGAACTCGGTATAGGCGAGCTGCCCGTCGATCGCCTGACGGTTGCGCTGCTCAAGCGAGTCGAGGATGCCGGACAGGCGCAGCTGTTTGAGGATGGAATTCAATTCGGGACTCGGGTTCATGGTGTCAGTGGATCAGCAGGGATTGGAGATCACGGCCGAAGCGGCCGCCGTTCTGGTAAGCGCCAGTCGGGGCCGACGCGGGACGCGGCACCGGTTCGCTGTCCAGGCCTTTGTCGAGGATGCCCTTGATGGTGCTGTACTTCGCGCTGCTGAACGCGAGCGCACGCTCGCAGGCTGCTTCCAGCCTCTGATCGCCGACTTTCTGTCGCAGCCGGATGATCCCCTGCGCGCCGCGCAGGTTGACGAGCACCTTGTCGTTGAACAGCGCGAGGATCACGCCGTGGCACGACGGCCCGATCTCCTTCGCGCGCGCCAGACACCACTGCGGATCGTGCTCGAGCCAGGCCTGCGCTTCGGGCGGCTGGTGATCTCGCACCGTGTGGCGACCGCCGGCCCGCTGCCGCGGATGGGTTGCGACGAGTTCATGCCGATGGAACAGCTGGATGACCGTATCGGTCGCCTTCAGCCAGAGCGACTTGCCGACGAGCGTGAACGGTGCAGAGTACAGCGCGTGCTTGTAGACGACGTGGCCGTCGCGATGGACCGCCACCTCCTTCCAGACCGACAGTACCGGCGGCACGTCCGGCAATGCAGCGAGCAACGGGCGCTCGACGCCGAAGCGCGTCAGCGGCCGTTCGTGGACGGTGCCGTGGATACGAGTGCCGGCCTGCTGCATCACCCATTCGCGCAGTTGCCGGTTGGCGTCGGCCAGATCCCGGAACTCGCGCAGCGGCACGAAGGACTTCTTGACGTATTTGACGCCCGATTCGACGACGCCCTTCTTCTGGGGATCGTGCGGCGGACAGGCGTCGATCCGGAATCCATATCCCTCGGCAAGCGCGGCGTACGAGCGTTGCACCGCCGGCTCGTATCGACACGCCCGGATGATCGCGCACTTCGCGTTATCGATGATGACCCGGTCGGGACAGCCGCCGAACCATTCGAAGGCGCGCCGGTGGCTGGCGAGCCACGTCTCGACGGTCTGGTCCAGCACGATCTCGGCATACTGGTGGCGCGACCAGCACAACGTCATCACGAAGATCCACGTCCGGACCGCAATGCCCTCGACCGTCAGCACGGGTCCCGCGCCGAAGTCGACCTGCGCGGCGTCGGCCGGTGCGAAGTCGAGGATCGTTGTGGTGGCCACGCTGCGCTCGGCAGCCAGATGGCGCAGCATGCGCTTCACGGCACAATAGCTGCCGGCGTAGCCATGATTGCGTTGAAGGGCGGCATGGATCGTGGTGCCCTGAACGCCGGCGGCAAGCCATTCGCGGACCTGTTCGCGATATGGCTCAACCGTCGACACACAGGTGTGCGGCAGGTGCGGCGTGCGCCCGAAGACACCCGCGATCGTAGCGTCGTCCGGCAGCGGCTGCACCGGATCCAGCCAACTACGCGCTTCAGCCTCGCGGCGCACGGTCGTCAGCTTCTTGCGCCCCATCAAACCGCCGCGCGCGATGTCGCGGTCAGAATCGCCTTGCCGCATGCGGACAAGGACTTGGCGGTATTCAAACAATTCGAACCTCCTGTTGGCCATGGACGCTCCGTTCAAAAAGAACGGAGCGTACCGACTCGGAAAGTTCGAACCGCGTTCTCGCCCTGATGCTGCTGGCGCCTATGCGCCGCCCCTAACGTGGCGCCATTACGCCGCCCTTGGACTGGCGCCTATGTGCCGCCCCTCAAGTGGCGCCCTTATGCCGACCCCGCATTGGCTCCATAGCGCCGCCCCGTGACAGCGGCCTTCGTCCCGGTTCCTTCAGCACCTGGAACGTTGTCTCGTCGCCGTAGATCAGGTCGGATTCGAGCAGCGCGTCACGCATCAGGTTGATCACCGGCTGCGTAGCAAGCCCCACTCGCACCACGCTAGCGGCCAGCGTGTTCGACAAGATGTCGCCGCCGAAGCGACGCAGCAGCGTGGCCTGGCGATACAGTGGCATGCCGTATTGGTACTTGCCAGTGATGATCCACGCCAGCGCGGATTCCGTGAGCAGCCCGCGAGGGATGATGCGCGTCGGCGCTGGCGTGACCTTAATGCCGAGATCACAGCAAGGGCAGGCGTACTTGACCCGCTGGTGCTGAACGACGCGCACTTGCTCGGGAATCACGTCGAGCTGTTCGCTCGTTTCTACGCCAATCTCGACGAGGGCGTGGCCGTCGTGCGCGCAGAATCGTTCAGCTTCTGGCAACTCGTGCCGCACGACCTCGCGCGGCAGGCTCGGATTGAGTGGTTTGCGCCCGCGCTTGCCGCGCGTGTGGGCGGCGACCGAGGTGCCGGGCACGTCTTCACGCGCGGGCGCGTCGGCAGTCGCCGCCAATGCCTCTGCTTCGTTGAACAGGCCGAGCTGGTCGGCATGGCGCGCCTCGCTCGATGCACCGAACAGTTCGTGCTTGTAGGCCCGCAGCTTCTCTTCGGCCAGATCGCGCTGGGCCGTCACGAGTCGAAGCTCACCGCGCAGCGCATCGCGTGCGGATTTCGGCGATGGTGATCAATCGTTTCGGCGAACGTGATCAGTCTGGAAGGTGGTGTTGCGCGGTCAATGGATTATAGCGACGGTGATCACGATCAGGCGTCAGCGGACTCGGATTTCGTTTTCTTTCTCATCGAATCGCCCTTGACCGGAAGCTTGTGGGCCTGATGCACGAGCCGATCGAGAATCGCATCGGCGAGCGTGGGGTCCTGCAGCCACGCGTGCCAGTGTTCGAGCGGCAACTGGCTGGTGATCACAGTCGAGCGCGTACCGACACGATCATCAAGTACCTCAAGCAGATCATTGCGCGCCGCCTGGTCGAGATCCTGCAAGCCCCAATCGTCGAGGATCAGCACATCAATCTTCGCGAGTTGCGCAAGCCGACGTGTGAAGCTGCCGTCGCCGTGCGCGATTTTCAGCTCTTCGAACAGCCGCGCGACGCGCACATAGAACACGGAGAAGCCCTGCCGGCACGCCTGCTGGCCGAACGCGCAAGCGAGCCACGTCTTGCCCGCGCCGGTGGGGCCGGTCAGGATCAGGTTCTGAGCATTGCGCACCCAGTCGCAGCCGGCGAGCGTGGCGACGATGCGCTGGTCCAGCCCACGGGTTTGCCGGTATTCAATGTCTTCGACGCAGGCCTGTGGGTTCTTGAGCTTCGCGGCGCGCAGCAAACGTTCGAGTCGTCGCGTATCACGCCAGGCCAGCTCGCGATCTACGAGCATGCCCACGCGTTCCTCGAATGACAGGCTGGTGCTTGCCGTGAGCGTTGACTGCTCCTCGAACGCGCGAGCCATGCCGTCCAGTTTGAGCGCCTTTAGCTGGGTAAGGGTGTGCTGCATCAACATCGTGACCTCCTTCGGGTCAGTGGTAGTAGTCGGGGCCGCGCACGTTCTCGTGCTCGGGCGAGCGCCATTCGGCGGGCGTGGTCGGGAGCGAGGGCTGCAGGTCAAGTCCCGCTTCCAGGATTGACAGCACGGAGCGACGCGTGGGCGAGCCGATCTTCAATGCACGCTGGCATGCGGCCTCGAGGCGGTGTTTGCCGTACTTGCGCGCGAGCGAGAGAAGACCGAGACAGGCGCGATAGCCCATCTCGGGGTGAGGTTTGTTGGTCAGCAGATGCCGCACGACAGCCTCGGCGCCGGGGCCGA
Organism: Burkholderia sp. AU27893; assembly: GCF_002223205.1. Taxonomy (NCBI): domain Bacteria; kingdom Pseudomonadati; phylum Pseudomonadota; class Betaproteobacteria; order Burkholderiales; family Burkholderiaceae; genus Burkholderia; species Burkholderia sp. AU27893. The sequence goes on along the minus strand of NZ_NKFD01000006.1, from coordinate 82,795 downwards.
CGGATGCGCCCCAGTTGAGCAGGCGCCCAGGCGTCCATTCCATGTGCGCGCGATGCGCAGCCGGCATGTGTTCGGCGATGGTCGTGTGTTTGCCTTTGAGGCGCGAGCGAGCGTGCGCAGCGACACGCTTGCCGCCATGCAGGATCTCTACGCCGTGGCGTGTGATACGCGCCCAGACCTCCTGCCGTGCGAGGCTATGCGGGACGCTGTAATAGTGGCCGCCGACATCGACGTGGTAATCGATGTTCACACGGCACTTCTGGAAGGTGGCGATCTCGTAGCGACGCACGGGCAACGGGCGCAGGACGGGTTGGTCCAGCCGTTCGAACCATTCACGCCGGTTGCCTTCGAGCCGCTTGAACGGGCGCTGGTTTAGGTCGGCGATCAGTTCTGCAATCGCCTTGTTGAGTTCAGCCAGACTGTAGAAGCGATAGTGGCGCAGTCGGGCCAGCACCCAGCGCTCGACGATCTGCACGCCGACTTCGACCTTGGCCTTGTCCTGCGGTTTGCGCGGACGCGCCGGCAGCATCGCGGTGCCGTAGTGGTTCACGAAGTCCTGCGTGGTCGTGCCGAGTCCGGGTTCGTAACGGTCGGGTCGCGCGATCAGCGCCTTCGGGTTGTCGGGCACGAGCAGCTCGGGCACGCCGCCAATGAACTCTAGCGCATCGCACAGGCTGCCGATCCAGTCCGCCATCGTCTCGGTGCGCGTCGCGCACGCGAACGTGTAGTTGGATGCGCCGAGCACGGCAACGAACACGTGCGCCTCGAACTCGACGCCGCCATCGCTCGCCAGGACCGGCACGGTGGGACCCGCGAAGTCCGCGAACAGCTTCTCGCCGGCGCGGTGCTGCTGACGCATCGAGCGCTTGATCGACTTCGCCCAGTCCTTGTACTTCTGGCAGAACTGCGTGTAGCGGTACGTCCGCTGGCCGGGGTTCGCTTCAGCGTATTCTTCCCACAGCAGTTGCAGCGTCACGCCCTTGCGGCGCAGCTCGCGATGCAATGCCGTGTAGTCGGGCTCGATGCGTCGCGTCGTCGTCGCCGCGGCATTGGTTGCCGCAGGCCTCAGGCGCGCGTCCAGTTCGTCGTCGGACATTGCTTCGGCTGCCGCCCAATCGAGTCCCGCCTGGCTGGCTTGGGCCGCGAACTTCGAGACGGCACCGACGCTGATGCCGATAGCCCGGCTGATCTGCCGATGCGTCAGGCCACACGCCCACTTTAGTCGCAGGACTTCCTTCAATTTGCGCATGCTCATCCGAGGTGTCGGCATCGGCACTTCTCCCGCAAAAAAGGGAGCAGGCTAACGCCGTCGGTGAATACATGCGCAACGCCACCGCCAGACTCAAACCCGGATTACGTTCCGGTTACGTGATCACCCGTTTCGGTCCCGTGATCGCTCATTCCGGCATCGTGATCACGCGTTTCGGAAACCTGTGATCAGCGATCACGATCAACCGAAACGGGTGATCACGATCATTCGGAATCCATGATCACGATCCGCCGAAATGCGTGATCACGTTCGCCGGAATACGCACATCGCGTTCGGCGAGCAGTGCCTGGTATTCCTCAACACTCGGCATGACGGGGCTGTTCGGCATGGCCGATTAGACCATGTCACCCGCGCGGTGTTCAGCTCATCCGCGCGTAATATCGCTGGGGATGCTTCTGGATCACGGCCAGGTCGATGCCGTCGAGCAGCCAGTGCAATTGCTCGGCGCTGAGCGTGATTGTGTCGCCTCCGTTCGGCCAGATGAAGCGATCGGCTTCGAGTCGCTTGAGCAGCAACCAGAAGCCGTTGCCGCCCCAGCCGAGAATCTTGATTCGATCGCGCCGGCGGTTGCCGAAGACGAACAGCGCCGAGGTCATCGGGTTCAGGCGCATCGCCTGTTCGACCAGGATCGACAGTCCGTTGATGCCCATGCGGAAGTCGACTGGATCGCGATGCAGATAAACCTTCAGCCCTTCGTCGAACCGGAACATGGCAGCCTCCCGAGCATTTGCACAACGGCCGTCAGTTCATCGAAGTTCGCCGGGCCCAATTCTAAGGAAACGCCGTTTGGCAGGTGCACATTCAGTGAGAATGCCGCAGCCAATTTAGTCGGAGTGGGAGCAACCGCGGAGGTGACGACCTGCATAAAGGCTGATTCCTCATGCACGGAAGCCGCCGGCAGCTCGACGCGAGCCTCTCGTGACGGCTCCGTCACGGAGCTGACTATCTCGCCCGCGGCTTGTTCGCGCTGATACTTGGAAATCCACGTCCGAACGAGGTTTGGATTGACGTCGTGCTCCATGGCCGTCCGCGCGATCGACACCCCGGGCTTCAGACACGCCTGTATCAATTCGCGCTTTGCATCCTCGTCGTACTTACGCCGTCCGTCTCGCTTGCGATCGACCACCAATCGGCTCTGCAAACCTCCGCGTTGCTCGTTCATGCACACCTGTCCACGCTCATTGAACATGGACACGTAGCCTCGGTGAATCAGCCTCGCCGTGCAATGGCGTCAATCAAAGAGCGCTTACGCTCAAGTCGCTCAATCGTGCCCAACTGCAGTTCTTCGACCTGACAGCCGTTCTTCAGAACGTTGAACAGGATTTCGATTTCCCATCTGGCCCGATACCACTCGATCAATTCCGTCGCTTCATCCAGCGTGGTCGCCGTACGGTTAGTCAGCAAGCGCCATTCGATCGGCTTCACACCGGCTGGTGCGTCAAACTCGCGCGCGACCAGGCACGTTGCAGCGACGCTTTTGCCCTTGCTCGCAGGCAACTGCACGCGCCGCAGCCACAGGCGCTGGCGCACCGTGCGCGCTTTCACACCTTGGCGCGCGGCCATCGGGAAGGCGATTTCGCCCACCGCTTCGTCGTGCGTGGCGTACTCCCACAACTTATCGCCTTCGGGCAGGCTGCGGTTATGCGCGGCACGTACCAGCCAGTCGGCCGGGTTGCCCAACGCGTCGGCGCGCTCCATCAACGCCATCAAATCCGCTTCGCGGTCGGCCACATACAGCAGACGGGTCGAGGACATATCCGGCGCCATCTCGGCGATGCGCTCGTAGCCTTCGATCCAACGCAAACTTTCCTTCGGGCCACCACGTCGGCCCGAGTCGTCCTTCTTCTCGCGGGCCCACATCCATACGTCAAGGATGCCCAACGGCTCGCGCTGCGGCGTCACCGCATAGGTCGGATGAACAAACATCCCGCGCTGCGCCTCATACGTCAGCGGCCCCAATCCGAGCGCATCCTGACCATTGAAATCAAGCTCGGTGGTGTCTTGAAGACAGAGCACAACCTGATGCGTTTGCATCCGCTTTTGCGTCTGCTGCCAATGCGGCTCCAGAATCGCATGCCACTGGACCTTCTCGTTATCGAAGAAGCGGTACGCCGCTATCGTTTCGCCCCAACCGTGACATGCCTGCGGCACGCTGGCCGTCGGGTCCGCCGCCATCCTTTCCATCAAAAGCCTCGCTCGCTTGTTCAGGCGCGCGTCGCCAAGGTCCAGTTGCTCGAATTCCGTTTGTGTCCAGGGCGTCGATTCGGTGACCAAGGCATCCGCTCAAAAGCGGAGAGTAGACGCGATCCGCCGACAGTTTACAAGCGCCGCTCTATGTCATTGAAAGTAAACGGGCTTCGTCGCCGTCGCCGAACAACGAGGACGTTGTGTATAACGACATGCCCTGGACGGGGTCACGCGCGCGTGCGTTCGTCCCATCAGAATATTATGCGTCGAGTTTTGACGGCTACGCGCAGATTTTGCGCGAGCGTCGCGTGCGAAGCGACGAGATCGGTACGCACGCCGGACTCGCGGACACATCATTGCAACTGGCGGTTGTTCCGCAAATGGTGCGTGTCGAAGAACTGCGCAACGCGGCTAAACCCGGGGTTGCGGATGGAGTCTATGGCGGCGACCCGCGTCACGCAAGCTCGGAGTTCGGGCAGCTCGGCGTTGAAGCAATTGTCGCCCACACCGTCAAGGCGATCAACACCCAACCTGGGCGCTACTCCCTTGGGGACACTGGTAATATCCGCTAATGCCATGCAACAGTACAGTACGCTCAATACTTGGCAAGTTGATCATGTCCGGTACTGGATAGTTTCCGCCGATATACCCATTCAATTAAGGAGGAGTTTGTATGAAAAAGCCTTTGAAGGTCGGATCGATTTCACACGCAAGGCGATCAGTCGTGGCCGGGTTGGCACTTTTGCCCGTCATAGCGTTTTCGCAGGAGACTGCTGGCAAGCCTGTCGTGCAAGTATGGAAGACACCAACCTGCGGTTGCTGCGAAGACTGGGTATCACATCTCAAGAACAACGGCTTCAAGGTGGCCGTGCAAAATGTCGACGATACAGTCGAGGCAAGACGTAAAGCAGGCATGCCTGATCGCTACGCTTCGTGCCATACGGGTATCGTGCAGGGATATGCTATCGAAGGACATGTTCCGGCTCGTGAAATCAAGCGCCTTCTGCGCGAGCGACCGAAAGCAATCGGATTGGCTGTACCTTCCATGCCGATTGGGGCTCCTGGTATGGACGGGCCGGCATATAACGGACGCCACTTGCCGTACAACGTCATGTTGGTGAGTCGCGATGGACAAACCAGCATATTCCAATCGTACAGATGAGATGCCGTGCCTCTGCGGCCGCGGATGCTATCACTGGTGGAATCGATTCGCCTGATTGATAGTCGATGGCGGTAAAATCCGCGCTTTTCGGGCGGCCCCAAGGTGTAGCGATGCGGCTTGGTGATTAGTGTGATCGCAACTAATCGTTCGTCGCGATCCGATTAAGTTTTGGGGCGAGCACGTAGAAAACCATCGGATAGATTAGTACGAGCCGTCGATCGCGCGCTCAGAGAATAGCGAAGCGCCCACTCTCGAAGCGGTGCGCAACGGCGATCGTGACGCGCGATGCCGTCACGGACGAATCCCGAGCCGAGGCCTTTGGCGCGGCAACGCAGCCGGCGACTGCCTGAACGATGGCCGACCGTTCCCTGCAGCAGCTGGCACAGATGCCGTTGCGCAGCTACAGCCGTACCGAATTCACAGCTTTGCGCGCGCGCGTTCAAGGCCTGGCGATCGAGATGATCGAGCGGCTGTCCTTCGATCGCGATGCGGATGAGCGGGCCGACGTCGCGCAGCGCTGCGTACGATGCGCGACGACTTGGTCGCGGCTGCGCTGCGCGACGGTTCGCCGGTGCTGAAGTCGCAGCTGCAGGCGACGATAGAGAAATGCGGTGAGGCGCGCCTGACGCTGATGTCGCTGCAGATGATCGAGCAGGTGGCCGGAACGCATTCCGACGTCGAGGTACAGGAGCGTCGACTTCATGCCGAAAGCCCGCACCAGGCAACGGCCGCCTTCAGGCGGTCGTTGGTATCTGGCGCGCGATCTGGTGAATAAGTATGGCGGGTGGCCGACAGTATGGGACGTTTCCGGGACTGAAGCCGAAGTTCTCGACGCGCTTGAGCGTTACCTTAAAATGTGCAAAATGTCGACGTTAGTATCTGTTATGTAAAATCATTCGGATTGCTATCAAATAAGGTGAGCGCCAATGGAATTGGAACCTCGGAGCATTCTCGCGCCCGGAACAGGTCTGCTAGAGATCTTGGGATGCGGGATTGCTTGGATCGCCGTTGTCGCAGCACTTATCTATCTTTTCGGAAGGTTGAATAAGACTGCGGGGGTAACTGCGGGGATTGTCGGTATGGTCGGCGGCTGCGCGATACTGATCCTGCACTTCATACAGTGATACGTTGAGAATCGCGCAACGTCCAATATGCTGTATTACCCGCCGGACGCAGCAAGCAACCGCTTTTTGCTTCCGACGGCCGTTGAATAGGGAGCACTGACGATGTCGTTACTAGCCGGATGGTTTTTCGAGGGAGCGATGCTGCGCCACACGCCGTCGCTCACGGACCTTGCTGTTTGGGAAATCGCGTCCGGGGGAAGTTCGAAATCGCCGGCAACGCGCGAGCAACCAGACGGGCTCCAAATGACAAGGAGGCGCACGCTCGCAGTTGCTGTCAATGGTCGGAACATGATCCTCCGAGGTGACCTCGATCGTCTCCCCGGGCAGGGGGAGTCCGTCCGCATGCTGGGCCTCCTCTATGCACGCCCGGACAGCGCGGCGGCCGAATTCGGAGGAACGAGGTGGTACGAGATCCGCCGTGACGGCGATTCGTACCGTGCTACCCCGACTTAAGACGCAGGCGACTTGGCCTCTAGAGTTGCAGTACCGTTCGTCGCACAACTACTGACGGACGCTCACCAGCGCCCCCTAATCCGCCCTATCGATGTCCACGCCGGCTACGTTAGAGTCGGCTTCGACCACGAGCTCCCGATGAAGGCCTCCCCTTGATTTTCGTGCGCTTTACCGGTGTTGCGCGCGGTAGGCCTGGTAAGGGTCTGCGGCCAGGCCCTTAAATAATGTTCAGCGAATTCAAGGGCTTCCTGATCGTCGCTTCATCTATTCTCCAGAGGGCTCCGTCCACGACTCTGGGTGCGCCGCTGGCTCTGGAGATCAGCAAGCGGACGAAATTCTTGCCTCTAATTCGATATTTCGACTAATATGGAATCATGGAAACGAACCAAACTATTGCCGCCCTTGCGGCGCTTGCCCACGAGTCCCGGCTCGCCGTCTTCCGCGCCCTCGTACAGGCCGGGCCGGAAGGCATGCCGGCCGGGCAGATTGCAACACTGCTGGACGTGCCGCCGTCGTCGCTCTCCTTTCATCTGAAGGAGCTGGCGCATGCACAGCTTGTCACCAGCCGGCAGGAAGGTCGCTTCGTTTTCTATTGCGCGAACTTCGCCACGATGAACAGCCTGCTGGCCTATCTCACGGAGAACTGTTGCGGCGGCAATCCCTGCTCGCCAGTTGGTGCATGTTCTCCATCCAAGGAGCAACAATCATGAAGCGCTTTCACGTGCACCTCAGCGTGCCGAATCTCGCTGACAGCATCCATTTCTATTCGGCGCTGTTCGCCGCCGAACCGACCGTCGTCAAGACCGACTATGCGAAGTGGATGCTCGACGATCCCCGTGTCAACTTTGCGATCTCGCAGCGCGGCGCTGCGGCCGGCCTCGATCACCTCGGCGTACAGGTCGAAAACGATGCCGAGCTGGCCGAAATGCACGAGCGTCTCAGCGACGCCGCACTGCCCCTCGACGAACAAACGGGTACGACGTGTTGCTACGCGCGCTCCGACAAGTACTGGACGGTGGACCCGCAAGGCATTGCATGGGAGACGTACCAGACGCTCGGGAACGTCCCGACCTATGGCGAATCCCGTAATGCGCAGCCGGCCGAATCGAATGCCGACACTGCCGCTTGCTGTACTCCTGCGCGCGGCAATCCGACCGGCGCGGCCGTGAAATCTGCCTGCTGCTGAGGTCCAACCATGAGCGACAAGCGCTACAACGTGCTGTTCATCTGCACCGGCAATTCCGCACGATCGATCCTGTCGGAGGGGCTACTGAACCAGCTCGGCGACGGGCGTTTCGTTGCCTACTCCGCCGGCAGTCATCCGAAAGGCGAGGTGAACCCGTTCGCACTGCGCGAGCTGGCACGGTGGCACTTGTCGACCGAAGGGTATCGAAGCAAGAGCTGGGACGAATTCGCCGCGCCAGACGCGCCCGCGCTCGACTTCGTTTTCACTGTGTGCGACAAGGCCGCCGGCGAAGTCTGCCCGATCTGGCCCGGTCAACCGGTTACCGCACATTGGGGCGTGCCCGACCCGGCCGATGTCGAGGGCTCCGATGAACAGAAGCAGCAGGCCATGCACGACGCCGCGCTGACGCTGAAGCGTCGGATCGACCTGCTGCTGTCATTGCCGCTCACCAAACTCGATAACGTCGCACTGGAGAAATCGGTGCGCGATATCGGCCAACAGTAAATCCGGATGTTTTGACATGACTACGAACGTACTGATCCTCTGCACCCACAACTCGGCGCGCAGCGTGCTGTCGGAAGGGATGCTCAATCATTGGGCCGCGAAGCTCGGCAAGGATGTACGCGCGTACAGCGCAGGTAGCGCGCCGAGCGGTCGCCTCAATCCGTTCGCGCTGGAAGCGCTGACGAACGCCGGCGTCGACGTCGACGGCTATCGCAGCAAAAGCTGGGACGAATTCGTCGGCGACGGCGTACCGGAAATGCGCGTCGTCATCACCGTGTGCGACAGCGCGGCGGCGGAAACCTGCCCATACTGGCCCGGCAGCCCGGTCAAAGTCCATTGGGGCTACGCCGATCCGTCGAATGCGACGGGCGGTGACGAAGGCAAGCGCCTCGCGTTCGAACTCACACGTCAGGCGATCGGCTACCGCATGCTGCAGTTGCTGGCGCTACCGCTTGACCGCATGAGCAATGCCGAACTCCAGACGGCGTTGACTGAGATCTCGCAAACCTGATCATTCGCGCGGCGGTCTGCCGAAACTAGCGGCCGCCAACGACTTCGAGACTGAACCCTGTCCAATGAACACGTCCAACATCGCCCCGCCCGGCAAGGCCGTCGCAAAGCCCTCCATCAACTTCTTCGAACGGTACCTGACCGTCTGGGTCGCGCTGTGTATCGTCGCCGGCATCGCGCTCGGCCAGGTGCTTCCCGGCCTGTTCCAGCAGATCGGCCGGATGGAGTACGCGCAGGTGAACCTCCCGGTCGGACTGCTGATCTGGGTGATGATCATCCCGATGCTGGTCAAGGTCGACTTCGGCGCATTGCACGAAGTGCGTCAGCACGTCAAAGGCATCGGCGTCACGCTCATCGTAAACTGGCTGGTCAAGCCGTTCTCGATGGCATTCCTCGGCTGGCTGTTCATCCGCCACCTGTTCGCGCCGATGCTGCCGGCGGATCAGCTCGACAGCTACATCGCCGGCCTGATCCTGCTCGCTGCGGCGCCGTGCACGGCGATGGTGTTCGTATGGAGCCGGCTGACCGGCGGTGATCCGCTGTTCACGCTGTCCCAAGTTGCTTTGAACGACAGCATCATGGTGATCGCGTTCGCGCCGCTGGTAGGGCTGCTGCTCGGCATGTCCGCGATCACGGTGCCGTGGGCGACGCTGCTTACGTCGGTCGTGCTCTACATCGTCATTCCGGTGATCCTCGCGCAGGTCTGGCGCAAGGTGTTGCTCGCGAAAGGACAGGCGGCGTTCGATGCCGCGATGGCGAAGATCGGCCCGTGGTCGATCTCCGCACTGCTGGCCACGCTGGTGCTGCTGTTCGCGTTCCAGGGCGAAGCGATCCTGAAGCAACCGCTGGTGATCGCGCTGCTCGCTGTGCCGATCCTGATTCAGGTGTTCTTCAATTCGGCGCTCGCGTACTGGCTCAATCGTGCGATCGGCGAAAAGCACAACATTGCATGCCCGTCGGCGCTGATCGGCGCGTCGAACTTCTTCGAGCTGGCGGTCGCGGCCGCGATCAGCCTGTTCGGTTTCCATTCCGGTGCGGCGCTGGCCACCGTCGTCGGTGTGCTGATCGAAGTACCGGTCATGCTTCTGGTGGTGCGCATCGTGAACCAGTCGAAGGGCTGGTACGAGTGCCGGACCTGACATGTCCAACAGGACGCCCCGTCCGCGCGCTTGGCTGACGCCCTCGCTCGGGCTGACGCAGATCATCGGGTGGGGTTCGATGTTCTACGCGTACGGCGTCCTGATGCAGCCTATGCAGGACGAGCTGGGGCTGTCGAAACCGATTGTCGTTGGTGCTTACTCGGTGGCGCTACTGATCTCCGGGCTGTGCTCCACGTCGGCTGGCGCCATCATCGATCGCATGGGTGGGCGCTTGCTGATGGCAACCGGATCGCTACTTGCGGCGCTCATGCTTGCTTGCCTGTCACGCGTGCATGGCGTTGTAGGGCTGTATCTCGCATGGGCCGGCATTGGCGTCGCAATGAGCGCGACGCTGTATCAGCCCGCGTTCGCGGTCATTACGCAGGCGTTCGGCACCAACTATCGCCGGGCCATCACGCATCTGACCTTGTTCGGCGGCTTCGCCAGCGCGGTTTTCTGGCCGCTGACGCAAACCCTGTTGCAGCATGCCGGGTGGCGAGAGACATGGCTTCTCTATGCCGTGGCGAACCTGCTGGTCTGCCTACCCATTCACGCCACCTTACCGAAGCGCGGCAAGGCAACGCACGGGGTTGCAGCGGCGCGCACGGAAGATCCGGCTACCAACCTCATCGCTGTCCTGCGCGAGCCGGCTTTCTATCTGGTGACGGCAGCGGTCACGCTCAATGCGCTGGTGTTCGCCGCGATGTCGCTGCACATGATCCCGGTCTTGCAGGCACACGGCATTTCCGCCGCGAACGCGGCATGGGTGGGTGCGTTGGTTGGGCCGATGCAGGTTCTTGGTCGCGTGCTCGAGACGACGATCGGCAAACGCGCCAGCACGCGCCACGTCGGCATGGCAGCGATCTCCCTGTTGCCGTTGTCGTTGATCCTGCTCTTTGCATCGGGTGACTGGCTACCGTTGTACGTCGTATTCGCCGCACTGTATGGCATCAGCAACGGCATCATGACCATCGTCCGCGGAGCGCTGCCGGCGGAACTGTACGGGCGAGCTGCGTACGGGGCGATCAGCGGGGCAATGGCGACCCCGGTACAGATCGCTATCGCAGCAGGCCCGTTCGTCGCGTCACTTCTGTATGCCGCCGGGAACGGCTATCCCGGCACGCTATTGGCCTTGGCCGGTATTGGCTCGGCGGGCGCGATTCTGTTCCGCTTCGCGATCGCGCAAATCCGGCAGCAAGCCATCGACCTATCAAACAAAGGAACCTCTACATGAGCGACATCACGATTTACCACAACCCCGACTGCGGCACGTCGCGTAACACGCTGGCCCTGATCCGCAACAGCGGCGAGGAGCCCGTCGTGATCGAGTACCTCAAGACGCCGCCGTCGCGGGAAACGTTGATCAAGCTGCTGGCCGACGCGGGCCTGACCGTGCGCGAGGTGCTGCGCGAGAAGGGCACGCCTTATGCGGAACTCGGCCTTGGCGATCCGAAGTGGACCGATGAGGAGTTGCTCGATTTCATCGGGCAGAATCCGATTTTGATGAACCGGGCCATCGTGGTCACGCCGATTGGCACGAAGCTTTGCCGGCCGTCGGAAGCCGTCCTAGACATTCTGCCGAACCCGCAGAAGGGACCGTTCACCAAGGAAGACGGAGAGGTCGTGATCGATGCGGAGGGCAAGCGTGTCTGAGCATCTGAATGACCTGCCGCAGCTCGACGCTACACTGTTTCGCGTGCCGGACGCCGCTCAACTTCGGCCGGCGACGCCGTCGACTCATCCGCCCCGGCTCTTGCTTTTATACGGCTCGTTTCGCGAGCGTTCGTTCAGCCGCCTGCTGGTCGAGGAAGCCGAGCGCTTGCTCACCGCGATGGGTGCCGAGGTCCACGTGTTCAATCCGAGCGGCCTGCCGCTGCCCGATGATGCGCCCGAGAGCCACCCGAAGGTGGTCGAGCTGCGCGAGCTGGTGATGTGGGCGGAAGGGATGGTCTGGTGCTCGCCGGAACGGCACGGCGCGATGACCGGGATCATGAAGTCGCAGATCGACTGGATTCCGCTGTCGGTCGGCGCCGTGCGGCCGACGCAGGGCAAAACGCTCGCGGTGATGCAGGTCAGCGGCGGCTCGCAGTCGTTCAACGCGGTGAATCAGATGCGCGTGCTGGGCCGCTGGATGCGCATGCTGACCATCCCGAACCAGTCGTCGGTCGCGAAGGCGTTTGCTGAATTCGACGAGGCTGGGCGGATGAAGCCTTCGGCGTATTACGATCGGGTTGTCGACGTGATGGAGGAACTGGTCAAATTAACCTTGCTCACGCGCGACGTCGGTCCCTACCTGGTCGATCGGTACAGCGAACGCAAGGAAAGCGCCGAGGAACTGTCTAAGCGCGTGAATCAACGCAGTATCTGACATGCCAAAATGCCGTGACCGCGGGAATTCGCCGCGGCTTGCCGGCCGCATGAACGTCGTTAGAGCCCGAAGCATTGTCAATCGCATCCGAACACCCGATGCCGTCACCACCTGAGGACCGACACCATGCAACTTCGTGCAGCCGCCGTATCCGATCTGGTCTCAATCGAGACACTCCTGCGCGTGTCCAACTTGCCGACCGCCGGCGCGGCGGAACACCTAACGAACTTCGTTGTGGTGGTGAATTCCCAGGGCCTTGTCGCATGCGGCGGCATCGAATTCCACGGCAACTTCGCGCTGATCCGTTCAATCGCGGTCGCGGAACAGGCGCGAGGAGCCGGTGTGGGAAAGGCGATTGTTTCGCGATTGCTCGCGCAATGCCGCAGCCGTGCAGTCGAAGCGGTTGCCTTGCTCACGACGACGGCCGAGGACTACTTCGCAAAGGAAGGTTTCATGCGCGTCGCGCGCAACGACGTGCCTCATCTCTTGCTGGCATCCAGCCAGTTCCAGGGCGTGTGTCCGGGATCTGCTACGGTCATGTTGAAAGTGCTCTAACCCCCAATAAATACTCTTGACCTTCCGATCGTGGGAACCTCCATCACAAGAAGCGATGGAGCTGCGCTTCGCTCAGGTTCGCTTCTCTGAACATCTTGCACGATTGTCATATTTCGGTTTGCGATTGCCCGCCGAATAATTTCTCGCTACGCTGCACAGTCCGTTTTTCGCGCGGGAGTGCGGGCGATGGACCACGGACAGTTGGCGTATCTCGGCATGCGGCATTTCCCGCAAGAGCTCTCTGAGTTCGAGCTCAACATATTCTTCACGTTCTCCGCTCGCGAGCGAGCGCTGATCGATGGGCGCCGCTCGCATCTCTACCGGCTGGCAGTTGCCTTGCATCTGGGTTTCGTGCGGATGACGGGGCGCACCCTCGACGCCTACAAGCAGGTGCCCTAGCGGGGCGATCATGCTTGACTCCGAGGGACGCGGACTAGGTTCCCGCGCGCGGTGGCCAGCTTGTAGTCGCCGATGCAGCCAGACCGTCCAGGGAGCGCACTGCGATCTCTCGAACGTCGATCACTCGAATCAGATTGTCCGTCCCACCTTCTCGCGCGCGGCGGCCGGTGCCGCCGAAACACTGTATATACATCAGGGGGCTGGGGCGAGCGCAACATCCGGTCGAAATTGCAGCGGTGTCAGCCGAGCCTGGATCCGGTGGCAAGGTGCCGCGCGGGCGGCCGGCCGTACGATCGACCCTCCCGCATCCGCTCAAGTCGCTCGAGCGCCTCGACGAACACCGCCAGCGGCTCGCGCCCAACTGGTCCCCGTGCCACGTGATCAGCGCGGCGACGACCTCGTCTGCTCGATCCTCAATGGACCTTGGTCGTCTTACTGAAGGCGCGGGCAAGCCGCGCGATCCAGCGTCGCCATCCCGGCAAATGCGCGATCTGAGCTTCTGCCCGGCGTGTCGGGATTCGCGTGCGCCCGCTGTCTTTGACGATACGGTGTGGACGCATGGGTCGAATTCTCGCGTGGAACGTGTTCATTGTTCGGCCAGCTGCTCGAGCTCGTCGCATTCGCCGAAGAAATCTTGCTGTCCGGGAAGCGGCGCCGGCGGCCGGCGCACAGCGCGCGGCCGCGGATGGCCGGAACGCTTCAGTGTACGCGCGATCGCCTGCAGCTGCGCCCAGACACGGTCTGCCTCGGCGGCCGACATGGTGTCGGCCGCGACTTCGAGTGCACCGACGAGCGATTCCAGTTGCGCAGGCGCCGAGGCCAGCATCGCACGCGCCTCCGTGCGCGCCTGGCCTTCCCGGTAGACCGAGAGCCAGCGTGCGAGCCCTTCGCGTTCGTCGGGAGTTAGTGCCGCGAGCAGCTCGGGCGGTATCGGCTCGTCGGCGCGAAACGTGCCGAGCACATGTTCGCGCCGACGTCCCCTTGCACGCGGTTGCTTGGGAGGCTCGACGCGCAGCACCTTGATGAGGTTTCCCTGTTCTCGAATGAGCATCGACTCGTCTTAGATTTCACACGATCACGCCGAAGGATAGCGCAACCGCGTGTCGCGAACGACCGCGACACGCGGCACACACCTCACCAGTCTTGCGGCCGCGGCCGCAAGACGGGGCGCTCGCCGCGCGGCGAGCCGGTGCCGTCTCAACTATCCGCATTCCGCCAGTCCCCTGAGCTCGCCGTCCCAAACGCGACCGTAGCCCACCGTCGTTCGCATTCAAGGGTCCGCTCCGCCGGCCGCAGCACCCGTTCGGTGCTCGCCCTTCGGGCTGCGCTCCGCGTGCGGCTTTGCGACCGCCCTTGAACACGCCCGCCGGCAGGCTCCTTCAGTCGCGGGACGACGAACTCAGGGGACTGGCGGCAGCAGTTCTGCCGAAGTCCAGGCAGCACCGGCACAACCCCTACGTGGGGACTCGGAATCTTGGGTCCCGGTCGGCCTGAAGAGCAAACCAACCGCAGATGGAGGTCACGATGGAAACGAACCGATTGCACCATTGGATAGGAGTCCTGCACTGTGCGTACATGGAATACACGTACACGCCCTGGGATGGACGGAACTACTACCGGCGCACCGTCGCTTACGACCACGTCGTCTGGTGTTGACGGACGCCAGCGAATTCCTGAACGACTCGCATCGAACCTGAATCTTCACTGGAGAAAACCATGCAACTCGCAACCAAGTTTGGCAGTAACGCCCCGATCCTTCGCTCGAACACGCCGCTCTCCGATGACCAGATTCGTGAGGTCGCGCCGTCGATTTTCGCCGGGGACAAGCACGACTCACGGTCGGACCGATACACGTACATTCCGACCATCGAGATCCTCACGAAGCTTCGCGCAGAAGGGTTCCAGCCCTTCATGGTTTGTCAGACCCGCGTGCGCGTCGCCGCGAAGCGCGAGCATACGAAGCACATGCTCCGACTGCGGCACGCGTCGCAGGTCGCGTCGCCGGAAACCCCGGAAATCATCCTCCTCAACAGCCACGATGGGTCGAGCAGCTACCAGATGCTGGCCGGTTACTTCCGGTTCGTCTGCCAGAACGGTCTCGTATTCGGCGACACGACGCACGACATCCGGGTGCCGCACAAAGGCGACGTCGTCGACCACGTCGTCGACGGCGCGCACGAGGTGCTCGACGGGTTCGACCTGATCCGCGAATGCAAGAGCGAGATGGAAGCCGCGCAGCTTGATGAAGGCGAGCAACAGGCGTTCGCGCGGTCGGTGCTGGCTCTCCGGTACGACGTGACCGAAGCGCCCGCGCCGATCACCGAGGATCAGCTGCTTCGCGCGCGTCGTACCGAAGACAACCGCCCCGACCTCTGGACCACGTTCCAGCGCGTGCAGGAGAACGTGATCAAGGGCGGGGTGCGTGGTCGCTCGGCCACCGGCCGTCGGATGTCGACACGCGGTGTGACCGGTATCGATCAGGATCTCCGCCTGAATCGCGCCATGTGGGTGCTCGCCGAAGAGATGCGCAAGTTGAAGGGCTAACCCGAACGCGCCGGCGGCCGCCGCCGGCGCCCTCGCCTCACGTTGTCCCGTACACCATCATTCGAGGTTCAACATGTTCCATCACATTGCAGATCGCCGTACCCAAATCTCCGAGTCCGTCCGCGCGCGGGGCAGCCGGGATTCCGCAACCGCGCCCGCGGTGCTGGCCGACGTGCTGACGCTTGTCGAGACCGCGCAGTTGGTGCAGACCGTGTTGCGTGAAGGTTTCCCCGCGACGTCGTTCGCAGTGCGCGTCGCAAAGAACGAACGCGGCACGCAGCTGACCATCGACTGGACCGATGGCCCGCGAGACGTCCAGGTCGCGCGCCTTGTGATGCCGCTGCAGGCCACCCGTCTGGCCGACGGCGGCAGGCTCGAGCGGGTCGAACACTTCATGTTGACGTCCAGCGGCCGGCGGACGGTCCGCCTCGCCGCAGATCGGATCGCGCTGTCGCGACAATTCAGCGATCGCGCGGTTGAGCGTGTGCTCACGCGGCTCGCGTCGCGCTACGGCGATCGGCTGGCGCCGGACGTGCGCGCCTCGATGACGGTCGACGGATATCGCGCGGGCGACCTGCAGCTGCTCGAGGTGATCGGCGTGCATCGGGCGGGCAGCGTTCGCTCGGGATCTAACGTGCAGATGGACGTCGCCGCAATGCTTGCCGAGACGTCCGACGTGCATGGCTTTCCCCGTTCGGCCACGGCCGCGCGTCTATTCGTGCGCCGCGATGTCCACTGACCGGAGTGACCAAGGAGCGAAACATGACAGCGATCGAAACTGCAGCAATTGAAGCGGCCCGCGCGTATGGCCTTCAGCTGCGCACCGTACCGGATTGGAACGACGAGGACGGGAGCGAGTGGGCTCGTGCGCGCAAGGCTGGCCGCGAGCAGCTCCTGACGGCCTTGGCCGCCCTGAGCGACGCAGATGCATTGCACGTCATTCTGGAGAACCCTGGCATCGAGCCAGACGGCGAGACCCCGTTCGAGCTCATGAAAGTTTACGAGGTGCAGGCGTGGCGGGAGCGTCCCGACAGTTCCCGATGAGCTGACGCCGATCGTCGCGCACATGGTGATGATGGATGGTGCGCGATCTCACATTTTGCGGGCAGCCAGCCGCCGTGGTTCGGCTGCCTCGAGCACGACCAGGACGACCCAATGAATCAACTTTTCCTGAAGATGCCCAATCTGCATCGCGTCATCGACCGTGCGCACGCCGATCTGATTGCGCGCGGCGCGGCGATCGCCGCTGAATGTGGTCTAGCGCCTTGCGGGCCAGCGGGCTGGTCCAACGGCCTGCGCGACGCCGATCGTATCGCTCTGGTCGTATACCAGCCGAGGCACGGCGGCGGAGAACGGTATGGCGTGACACGATTCTTTGACGGCCAGTACGCGTCGGCCGACTGCGTGCTGCCCGAGCATGCCACGCGTGCCCTTTTGGCCGCTACGCGTGCAGAATTCGAGCGCATCTGTGCGGCCGACGCCACGCGACGTGCGGACATTCGGCTCGACGCGAGCGTTGAAGACCCGGATGGTGCATCGATCGAGCTGCTCGCGAGCGACGTCGACGTGCAGCGTCGAGATGTGCGCCTCGAGGCGCAGCAACTGGCGCTGTTCTGACGCTGCCGTACCTTAACCTGCTCGGCCGTCGTACGGGCAAGTTTGCGCGGCGGCCGCTCTCGCGGCCGCGCTGACGGAATCGCGATCGCGCCGCGCGATCGGAGATCGCCGCGGCGCTCATGACCGGGACGCAGCACCGTCGGTCCGCTACGTCCTGCAGGTCCATCCCCTTCCGTCGGCATTCCACAGCCGTCGACCTTTCAACCCGGAGCCCACGTTCGCCCGCCGTGTCCTGGCGGACGGACCGCTGCGCCGTGCGCGACGAATGTCGCACGGCGCCCCGCTCCTGCAAGGGGCTTTCGCGGCATATCCTCGCGCGCTTCGCGCACTCCGGTATTCCACGGTCCCCTTGCCCGCCATTCCCCTGCGGGCGCTCGCCAGCTCCGGGTAGCACGGTTTGCGAGCCAGATCGTTCTGGCTGTGCTCCGGCTGCCCCTATCTCAACTCTATGGAGCTGACCGTGAGCTATTTGTACAACGGCGACTGCCTGGTCGCCATGCCCAAACTCGCCCCCGAATCCGTCGACTGTATCGTGACGGACCCGCCTTACCTCGTGAATTTCCGCGATCGGAGCGGTCGCTCGATCGCGAACGACGTGAACGGCGACTGGCTGGCGCCGGCGTTCGCCGAAATGTTCCGCGTCCTGAAACGCGATGCCGTGTGCATTTCGTTCTACGGCTGGAACAAGGTCGACCTGTTTTTCGACGCCTGGAAGGCCGCCGGCTTTCGCGTGGCCGGCCACTTCGTCTTCACGAAATCCTACGCGTCCAAGGCCGGCCTGGTGAAGTACCAACACGAATCCGCCTACCTGCTCGCCAAGGGGCGGCCCGTGGCGCCGGCGGCGCCGATCGCCGACGTCATGCCGTTTCCGTACAGCGGCAATCGCCACCATCCGACCGAAAAGCCGGTCGCCGCGCTGCGCACACTCATTTCCGCTTTTACGCAGCCCGGCGACGTCGTACTGGATCCGTTCGCCGGCTCCGGCTCGACGTGCGTTGCCGCCCGCGAGCTCGGGCGCCGGTATATCGGCATCGAACTGGACGCGACCTACTTTGCGGCCGCCAAGGCGCGCCTGACGGCGCCCGTCGCCGGCGCCGCGTTGGCCGCCGCCTAAGACCCGAACAGAGGACATTCATCATGCAACTGATCGTTTCAGCCTATTCCGGTCTCGAGCAGCTCGACCATCCCCGCACGAACGAAAACGGCGACCCTGTCGACGTGTTTTGCGTCCGCCTCGACGCCGCGGCGCGGTTCCCGCACCGCGCCAGCGACCTGGACATGGCGCGTATCTACCGCTACCGGAATTCGTTCGAGTTCAGCGCCGGCACCTACGTCATGCACGACATCTTCCGCGAGCGCCTGGCCGAGCTCGCCGATTACCCGGCGATCTCGATCGGCGCCGCGCGGATCTGCCATACGAACGGCGCCATCGCGGCAAAGGACGGCCCGTTCAAGGAACTGATCGATTTCTCGATCACGTCGGGAACGATCGGCACTCGGACTTCCGCAAAGCTGGCCGACGATTTCAGTCAGTTCCTTGGGGCAATCGACGCCGATTGCGATCACCTGTTCGCCGAACTGTACCGAAATTGGTATTTCGCCTTCTGCCTGGCCGAGAACTGCGGCGCTGTGCAGCTTTCTTGACCACACGAGCGCCGGCCGCGCGCTGCGGCCGGCGCAACTGGAGAACAGCATGCCCCGATATTTGATTGATGCAATTTTGGCCGCGATCGCTGCAAACGCCTTCGGTCCCGAGATCTCGGACGTATGGGATTCCGATACGGAAATCGAAGTCCTGCCGACGTCGTTGCGTTACGCGATGCTGGAAGCGTTCCAGGCCGGCCAGTGCGCGCGGCGATAAATCCACTCGCCGGCCCCGGCTTTGCCCGGGGCCGGCCTTTCCAGAGAAACCCATGAACAAAGGCGAATTCGAAATGTTGCTGTTTGCGATCGCGCGTATCCATCTGAACATCGACACGCTTGAAACGCGTTACAGCGACCGGCTGGATTTCCACGATTGTGCCGTCTGGTGTATCCGTGCCGCATTGACCGCGGCGTACGACGCTGGCGTTATTGACGGGCGCCGAAACGCTTCGAAGTGACTCGCGGCGGCCGGCGCGCGCCTGGCGCCGGCGGTGTTCGCCGCTCGACCATGTTCCACCGCCGGCGTGGGCCCGCGGGCCCGGCCGGCGCCTGGAACGCGGAAAGCCGATTCCGTACCGCGAGATGTTCCACTGATCCGGGGCGGCCCACCCCGCCCGCATCGAGCGGCCGGCGCGGGCGGGGACTGCTCGCCCCAGCTGGCCGCGGTGGATCTTCACCGTTCCCAATATCCAGCCGGCGCGCGGCACCTTGCGCGCCCGGCTGCGCCAGGCACGCAAGCCGCAGGCACCCGCGCGCCAGAGAAACGGGCTGTCCGCTCCTGGGGCTCGGCCGCCACCGGCGTCCGGCCCCGGCGCTGGCCGCCCCGTCAGCCACGCGGCGAGCCGCGCGGAGTTCGCGCTCGGGCCGCGCGTGCGGCCCCGCGCCGGCGATGTCCGGGTCTCGGCAGCCGTCCCCGCGTTCCAGCCTCTCCCGTCGGCGCATCAGCTGCCATCGGGCCGCCTCATCCCGACGCATAGTGCGGCCCGCCGTCACCGCAAGGGTTCGCGTTGCCGCGCGCGGCGCCCGGTCGCCGGGCCTGGCGGCCGCGGCGCTGCGGCCTTGCTCGCGCCCTTGCAGTGCCTGCGCGTCCGCACTCCCCATGCGTCGAGGCGGCTCCGAATGGCAGCTTTTTCCACCCCGACGTAAAGGAGGCTTTTATGAACGCAGTGACCACCGAGATCCCGGCCCTCGCCCACGATGCGGGCGTTCCCCCCGCACCCCCCGAGGCTCACCGAACGGCAGACGAGCTGCGCGACATTCCGCTTAAACGGCTCGTCGCGTCCCCCTACAACGTGCGGCGCGTGCCGCCCACCGGCATCAAGGAACTCGCCCTCAATATCTGGAAAGTCGGTCTGCTCCAGAACCTGATCGTCCATCCAATGAAGGTCGGCGCGCGGAGGGCGCAGACGTTCGGCGCGGCCGCTGGCGAACGCCGCCGCCTCGCGCTCATCTACCTGTTCGAACACGACTACATCCCCGCCGACCACCCGGTGCGCTGCCGGGTCGTGCCGGTCGAGGACGCAGTGCTGCTGTCGGCAACCGAGAACGAAATGCGCGAGCCGATGCACCCGGCCGACGCATGCGACGCTTACCGGATTCTGGTCGAATCCGGTCGATCGATCGAGGAAATCGCGGACCTGTACGGCGTGCATCCGAAAACTGTGCAGCGCCGCCTCAAGCTCGCACGCGTCTCTCCGAAGCTGGTCGACCTGTTCCGCACCGGTGAAATCAAGCTCGATCAAATGCAGGCGCTCGCGCTGTCGGACAGTCACGACGAGCAAGAGGCCGCGTGGTTCGACGCCGAGCCGTACAACCGCGACGCGCACGCGATCCGCCGCCGCTTCGTGCGCGACGAACAGTCGTTCGTGAGCAACCGCGTCGCGAAATTCGTAGGCGTCGAGGCGTTCGAAGCGGCTGGCGGTGCCGTGCGACGCGACCTGTTCTCCGCAGCCGAGGATGCGTGGTATCGCGATCATGCGCTGATGCTGCGCCTCGCGACCGAGCAACTGGAAGCGCTCGGCGCGTCGGTGCTGGCCGAAGGCTGGGCGTGGGTGAAAGCCATGCCGGAACGCGACCATGCCACCCGGTCGCAGTTCCGCCCGGTGCTGCCGCGTCGAACGGAACCCACCGATGAGGTGGAGAAAGAACTGACAGCGATCGATCAGCGGCTGGCCGAACTCGCCCAATTTTGGGATGCCGACGAGAGAGACGACGAAGTCGCCGAGCGCGTCGAGGCGGAAGAAGAAGCGTTGACCGTGCGTCGTGACGAAATCGAAGAGTCCCTGCTCGTCTACCATCCCGACGACATGGCGCAGGCTGGGGCGCTTCTCTCGCTCGATGCTGACGGCGAGCCCGTGATCGAGCGCGGACTCGTTACGCGTGAGCCGGTTGCAGCCGCGACGACCGAAAGTGGCGAGAATGGTGACGACGATGACGACGACTCGTCAGATGGTCAGCCCGCGCGCGTCGCCGTGTCGGCTGTGAAGCCCGTGAAGGGGCCGCACTCCGAACGGCTGGCGCTGCGTCTGAACGCGCATCGCACGGCGGCCGTTGCCGCCGCCCTCGCGCAGCAGCCGCACGTCGCGCTCGCCGCGCTCGTGCACCGGCTGCTGGCGGGCGAGTACGGCCACAGTACCGAAGGCAGCGCGCTGGACGTGACGTTCCGCGACCACTCCCACACCCTGACGAAGCATGCGCCGGAACTGGACGACGACCTTGCGTTCACCATGCGCCGAGAGCAACGCCGGGTTTGGGGAGGCGTAATCCCCCACGACAGCGACGCGCTGCTGCGCTGGCTGATCGAGCAGACCGACGAGCGCCTGCAGCTGATCCTCGCGCAGTACGTCGCGGCGAGCGTGGACAGCGTGCGCCCGGACGAGCGGCCGCACGCGATCAACGCGCTGATCCCGGCGCTCGGGCTGAATCTCGCGGATGCGTGGCAACCGACGAAGGCGGGATATTTCGACCATGTTTCGAAGGATCGGATCGTGGACGTCGTGAGCGCGGCCGTGTCGCCTTCCGATGCGATGCGCGTGGCGAAGCTCAAGAAGGGGGACGCGGCGACAGAGGCCGAACGGCTGATCGGGGGGCGCGGCTGGTTGCCTGAGCATTTCGCGAAGGCCGAAGTCGTGCGGGTGAAGCTGTGGGACGTTCCGGCGAAGGCGTCGGATGCCGAGGCGAGCGCTGAGGAAGCGGAGCCCGACGCCCGTGCTCTGGCCGTGTCGGCCGACGACGTGCGCGACGATGCCGCTGTAGCGGAAGGCAAAGGCATGCCGCCGCGAGATTGACCGGATCGACGCCAGCGGGTGCGTTACGCCCGCTGGCGCAGTGTGCCGGTCAGTGTCCTTCGGCGGGCCGTCCGCAGCATGATGATCTACTCCCGAAAGTTCTCACTTTTCGATTCTCTGCCGCTCCCGTAAAGGATCACCTTTCCGATGCTGCGCATGCGCGCCCGTCGCTGTGGCGCATGCGCTGGCGGCACTTTCCTGACTCGCTGCTGGGGCGTCTCCCTCCGCTTCGCTCCGGGCCGGGCTTTCGCGCTGCGCGTCGAGCCCCGCTGCGCGTGTCTCGCCCCTGACGGGCTTCAATCCCT
This sequence comes from Burkholderia sp. AU27893, assembly GCF_002223205.1. Classification (NCBI taxonomy): domain Bacteria; kingdom Pseudomonadati; phylum Pseudomonadota; class Betaproteobacteria; order Burkholderiales; family Burkholderiaceae; genus Burkholderia; species Burkholderia sp. AU27893. The sequence continues at coordinate 60,541 of NZ_NKFD01000006.1, read as the reverse complement.
GACGTCTGCGCGCCGTGCCGGCGCTGCGCGCTTCGCTTGCTCGTGGAGTACGCGCCCGCTACGCGCGGGCGGACAGCAGGTCTAGCGGCCGGCTACGCCGGCCGAGGGGGCGCGGGGCCGGCTGCCCCGCGCCGTGTGCGCGATCCGGTCGGGGAAACCGCGTGGTTGCGCTCCATCCTTTTGCGCCGGGTTAAGCGCGTGGATCTGCCATTGGGAGCCGCCCCTTTTCGACGCATAGCGCGGGCGGGCACGGGCGCAAGGGTAAAGCCTGCGCTTCGCTCCGCCCACGTCCTCACCCGTTCGGTGCTCGGCTACGCCTGCGCTCCGCATGCGGCCTCCGGGCGCGCCCTTGCACCCGTGCCCGCCCGCGCTAAACCCGCGTCGAGGCGGCTCCCAATGGCAGATCCACAACCCGACACAAAAGGACGAAATCGTGAGCACAACCACCCCCGACCGAATCACGCACACACGCGCGGGCGTTCCCCCCGCACCCCCCGAGGCTCACCGCCAGGCAGGCATTCGACACACGAAAAATCGCCTGCGCGCGACCGCCGCGCACTGGCTCGGCTGCCCGGTCGATGCCCCCATTCGCGTTTTGTACCGCTGGACCCGCCCTGATGACGACGCGCGCGCTGTGCGGCTCGAAACGAGGACCGACGGTTGCGCTCAGCGCATCACCCTGTTTCGCCTTTCGTCCGGCGCGTGGTCGCCGGTTTGGCAATAACCCGGAGACTCACGATGAGCTACGAGACTGACGAACTGATGATCGAAGGTATCACCGAAGGATTTTTCGCAATTGCGTGTTCCGAACGTGCTGCGTCCTCCATCGGGGTACATCATGGCGACGATGGCGAACTGGCATTTACGCTGCCCACGATCGACTGGACTGCGTGGCAAATCAATGTCGCGATCATGATCTACGAAAAGGCGTACGCGCGCGGCGAGCGCTACGGCGCCGCGAGCGCTCAACGCGTCGTTCGTGAAGCGCTCGGCATCTTCCATTGACCCACTTGCCGGCGCGCAGAAGCTGGCGCGCCGATCGGAGCGAGCTGTGAAAAATGATCGCCCTCCCATCGACAGTTTCGATTTTGCCCTCGAAGCGCGCATACAGCTTGCGCTGCACGGCATCGCCGCGATTGCCGGAAACCAGTGGAACGCGGAGCAGCACTTGATTGACGCCGTTATCTGCGCCCGAGAGAGCGGTGTGCGCGCGTGCCGCGAAGGGTCCGACATGTCGCTGATGCTGGCGGACGAGCCCACTCTTCTTCCGTATTGGGATGACGGCTTCGAAGCCGAGGAATGCGGTCGGGTCGTCTGGTTTGGAGAATGGTTCAGCGACATGGACGGATTGAACGAAACGCGCCCGAGCGTGAGCCTGACCCGGCACGGCTATGTCCCCGCCCTCGAAGTGTCTCATCGTGGCGGCGATTGCGAGCCGAACACCGGCCATCCACGCGAGACGCTTCAGGAGGCGATCGGTGCCGCCAAGGAAATGGAGTCGCGCTGGCACTTCGACGAATGTATCGACTAACCTGCGTGCGCCGTGTACACGGCGCACTCCACGGAGCGAAAACGATGAACAGCACAACAGTTTTGCATATCGAGCAGATCGAGCGCGCGATCAACATTTGGCGCGCACGCCAACCGAGCGTAGACGGTGATCCAATCCTGTGCCGCGAAGCGCGGATTCTTGCCGAACCCTACGCGCTGATGATCGTGAACCGCGCGACGCAGATCGACGCGGCGCACTTGTCGGACACGCAACGCGCCGCGTTCGACGGCGCGTTTTCGAAATAACGCGTCATCGACGCGACCCGCATTCGATTTAGCCGGAGTTCGCGAAGGAGAATGACATGCAGGCACAGTGGGCGATCACCTACAAGACAGAGACTGGATTCGACGTCGAGATCATCGACGCAAGCAGCTTCGAAGAGGCTTGGAGCCGTGCGGAAGCGCCTTTTGGGTCGCAGCTTGTAGAAGTCGAGCGCGTCGCGTGAAAACCGTACCCCCTTCGACGGGCGCATTTCGCGTCGCCGGGGCGTTCAGCCGGCACCCAGAATGCATCTTGAAATCGTGTATCCTATGGGATACTATATAGGATATGAGAATCGAGCAGACAGACGACTTCGCGAAATGGTTGCGCGGCCTACGCGATCACATCGCGCGCGCGCAGATCGCCAAGCGGATTCAACGGCTCGCGCGCGGCCAATATGGGGACATGAAGCCGGTGGGTGCCGGAGTGAGCGAAATGCGCGTGCACGTCGGCCCCGGCTATCGCGTCTACTTTGTCCAACGAGGCTCAACGCTCGTCGTCCTGCTATGCGGTGGCGACAAGTCAACGCAGCAGCGCGACATTGAGCGTGCTATCGCGCTTTCGGCGCAATTGGGAGATTGACATGGGTATCAAGACAACGCCGTTCGATGCGGCCGAATACCTCGACACGCCCGAGGCGCAGGCCGAATATCTGCGGATTTCGTTCGAGACCGGCGATTCCGCCGACATTCAGGAAGCCATCGGCACCGTGGCGCGTGCGCGTGGCATGACGCAGATTGCGCGCGACGCGGGCGTCGGCCGCGAAAGCCTCTACAAAGCGCTGGACGAGCACGGCAACCCGGAATTCGCGACGATCCTGCGTGTTGTGCGCGCGCTCGGCCTCACGTTGACCGTGACGACGCCCGTACACGAGCACGCCTGAGCCGGGATTTTCGCGGCGTCGCGGGCTGGCGGGCGCTCGCCGCTACGCCGCGACCACCCGCCAGCCCGCGACCAATGCGTTAGCCAGTTTGCGCGCTGCGCAAACGAATCGGGGCAATCCCGCTCCGCGCACACTTCGTGCGTCGCCGGATTGCCCCAACGATCACACCGACGCGCCGTCGGCGACAGCGGCGGCCGGCACGCCCTGGGCGGGTTTCGCCGGCACCGGGGTCTCGCACGGTTTCGCGAGTGCGACTTTTACCGCATCAAGCCGCTCTTTCCACTGTTCCGCCGGGATCTCGTCCAGCCCTTCCGCGCGCAGCAGCTCGAGCACCGCCTTATGATTCCGCTCGCGATCCCTGCGGATCATCTCGCGCTGTTGGTCCTGCAGCTTTTTCAGCTTCGCCGCCGCCCTCGCGATCTCGTCTTCGATCGATCGCGGCTTGCGCGCTGTCTTCCCTGCATCTGCTGTCATGGCCTCTATCACTCCATCTTGTCCCTCCCCCTTGCCGCGAAGTGTAACGGAATTCGGCCGCGCAACGTAAAGCACTGAGGCCTGATACCCCGCTGTCGCACCGCTGCCCCGCGCGTCATCCGTCGCGGCGCAATTGCCCGCTGCGCAACTCGCGCGCAGCGGCCGGCACCGTCGCGGCCGCCGACGCAACCGCTCCGAGCGCTGATCCGGCGCCCCCGCATTTTTCCTGCTGTCGCCGCGCGGGGCGTCACCCGCGCCATTCCGCGGCCACCGCCCCGCGCGGACCACCTAGCCAGAGCGCAATGCTCGCATTGCGCAGCTCGAGCACGGCGGTCGCCACCGTCGCGACCGCCGGCCCGACCAACCCGCTCGCCGAGCCCCCGGCCCCGCGACTTTCATGCTGTCGCCGCGCCGGGCGGCGCCCGCGCCATTCCGCAGCCGCCGCCCGGCGCGGACCATCCACCCAGACGCAATGCACGCATTGCGTAGCTCGAGCGCGGCGGCCGCCACCGTCGCGGCCGTCGACCCGACCAAGCCAGCGCGCGAGCGCCCGCCCCGCGCTTTTTTTCGCACAGTCGCCGCGCGGGGCGTCGCCCGCGCCGTTGCGCAGCCGTCGCCCCGCGCGGACCACCCATTCAGTGCGCAATCCTGAATTGCGCAGACCGTGATCGGCGGCCGCCAAGTCGCGCCCGCCGAATACCGCCAAACCGATCGTGCTCACAGCGTTTTCTCTCTGGCTGTTGCTCGACACCCCATCTATCCACGACCGTAATCCGCGCACGCCGGCAGGTTTTCCACATACCCACCGGTCCCCGCGCTTCTCCCGTTTCCCACAACCAACACCGTTGTGGAAAACGGCGCGCGGCCAACGCTCTTGCGATGTAGGCGCATCGCTGCGTCGGTTCGGACCCGTGGATATGTGGAAAACCTGCGTGGCATAACCACCCTCGTCGCTCCGAATTTCCCCCTGTCCGCTCCCTGCCTCCGTTCGACCTCCCTATTCCGTTTTTTCCCTGTGCGGAACGGATCGACGCTCGCCTCGTTTTTCTCTCTTTCGTGTCGGTGACTCAACCTTCACTTTTCTGCAAAATTTTCGCGGTGCTCCACCCAGGCGAACGCCTCAACGGAACGAAATCCTCGCTCTTGCTGGCTGCGATGCCGATCGCCACGCCTGCTGAAAAACCGGTGATACTCGGACCCGTCCGGGTATCACCATCCAGATACCGTCCGTCCGTCCGAGGGGCGACCCGTGGGGCAAGCCCCACCCCCCGACCGGACGGTCACACACCACGCAACTCCGTTGCGGGTGCTTAAAGCCTTGCTGCGCAAGCCTTTAAGCGGTACGACGCCTAAAATCGCGATATCGATAAGGTAGAGCCAAGACTCAAAGCTGGATATAGCGTATGCCGGTATGACGCCCGTAAAACCCTTTTAATACCGTTCGACCTAAGATCGAAAGCGCGCGTGACAACGGCTATATGCGTATTACACCATTGGCGTCACGGTAGTACACCTAAATTCGATGAAGATCCAGATATACAGCAAACGATAATTAAATCAGTGCTTTAAAGACGCGAGGGGGATGTTGATGGAGAAAACAATGCGAAACGACAAGATTGTCGCCCTTCCCAGAAAAACACATAGCCGTATGACGAAACAGCGTGACCATGTGCTAACATCTTCACACGACAGAAGCGCGTATCGGCAGCGCAATCCGCACATAACCACGGCCACAAAAAGGTAAGGATCTCTCGCTACGAGGTCTTCATGCCGCGTCTCAAAACGCCGGGGAAAGGTGCGTCCAAACCCATCTCCTTCAAACTCGATCCCGAGTCGGAACGCTTCTATCGGCGCAAGGCCCAGGAGAACGGTGTGTCGCTGTCCGACTACATTCGCAAGCAGCTTGCGCTCGGCGTCGTCACCGAAAATGTCTCGCTCATCGACCAGCGTCTCAAGGCCCTCATTCAGCAACTGAGTGGGCACACGCCGTCCGATGGCAGCCCCGGCAAATCCGTCCAGACGCTACCGTCCGAACTGGTTCAAGCCGTGTTCTTCAGCCGCGAAGTCCTGACCAGCATCATCAGCGACAGAAACATCCAGTTCTTCCACCAGGCACAGGATCGCGCCGAAGCCGCTACCAAGAAACTGCTGGGAGAGAGCAATGGCTGATCAACGCTCACCCAGCGGACTCGCCACCTTTTCACGAGGAACTGCCCTCTGGTGGCAACAGGCAAAGCTTCTCACCAGTGCGATCGTGGCGGTTGTCGTCGCGGCAATTCTCGTCGGTGCGCTGGCCGGCGGTGCATACGTGTACTTCGTCACGTCGGCCGAAACTCGCTATTTGACGATCAAGCACCTTGAGGCGGAAATCCTCACCGTCGTTCCGATGGCGAATCCGAACGTCTCGTTCCATCTCGGCAACGACGACACGGCACTGCCGCCCGCTGCGGCGCGGTCGTTTACCGAGGATGCGGCCGACGAGTTCTTCGTCTATGCGCGCAATGCTGCCGTGTACGCTGTTCTAACGGCGATTGCCGTCACGTTCCTTTCCGTCCTGTTTTGGATGGAGTACGGCCGCGGAAAACTTACCGACAAGCAGGTGCGCGGTGCCAAGCTCGTCAAAGCAAAGGAGCTCATCAAGGAACTGGAGGCTCGAGACGACGCGAGCCCCTATCGCATCGCCGGCGTGCCGATGCGGAAGAAGGCCGAAGTGCTCGGCACACTCTTTTCTGGTGCCCAAGGCAGTGGCAAGTCCCAGCAGTTTTTTGCGCTGATGGATCAGGTGCGCGCCCGCAAAAAACGGGCGATCGTCTATGACCCATCAGGTGAATTCACCGCTGCGTATTATCGCGAAGGGAAGGACGTCATCCTGAATCCCCTCGACGCGCGTAGCCCGAACTGGAATGCCTGGCGCGAAATCCAAAGCGAGATCCATTACGACGGGCTGGCTGAGGGGCTCATTCCGATTCCGCCGAATGTCGCCGACCCATTCTTCGCGATTGCGGGGCGCATGGTTTTCAAGGGAGCGATTCGTGCGCTTGGCGGCGACAACAAACGAACCAACGCAGCGCTGTACAAGGCCATCGCCCATAGCAATCTCGAGGAATTGCACGCGATCCTAGCGAACGAGTCCGCGGCGACCTACGTCGATCCAGTCACTGAGCGTACGGGCATGAGCCTTAAGATGACCGTGCAGAACCAGCTCGATTGCTTTCGTTACCTGCACGACGAAGGCGAGCCATTTTCGATCCGAGAATGGATCCAGAATGAGGATGAAGACGACGATTCCTGGCTGTTCATTTCCGTCAACGAGGAGCAGAAAACCGCCCTGCTTCCGCTGATCAGCCTCTGGTGTGATATCGCCATCCGCTCGCTGCTGACACTCAAGCCGATTCATCGCGAACGTCTCTGGTACTTCTATGACGAGCTCCCCACTCTGCAAAAGCTCGAGATCATGAAGCTCGCCGTTACCAACATTCGGAAGTACGGCGGTTGCTTCGTGCTCGGCATCCAGGACTTTTCCCAACTCTTCCAGATCTACGGCGAGCACTTGGCGCGCACGATCATCTCCGGATGCCAGACCAAGCTCCTGTTGCGCGTGACCGATGGTGACGCGGCCAAGGCATTGGCCAACGCGATCGGTCAGGCCGACCTCGACGAAAAGGAAGAAAGCCTGAATCTCGGCATCGACGAGCGGCGCGACGGCATGAGCGTTTTTGCGCGACGCAATCTCCGCGATCTCGTCCTCTCATCCGAAATCCTGCACCTGCCCGACATGCAGGGCTATCTGGTCACACCGAGCGACTATCCGGTTGCTCGGGTCAAGTACGAATACGTCCCCCATCCCCAAACGGTGACGCCCTTCATCCCGCGCCAAACGTACGATCTCTGGCTTCCGGCAGGCGCTGTAGCTGACCGTCCGGCTGCGCCGGAGAGATCCGGCAGCGACCCGTCCCTGTCCCACTCCCCGTCACCCAATCCTTCCGGCGCACCGACCACGGCCGCCGAGGATTCGGCGACCAACGCCGCTGCGGCCGGCCCGGCTGTCGGTGCCTCCGCGCCGAACACTCCTCGTTCCGTAGTACAGCCGTCCAACGTGATCTCGCTGTCGACCGGCGAAATCGTCGACGGTGACACCGGCGAGGTTCACGATACGTCGGCTTCCCGCGAGCCAGGCGCCGGCGAACGGCCCACCGGCCGCGCCGGCCTCGGTGACCTGTTGGGGTGACACGCCATGATGAGCATGCACAATGTCGGCAGCGCCAGCCAAGCGCTCCACTATTTTTCGAAAGACAACTACTACACCACCGATCAGGGACTCGAACATTCCGCCTGGTTCGGCAAGGGGGCGGCCACCCTCGGTCTGAACGGGCAAGTCGATCGGAACGTGTTTTTCAAACTGCTGTCTGGGCAGGTCGGCGATCAGCAACTCGGTCGCGTCGTCTTGGACGAGAATGGCGAGCCCGAGGTCGTGCATCGGCCCGGCATCGATTTGACGTTTTCGGCACCGAAAAGCGTCAGTATCGCTGCCGAAGTTTTCGAAGATCGCGAGGTCCGTCTCGCCCACGAGGAAGCCGTCAAGGAGGCGCTCGAGTACGTCGAGGCGTATGTGGCGCAGGCCCGCAAAACGGTCGATGGCGAGACGCTGGTCGAGCCGACCGGCAATGTAGTAGCCGCCCTCTTTCGACACAACACGAGCCGAGATCTCGACCCCGATACGCATACCCACGCCCTGGTCATGAACGCGACCCAACGCGCCGATGGCGAATGGCGATCGCTCACCAATGACGAGTTGTACGTGCAGCAGAAGGTGATCGGGGCAATCTACACGTCCTCGCTCGCGCGCGGGTTGCAGAAGCGCGGCTATGCCATCACGGCACCCGACGAGAACGGGAATTTCGAACTGGTCGGCGTCACGCGGGAGCAAATTGAACACTTCAGCCAGCGCTCGGCAGCGCGCGATCGATGGCTGCGGGCCAACGGAATCGATCCTGCAAACGCCACGGCCGCCGAGAAGGAGCGTGCCGTGCTCGCGACCCGCGAACGCAAGGTCGGCGTCGACCATGAGGCCTTGTCGGTTCAATGGCGTGAGCGCGCACAAGCAGTCGACCTCGACTACAGCGTCATCCAGCAGAAGGCACGGGAGGCGCGGGAAGCGGGAACGGATGCACGGGTCGTCAAGTTGTCCGGTATTGAAGCCCTACGGTTCGCTGCGTCTCACCTCGGTGAGCGCGAAATCGTGCTGAACCAATATGACCTCGTCCAGACCGCGCTCGAACATGCGGTCGGCCGAACGTCTCCGAATCAGATTCTCGATGCCTACAAAAAGCTGGTCCATCAAGGCAAGATCGTCGACCTTCCGGACGGCAACATTACCACCGAGAAGATGCTCAACACGGAGCGCTGGACGGTCGAGAACGCGCTCGCGCAGCGAGATGCGACGCCGGCGATCGCGCCTGCCGAATTAGTCCGGTCCAGAATCGAACAGGCCATCGCCACCGCGCGTGCGGAGCGGAACGATTCCACCTTCGACTACACCCCCGGCCAGCGAGGCGCGATCGAGCATGCGCTGACGAGCAGAGACCGGATCGTCGCGGTGCAGGGGCTCGCCGGCGTGGGCAAAACCACGATGGTCAAGGGAACAGTCCAGGTCGCGCACGAGCAGGGTTGGCTTGTACGAGGGATGGCCGCAACCGGGCAGGCTGCCAAGCAGCTCGAGAACGACTCCGGTATCCAGGCCGATACGGTTACGATGTTCGAGATTCATGAGCAGCGGCGCCAGGATGATTTGAAGGTCCTGCGCGAGTATGTGCCGGACCTATCACGAGAGCGCGAGCTCTGGCTCGTCGACGAGTCATCGTTCCTCGCCCAACGGCAAATGGCTCGCCTATTTAAGATGGCGGAACGAGCGGATGCGAAGGTCATCCTCCTTGGCGACCGCCTCCAGCTGCAGGCCATCGAGGCGGGCAAACCGTTTGAGATCCTGCAGGACGAGGGCGTGACCACCGCTCAGATGACCCAGATCCAGCGCCAGAAGAATCCCGAGTTGCAGCAGGCAGTCGCGATCACCGTGGGCACCGCCGACCTTGCACCGGATGAGCCCCTCACCGACCTGAACCTCGCACGTAACGCTCGCGCCTTCGACTTTCTCGAGCGAGCTGGGCGCGTGACGGAACACGAGGATCCGCGAGACCTGATCGACCTGTTGGCGCGCCAGTACGTCGACCGGGGACCACGAAGAAATCAGACGATCATCATCACCCCGTTTAACGAGGACCGCGTCGAAATCAACAATGCGGTTCGGGCGGAGCTGCAGGAGCGTGGCGATCTCGATGTCAACGACTCGGCACACACCATCTTCCGGTCCGACGGCGATTTGACCCGGGCCAAGCAGAAGGAGGCGCAGTACTACACCAAGGATATGACCGTCCGGTTTGGTCGTGACTATCAGAAAATACTCGCCTCCCGCGGCGAATACATGGGCGTTGTGGGCACTCGACCCGACGAGGGTATCGTCGTTCTGCGGAAGTCCGACGGGTCTCTAATGGAATGGGAACCGAAAAAGTACAACCGGGTGGAGGTGTATCTCTCGGAAACGAGGAATCTCGCCGCGCGTGACGTCATCCGCTTCACCCGCGGCGACGAGCTCGTCAAGAATGGCCACGAGGCGACCGTCGTTTCTGTCAACGAGAACCAGGCGGTCCTGCGGCTCGCGGATGGCAAGGAAATTCCTTGGGATCTCGACGCGCAGCGTCATTGGGATCACGCGTACGCGGTGACGGTTCACGCAGGCCAAGGCGCGACCCGCGAGCAAGCCATGCTGCATATCCCTTCACACAAAATGGAGCGTGATCCGGAAGATGCTCGGCGCCAGTCAGACGTCGCGATGACGGTGCGTAGGATCTTCGGCGACCGGAGCTTCTATGTCGGGCTCACCCGGGCGGTCGAGGATCTCCAGATTTTCACGACCGACGCAATTCTCGCTCGAGCGGCCGTCTCACGCCACCAGGACAAGTCAAGCGCCATCGAGACGCTGCGTGAACATGAGCTGGCCGAGCAGGCGAATACCCAGCCGCAGCGCCAGCGACGTCAACAAGCTGCGCAACAGATGCAGATCGAGCCGGACTGAGGTTGCGGCGCGCGCCCGCGACGGACGCTGTTCCATCGCCTCGCCGCTACGGTTATAGGGGCGATGCTCGGTCGCAGGCGCGCTGCGCGTTCAAATTAAATCAAATCGAAAGAATTGTGTTGGAGTCTCGAATATACCTTTCGATTTGTTGACATCTGTTCGGCGCGGGAACCTCCGTATTGCAAAGCGGTAAAGAATTCCAAATCGATGTCGATATCATCGTGTAGGATCAGCAGCGGTACTATTTCCCCGTGCACCTGCGGTCTCGCGATGTATTAGAAATTTCAACTAAAACCACATCGTATGTTTGCGAAAAACAATAAATTTATGTGTAGAGGGCCGAAGGCGGTGCTTCAACGAGTAACCTTCGTTTCGATTTTTGTAATAGTTTTCATGATATCTGCGGGAAACGTTATGCCAAATTCAAATAGCAGCAGACCTCGCGAATCCAGGGAATTCTGGATGGAGAAACTTGGTCTGGAGCCTCATCCGGAAGGAGGCTATTTTAGATACGCATTTGGTTCTGACATTTATCGAAAGACGGCGAGCGGCGCTGAAAGGAAAAATTATAGCGGAATCTATTTCATGGTGACCCATGATAGCCCGTCGCACTTCCATCAGATGATATCCGATGAAATATGGTACTACCACTCTGGCGACCCGCTCATGATGCACGTCATCGATGAAACGGGAGCATATCGGACGGTCCGTCTCGGCCCGAACGTGGAACATGGAGAGGTACTTTCTGTAGTTATGCGCGGAGGATGGATTTTCGGGGCGTCGGTCGATTCAGGTGATTACACGTTGGTCAGTTGCGCTGTTGTGCCGGGATTTGACGATGCTGATTATAGAATTCTTACTCAGTCCGAGTTGCTGGGAAAGTATCCGCAATATCGAGATATCATATTGAAGATGGCGTATCAGAATCTGCCCAAGTGACGTAAGTGTTCGGTTTTCCAAGGTAGGCCGGTGGTGCTTTTGGTTGTTTGGTGGATCGATTTTGAACAGGCGCAATTATGGTAACGGCAAATAGTATCCCGAGATGCCAGGTAGAGGCGATTCTTCCGAAGGATGGTGAAAAGCGATTTTCGGTCGCGAGAGTGCGCGTGAATGATACGGGTATTTCGATGAAGCTGCCCGTTGGTGAACTGTTAGAGGCGGATTGGATTGGCAAATTCTCTGCCAACGATGTCGCATTGCTCGCTACGGTAAATGCTAACGACGTCAATATCCAGAACATCACCGAGCGAGTGCCGCACTTCCCTTACGGGATTATTTATCTTACGGCACTTTTCAGCGTCATGTTGGTCACTACCAATTTAATTGGAGATAGTATCACCACCATCAACCTGCCGTTCCTGCATGGGTACAGCGTCCTCTTTCCGACCGCGCTAGTCGTTTTTCCGTTGACGTATTGCTTTGGGGCTTGCATAACGGAGACGTATGGATTTGTTGTAAGTCGCCATGTGATATGGGGTGCGTTTTTAGTGAACATCCCGGTTATTCTGATTATTCTGTCGCTCGAGAAGGCGGGATGGCTGGGCGGTAGCGTTCTCGGAGTGTCCCATCAAATGATGAGGGCGCTGGGCGCGTCGGCTGTCGGCTACTTCGCAGGCGAGTTATCTAATTCGCTGGTCGTATCTAGGCTGAAGATCGCACTAAGAGGCCGCGCCCTGATTCTTCGTTTTCTTGCGGCCAATGCAGTCGGAGCAGTCGTCGATAGCGTTCTATTTGGGACACTATTGTTTTACGGTGTTGTGCCGTTGACTGTGCTTCTCAAGATCGTGCTTGCACAAATCACGATAAAGATGTTGTACGAAATGGCGTTCTCTGTCTTGTTTTCCAGAATCGTTCTCTGGATAAAGTCGCGTGATGGTGTCGATCATTACGACTATAAGGTGAATTTCATTCGGAGCTAGTGCCCATTATAATTTCCACAACTTTTCCGATGATCGCTTGCTCATTTATCAATATGGGCCGGCGCTTTGAGGTTGATTCTATGTCGTAACCGATGAGTTTTTCGCCATCCGTCAACTTGACGAAGGTGTAAGTTTGTTCATCTACTTCGACAAATGCAAAATCGCCTGAATCAAGAGAAGCATAATCTCCTATGACAAGGATGGCATTGTGCGGAAGCGGTTCGGTGCGGCTCTTGGGGGCGAGTGCAATCGCAAATCGACTCGAATTTGCGTTCGATACCCTGATCCACAGCTGACCGTGGCGCGGCGCCGCGGATACTTTTCGCGCGTCGCGCAGACTCCGCTGCTCATAGACAGGCACGAACCCCCTGCTCTCTTCGCCGAAGAGGGACGACATCGGAACGGCGAAAAACCGGGCAATTGCTGAAATCGTGCTCAGTCTCGGATCGATAGTTTCACCCGATAACAGGCGGCTGAGCGTCCCCCGGTCAAGATCGATCGCGCGCGACAGTTCCGAGTCGTTAACCCCGGCCTCCTGCTGCAAGTGTTTGATTGTTGCCACAAACGTGGCCGCTAGACTTGCAAGTTCTTCCTTTTTCTTCACGCGCTTTGTCCGACCCTAATTTTTGTTCAACGAAGGAGTTGAAAATTTTCAACATCCTGTTACAGTTGGTAACGTCATTTGCTGGTCGACCGATCGGCGCTGGTCAGGGTGAGAGGACAAGATCGTCGTCTCCCGCTGCGCCCTGCAAAATATGTTGTTTTGCAATGCAAGTCATGTTCTAATGCAGTGCAATACAGGTAATGTTGGTAGAAATTGAATCGAACCATCCGAATCGGTAGCTATCGCTTTACTATCCTCCAGTTGAGCACATTGGAGGGTGGGTTGAGCAAGATTACTGAGGCGGAATTTCGGGATGCCGCGAAGAACAACGCTATCAAGCACGCATCGGTTTTGCGCACGGATAGGGGCTATCTCTTCGTCGTCGAACTGTCTTGGAAAGAGGGCTTGCACACGTTGTATACGTTCCGCAATGAACCGAGGACATGGGCAAGCCTGGATAGCATGATGAAGTACTTTGAGAAGCACGAGCTGAACGTTAACGTGATCACCCTGCAGTGGAATCCAAAGGGATGAGCGGTACGAACCTGGTAGCTCCAGGTAGCGGCAGTCGCCAGGTTTACCGATGCGAAGTCGGCCCGGCCTCTGAGCCGCTCGCGCGAAAGCGTAATGAGTTCTGAGCGCTGCCCACGTGTGACTAGCTGTTCTATACGCGATCTTGGTCAATTGACCGCCGTGGGTTTTGAAGTGGACAAAAAAACATGTGCGGCGCTTCGAATATCGTCACGCCGCAGATTCGGAAAGTCTCCGAACATTCATGTCTGTGTTGTGCAGTTGTAGTTAATTAAGACGGACATACAGGGTGCGCCAACACCCCATATGTCCTGACCACAAGCAAATAGCTGGGAAAGCTGAGAGAGACCACTCGTGGCTACAGATATTGTACGTCAATCCTTCGGGATTGACGCATTCGATGCGTCCCTTTTTAAGGCGACGGCGATACGCCTTGTCCACCGCACCGGAATATCACGCGCGAGCAAGACATTCGATCGCTGTTCCGCGTCAAACCTCCTCCGCAGCGGCATGTCTTGCCCTGCGGGTTCGGTGTCACGCATCTTTTCGGACGGACCCCCTTTTTGCTCCATGTTGCTCTTTTGGTACGAGCAGCTTTCGCTCGTATCCCGCCTGTCGCTTTCTTCTCTCAGTGCCTCGACTGCAGGCGGTCTCGTAGCGTTTCGGGGCAACCCGATACGCTACGTTTTTTATTCCGTGCGTCGCCACTCATCGTGTGCGATGCGCACCTTCTGCGTGGCAGTTGCTGCCACGATCGCCCTGCTCGCTTCTCCGCCAGCGACCGCGGACGTTTGCAAGGGCAATATCTTCAATGAGGCGGCAGCACTCTATCACCTCGATCCCGATCTCCTGCGGGCGATAACCTGGGTCGAATCCCGTGGCGTGCCCGGCGCCGTTGGGCCGCGCTTGCCGGACGGCCACAGGGCGTGGGGAGCCGCGCAAATCAACGATGTCCATCTTCCCGAACTCGTCAGCTACGGCGTCACCCAACGCGACCTCCTGAACCCGTGCGTGAACCTTAAGCTCAGCGCGTGGGTGCTCGCCAACTGCATCCAGGCCAAGGGCGCGACCTGGGCCGCCGTCGGTTGCTACAACACAGGGCCCGGTTCCACGAACATCGCCGCCCAGGCGCGCTATGTCCGGCTGGTGCAGCGCGCATATGCGGGCTATCGCGCCCAGTCGGCGCTCGGCAAGGTCGCCGAAGGAGGCGCGCGATGATGCGCCTCGTCCCTCTTCTTGGCCTGATTGTCGGGACCCTTACGCAAGCCTGCTTTGCGTCTTCCCGCCTTCCGGACTACGACGTCACGCAGATCGGCGAACCCGGCTCCGGCCGCTACGTGTTCTGTTCCGGCGACTCGTGCCCTGAACCGACGATCAAGCACCTCGCGGCGCCGGCGCCTGTCGTTCAAGAGAATCTATCGCTCCCTGTATCGGCCGCAGAAACCCGGCCCGTTCAAGCGCTTTCCACGCCGATCGCCAAGCGCCACCAATCCCTGCAAGCGCGAATCCGACATGTCCACCGAGTCGCGAAGGTGGCGAATCGAACGCTTTGCACCGCGGGCGCCGCGGTCGGGACGGCGTCGAAGCACCTGGCGGGCCGTTAGTCCGCGCAGCTCACCGATTCACCACTCGACCAAGGAGGAAACGCGACAGTAAGTAATCCGTAATGAAATTTCGATTGTTCGTTTAACTACTTTCCCCCTGAATCGTGCTCGCGCTGCATATAGCGGCGCGAGCACAACCCCCGGCCCGCGCTGCTGGCTAGCTACCACATGAGGACTAGATGAATACCGCTCAATTCAACCAGCTCGAGATGCTCGAATATCGAGCCGCGAGCGCCCTCGTTGCTTTCGAGGATCGCGCGAAGGCGCTTCTGGAGAAATCCGAAGTGCGTGAAACGCTGAACTTCGTCGTTGCCGTGATCCTCGCGGTCACGCTAATGATGGTCGCCCGTTACGCATTTGGAACGGACGGCGTGGAGTTCCAGCAAGGGTCGACCACCCTTGAGGGATGGGTCAAAGGCAATCCCGGAAAAAGCTGCGCACTCGCTGGTTTGATGTTCGGGAGTGTGCGCGCGATGTTCGTGAAGGACTACGGTGCTTTCGTTGTCCCGTCGGGAATCGGCATCCTGACCGGGATAATCGTCGGCATCATCGACGCCAGCTATACCGCGACGATCTGACCGGGAGCGGCGATGTCGGATGATCTCAGTCACTACGTACCCAGTCGCCTTGACGACCCGGAGAAGTTTCTGTTCTTTCGCAAGGATGTAGCAGCGATCGGGCTCACTGGCACGATCGGCGGTGTGTTGCTTAACCACACCCTGCTTGGTCTAGTCGCGGGCGTTGCGATCGCGGCGCTTTGGCAGAAGTTCAGCTCGGGCCAGCATCCCGGTATGTCGGCTCACGTCATGTACTGGGTATTGGGTCAGCCAGCGCCGAAGAAGTTTCCGCCGTCCGATCTTCGCGAACTGAACGGGTGATTCGATGACACCCGGTAAAGCCGCCCAATCACGCGAACAGCTGCAGGCCGAGAACCGCTTTCTGAAGAAAGTGCTGCTCGGAAACGGCACCACCAGTGTGGTCATCGCGCTCACCTGTGCATGGCTGGTCGTCACGCAGCGCGTCATCATCATGCCGCCAGCCGTTCGCGGCACCTACGTCGTCGGGGCTCGGTATGCAAACGACCAGTACCTCGCCGATCAGGCCGCGTACGTGCTCTCCCTTTCCAAAAGTGTCACGCCGACCACCGTCGACAACAACGTACGGATTCTCCTGTCCATGGTCGACGACGATCGACGCGCCGCGCTCAAGACGGCATGGGAGGCCGACGCACTCCAGATCAAGCACGACGGCGTGACGGACGTCTTCGAGCCGATGGGGGTAGGCGAGGTGGATTTCCGCAACAAAGCTGTGAAGGTCACCGGCACCTTGACCACCTACATCTCCGGCAAGCGCACGAGCTCGGAACAAAAGACCTACGAGGTCTATTTCGGAATCACCGTCTTCGGCCGCTTAGTCCTCCTCGACATCCGAGAAGCCGCGCGCGGCAAACAAGGCGTCGAGCCGCTGGTCACAACGGAGACTCCCGCATCATGAAATTTGCCTTCAATCGACAGTCGCCGAAATTGTGCACGGCATTCAGGCCGCGTCTCGTGTTTGCCGCCATGATGTTCCTGACTACCACTAGTGCGCATGCGATCCAGGTCGTCAAGGGAGCGGATCGGCAAACGCAGCAGGTCTCGATCTCCGCGGCGGAATACAACGTTCTGTCAATGTCCGGGGGGCGCAGCTTTTCGAAGATCGTGCCAGCTCTACCAGGCTCGATCTCGTGGACGCAAGACGGCGGAAAGCTCTGGCTCATGCCCGCGAATCCGACCGCGCTGAATGAGTCGATCACGGTGTTCGTGATCGATGACGCCGGCACGACCTACCGATTATTGCTCGTTCCCGGTCCGCGACCGGCCGAAGATATCCGTATCGAACCGCCTGCAGCGCGCTCGACCCAAGCGCTCCACGCGTCGGCTTTTCAACGACGGGTGAAACTCATGATGCTGGCGATGGCCGGTGGTCGGGGGGCACCGCAGCTGTCGTACACGTCGCTCGACACTGTCGTGCCGCTCTGGAAGGAGGCTGTATTGACGCTGGTCCGTCAGTACAGCGACGGCGATTTCATTGGCGAGACCTACACGCTCTCGAATACCTCGCACACCGACATGGCCATCGACGAGCGCGAACTCTACGCGCCGGGCGTGCTCGCCATCGCGATCGAAAACGCAAACCTGCCGGCCGGCGCCAGCACGATTGTCTATGTCGTTCGTGAGCGGGGCGACCATGAGTGATGTCAATCAAGCAACCAAGCGCCGCCAGCGGATCCTGACCGTGGCCTGCTTCGCCGTCCTCGCTGGCCTCTTCACCGTTGGTATGTTCTTCACGCAGAGCGGGCCGGCCAATCGTCAGTTCACCACGAAGGTGCCGTTTACGAGCCTCGGCGACCAGAACGATCGCAATGCCTGGCGGGCTCACTCGGAGGCGCAACTCGCTGAGCTTACGCGCAGGATGTCGAGTATAGATTCGCGCGCCGACGATGCCGTGTCACAGATGAAAGCCTTGTCGAAAGCCCAGGACGAGCTCAGCAAGCGGATCGACGCGATGAAGAGCACGCCGGCAAGCGCCCCCGCGGCCGCGTCCGGAGCAACGGCAGACCGCGCGGCCCTGGACAAGCCAATTCCCCTCAACGGGGCCCCGGCCAAGACGGGCGCAATCCTGAATCCGCCATTCGGCAAATCCGGCAACCCCGGTGTCGATATGGCTGCCGCCCCTCCAAAGCTCGCCATCATTCAATTCAATGCGCCGACCGGCAACGGGGTCGACTGCGTCGACCCCCGCTACTCGTCGTTGCCGTTGGATCAGGCGACACGCGCACAGCAGGACTGCCTGAAGGCCAACGGCAAGAAGAAAGTCACTTTCATCCCTGCCACCTCCTTCGTGCGCGTATTCATGATGAACGGCGTCGACGCTCCGACGGGCGGCGAGGCCCAGCACGATCCGCTTCCGGTGTTCCTCCAGGTATTGGACGCAGCCAATCTACCGAACAGTCGCAAGCTCGACATCACGGAGTGCCGCATCCTGACGCAGGCGTATGGCGACGTTTCCAGCGAGCGCACTCACATGCGCGGTGAAACGCTCGACTGCATCCTGAAGAACGGCCGAACCGTGGAAATGCCGATTAAGGGCAACGTCATGGGCGAGGACGGCAAGGAAGGCGTGCGAGGTCGACTAGTCTCGAAGGCAGGATCGGCACTGGCCATGTCGGTGTTCGCCGGTATCTCCTCCGGGATTGGGCAAGCGTTCAACGAATCAGCCAACACCCTCAGCAATACCGCACTCGGGTCCACCTCCATTATCAACCCGAGCCAGGTCGGCCGTGCCGCCATCGGCAGCGGCGTATCTGGGGGTGCAGACACTCTTAAGCAGTACTACATCCGAGCGGCCGAAAAGCTTTTCCCTGTGATCGAGACGGACGGTGGTCGCATCGTCGAGTTCGCCGTGTCAAAGGGAGCCGAATACGACGGCGCCCTCTCCGATATCAGCAACATCAACGATGGCTTGGCCAACGATGGCCGTGCTAACGATGGGGGCTACACCGATGATTGATGAAACGAAGAGCGTGACCATCGCAGCGTTCGAGGCCGCGATGCTGCGGTGTGCGGACCAAGCGGTTCACGAAGCGTCGTTCACGAAGGATGGAGACGGCAACTACCACCAACCGGAAATGCGCCGGGCGCTTGCCGGTTGGTGCGGCGCTGCTTTGCTCATTGCCGAGCAGGTGCGGGGATTCGCGGATATCGGTGCCGATCGATTTCGCGGTGATCCCGCGTTTCAATCGGGCTTCCTTGAATTTCTTAAGCAAGCTGCGGATCTGCTCGACCTCTCCAGCAACGAGCTTGGTTCGTCAGCCGTTACCGACGTGACCGACGCGAATCCACTGACAAGTGCGGCAGCGTTCGACGATGCAGCACTCGACGGGTTCAACCGCGTGTTGAAGGCAAAGATGGCAGTGGGTAGAGCCCAGGGGCGTGCCGGGTGGTGGAGCGCACAACGGGGTGATCTGTCGACTATGTTGCGCTCGCACGTCGACAAGGGCGACCCCATCGATATCGGCCTGCTCGCCATGATGCACTGGTACATGGACGAGGCCGTCGCGTCTGCCCCCACGCAGCCTGACGCGATCGTTGCCGCTGGCGAGCTCACGAAGATTTCCAGCAGTCCGGTCATGGGCGGCCAACTCGACATCAGGACGCCGGCCGGTGCCATTGGCATTACCGGCTTTCCGAACGAACTTGCGCGCGACTGCAAGCCCTGGCTCTGGGAACAGGTGGAGATTGTGATCCGTTCCACGGCCGAAGCGCGCCGCGCCGGCGCCGTCAAGCTGGACGCAGGCGCGGATCGTGGAGTCGCCTGCCAGGATGCTGCCACACCTGCCGTGGAGCATAAAGCGTGAGCCGGCTGACGAAAGCACAGCGCGATCGGCTCCGGCGCAAATACGACGGCCGCTGCGCGTACTGTGGAATGCCATTGCCCGATCGGTGGCATGGCGACCATGTAGACCCGGTTGTACGCGCGGTCGAGACCAAGCGAACCGCGAATGGCCAATGGAAGCTTGTGAGCGTCCCGTCGAGGCATCCGGAGCGTGACGTCGAGTCGAATTACATGCCGTCCTGTCCGCCTTGCAACATCAGCAAGGGGCAGATGTCGCTTGAGCAGTGGCGCCAAGCGCTCATGAAGCATGTCGCCTCCCTCAACGCGTATCACCCGATCGATCGCCTGGCGAAGTGCTACGGGTTGATCGAGGAAACCGGGGCGCCTGTCGTCTTCTATTTCGAGCGGGTCGCTGCGCGCGCGGCCGTCTCTGGAGAACTTCAATGAACTCTCCCCGCGATTATCAACTTGTCCCGTGTCCGTACTGCGACCTTGACGCGGTCATGCGTGTTTCCGAAGCGATGTTCGGTGGGAGTTGCGTCGAACCCGCGTGCCCCGGTTATCAGATGGTGCTGCTCTTCAACGACGCCGCTGCCGCTGCAGCCGCCTGGAATCGACGCGCTGGCTCAGTACATCCGGACGATGTCGCCGTTGACCTCTTCGCTGCACGGATGAAACGCAAGCTCGCCAAGAAGCGTCAAGAAGGCCGTCGCGGACGGCGCGACCCCGCGACCGTCTCGGCGATGACGCTCGCGAGCGAGCTTATCGAGGTCGTCGCGATGGGCGATCCCGTGGATGTTGCCAACGTCGCGATGATGCTCGACCAGCGAGGTGCAGAGGCGCGGTTCTTGCCGGCCGCGCTGTGGGACTTCGTGCAACGCCGCAAGCCCCTGGAGGACTGACCATGCCTCGTGCCAAATATATGCCGACTGCCAACGATGTACTTGCTGCGATGCGCCCACGTGTCGCCTATGCAGCCTACGCGTTGGCAAGCGAGTTTCACCTGAGCGCGGCACGGATTCGCCCGCTGCTCGAAGCGATGGTCTCGCAGGGCACGCTCTCGATTGCGCATGTTCCGAATTCGCGGGGCTACAACGTCCGCATTGCCGGAGATAAGCAGACCGCGGATTCCCCTGTTGAAGAGTATGTCGGTGTGCCGGCCGCACCGCGCACGCATGTTGTGTTGACCGGCGACTTGACCGTATACGCGGCTGAGATCAAGCGCCGGGCGGACCTTTGCATGATGGTGCGGCGATGACCGAGATCAGCAAGATCGAGTGGTGCGACCGCACGTGGTTTGGAGCGTGGGCCAAACGGACTGGCCAGGTCTACGACGGCATCGATTCAGCAGCCTACGACGACGGCGACGCCCGCATGCTGCGCGTTGGTAAGAAGCTGGCTGGCCGCACGATCGATGGGGTCAAGCATCACGCTTTTTCGAAGCCATCTCGGCAAATGACCGTCCCTCCAGCGTCGGCGCCCACGTTCGCCGCCGGCACCTCGCCCTCAACATGCTCAATGATCCAATGAAACACGCCAAATTCACTTTCGCTCTTCTGATGACGACGTGCATCGCGTGGGGCTGCACCACCCAAGGTACATCCGCGGTGCCATCCACGGTTCCGGCGCGCGTCGCCGGGCCAAGCTCTGAAGTCGGTGTCACGGCGTCCGTCGCTCAGGCTGCGACGTCGCAGATAAACCCTGCCGACCCGAACCTTGATCCCGGCGTAGCTGCGCTCAAGGCGGCGCTCCATGCACGCTACCCGGCAACCAAGTTTCGCGAGGTCGCCGCCACGCCGTCGGTCGGCATCTATGAGGTCGTGATGGGTAACAAGGTTGCCTATACGGATGTCACCGGGCGGTACTTCCTGTTTGGCCATCTCTTCGACATGGTGACGCAGCAGGATCTGACCGTGCCGCTCGAGCAAGCGCTGCAGAAGGTGCGGTTCCCGGCGGATCGGCTTCAGGACGCGTTCGTCGAGGTTCACGGTACCGGCCGCCGCAAGCTCGCAATCTTCGACGATCCCGATTGTCCCTACTGCCTGGCCTTGGAGGACGACCTCTCCAAGCTCAAGGACGTCACGATCTACCGCTTCATGTACCCGCTCGAATCGATTCATCCGCGTGCCCGCGCCCATTCCATAGCGATCTGGTGCGCCGAGGACAGGCTTGCCACCTGGCACGCGTGGATGCCCCTCGCATTGTCGCGCTGGATGCGTGATCAGGGATCGACTCCGACTGGCGTCGCTGCCAAGACACCTGCCCCGCCACGCGTCGAGCCGAAGCTCGTGTCGTGCGCAAATCCCATCGACGCGAACGAAGCCCTGGCCGCAAGCATGGGAATTTCCGGCACGCCTGCGCTCGTGAGCGAGGACGGGCGGGTGCTGCCGGGCGCCGCCAGCGCCGAAGCAATCGATCAATGGCTTGGAGCGAAGTGACCATGAAAAACAAGATCATGCTCGCCACGCTTTCAGCGCTTCTCAGTCTGACCGGCTGCAGCTTCAGCGGCTACGACGCGAACTCGCAATTCGCCTGCAAGGCGCCTGAAGGTGTGCTCTGCAGCAGCATGTCCGGCATCTATGCCAACGCGATGGCGCATAACCTGCCTGATCAGCACGTTCATACAGGCGCGGGCGCGACGACCAATATCGCACTCGGCAGCTATGCCGGAGATCCCGGCCCGGCATCGAACGCATCGGGTGCTGCGGTCAGTGCCAGTTCTCGACCCGTCGTCGGCTCCGCCGAGATTCTCCCCAAAGCGCTCGATAGCGGCGCTCCGGTTCACACGGCTTCGCGCGAAATGCGTGTCTGGTTCGCGCCGTGGCAGGACGCGGACTCCGACTTGCATGACCAGGAATACGTCTATCTGATCGTCGATCCTGGCCACTGGTCGATCGCGCACAACCAGCAGCGCATCCAGGCCGCGTTCCGGCCGGTGATGCCGCCGACTCCTGCGCGGGATGCTAGCAGTAGCGGTAGCAAGGCGGCTACTTCCAGCTCCAACAGCGATTCGACGTCGGGGGCGATATCGAGTGCTGATCGGGTCATGCAGGGCATTCTCACGCCTGCCGGCGCAGTCGACCGTGCAGCGGCTGCGATGCCCGCAGCGACGGACCATTGATCCAGGAGTCATTGATGAGCACCTTGCAGGCCTGGATCGATGACGCGAAATCGCTCGCGCGAATTGCGATCAGCGAAGCAATTCTCGGCACCGAGGACGATCTCGGGCCGCCCGCGCCCGTTGCCGCGGACCAGCGACGCATAGAGACGGTCGGACTTCATAACCTGCTTCCGTATGACCAGTACGACCCCGCCACCGAGCTCTACTACAACACGGATTCGGTTGGCTTCGTGCTTGCGGTTGCACCGCAGACGGGCGCCGACGCGGAGTTGACCCGCAGTCTCCACGGCCTATATGACTCGGTTCCGGCCGGCTATGGGCTCCAATGGATGCTGTTGGGCGACCCCATCATCGAGGAGTCATTGAACGCCTACGTCGACCTTCGGCGCGAGTACGCCGAGGCGGGACGTGCGCCCTCGTTCTATCTGGAACAGGCCGAGCGCCGCGCCGCATTCATTCGCGGCAAACTCGGCCAGCCGCTGTTTCTTGGCCAAAACTATTCGATCACGGACAAGCGGCTGTTGCTGTCGATCGTGCGCAAGGGCTCGCTCGACGATCTGAAGCTGATCGAAGAAATCCAGAATATTCGCGACGTCGTCGGTGCGACGTTGAGTTCCGCAAGCCTGGCAAGCCGTAGCGCGGAGCCCAACGATCTGTTGCGTTTTCTCTGGCCGATCCTCAACCCCGGTGCGTTCTTTGGCGATGGGGCTGAAACGATCGATCAGACTTATAGCGACGACAAGCCCATTCGTGACCAACTGACGGCTTTCGGTCACCACATGCGGGTGAAGGCAAAGCATTTGCTCTACGGAGTGCCGCCGGAGGATGCCGACGAGCCCGACGCACGCATCGCTGTGCGCAGCTTTGGCGTGCACCAGTATCCGAAGAGCAAAGAGCTGTGGGAGATGAACAACATCGTCGGCTCGCTCTTCAACGATGTCCATCAATACCCCTGCCCGTACCTGATCACGCTCGGCGTCCTGATTCTCGATCAGACCGCCGTCGAGACACGGGCCGCTTTGCGTAGTGCGCGCGCGACGCAGAACGCCGAATCGAAGATCGCGAAGCTGCAGCCCGAACTGGCGCTGCAGAATCAGGACTGGAAAGCCGTCTCGATGCAGCTCACGCAAGGGGGCTCGATGTGTGAGCTCTATCACACGCTCACGCTCTTCGCGCCGCGCAAGAAGATGGAGCAGTGTGTGGCGGCCGCGAAAGGCATCTGGCGTTCGGAGCGCTTCAAGCTGTTCCCGATGCTGACCCAGCAGCTGACGACATTCCTGTCGGCCCTGCCCATGATGCTGACAAGCGACATGCGGGACGACCTCAAGAAGTTTCGGTTGATCACCACCAAGACCACCGTAAATGCGACCGATATGGCACCGGTGCTCGGCGAGTGGTCGGGTACGAATGGACGGGCAAGCCTGCTCTTTTTTGGCCGTCGCGGTACACCCGCGCTTGTAGACATTTACTCGAGCGGAACGAACTACAACGGCTTTGTCGATGGTACTTCCGGCGCCGGTAAATCGGTGCTCATGAACGACATCATCGGAGCGTTCCGCTCGGTCGGCGGAATCATCCGGATCTGTGACGTGGGCTATTCGTACGAAAAGCAGATCGACATGGGAGACGGCCAGTACATCGACTTCAAGCCTGGGTCGCGAATCGTCATCAATGCGTTTTCGACCGCTGGCATCGATACCGAAAATGGTCTCGACAGCGAGGTGAAATTCATCCGGCCGATCATCGCGCGCATGGTATCGCCGACCGCTCCTATCACTCCGTTCGAGGGCGCGTTGCTCGATGTCGCAGTGCGCATCGTATGGAAGGACTACGGCCAGGAAGGTAGTCCCACGTTGGTGCGAGACGCCCTGCTGAGCCTGAAGGACCAGAATGGGCAACCCGAGCGCATCGCGTATGAACTTGCCGTGCGTCTCGAACCGTTCTGCAAGGGGGGTGTTTACGGCGACTACGTCAACGGGCGCACCAACGTACGACTCGACAATGAAGTGGTTGGACTTGAGCTCGAGCACCTCAACAGCGATCCCCAACTGCGCACGGTGATCATGCTCGGCCTGACCAATCAGGTCACCAACGAAATGTACCGCTTTGACCGGTCGCGACCGAAGCTGTTCCTGCAGGACGAGGGCTGGCAGATCGTCGGTGACGATCAGGAATCGGCCGACTTCATGGAAGAAGGCTATCGGCGTGCGCGCAAATACGAAGGCAGCTTCTTTTTCGCGACGCAGGGGATCACCGACGCCGGGATGAACAAGGCAACGCAGGCCGCGTTCGACAACTCCGCATGGAAGTTCCACCTCAAGCAAAGCGACGACACGCTCAAGAAGATCGAGAAGGGCGACGTGATGGATCTGTCGCCGGGGTTGAAACGCATGTTGAAGTCGCTACGCCCGGTACCCGGTCGCTATAGCGAGTTCGTCCTCGTCGATCCGAACGGCGGCACGCACCTACTGCGCCATATCCCTGACGAATTCACGCTGGCCATGGCGACCACGAAGGGGCCGGACTACGAATTCATGCAGCGTTTGCGTGCCGGCGGCACGTCCACAGAAGACGCGATCCGCGCCCTAATCCAAGCCAAACGGAAGTGAACATGCGACACGACCTCGTACTCACCGGCCTTATCTCGATCGGCGCTTCGTTGGTGCTGGGCTCCCCGCTCGTCTACTTATGGACGCAACGCGAAAGAGTTGCGCCGGTCGTCGTGGTTGACGTGCAGAAGCTCATCAGCGATGAGCAGGAAACGCTGCTGAAGACCTTCAATAATGGCGATCCCGTCCACATGACGGACGACGCGAAGAATAAGGCGACCCAACACGCCGGCGATTACGCAAAGCGCCTGTCGGCCGCGCTGGACCAGCTCGGCACACAGTGCGGCTGCGTTGTCGTCAATAAAGCTGCCGTGCTCGCAGGTGATGCGCCCGACCTCACTGACCTGATCGCCAAGAGGATCGCGAAATGACTCGTCTCCGATCGACGGCCCTCTCCCAGTTTTCTGCGCGCACGCTTGGAACAAAAATGGTGGGCGGACGATTTGCACCGACCGCCGTTGGTGATTATCTGGCCGCCTCGACCAGTACTTGTGCGGCGGCGCTTGCAAACGTAACGACGCATTTCGACTTGCGTCGATCGGGGGGCGCGAATTTTGCAAGAACCGACCTTCGCGGAGATGAGCAGTGATCGCGCTCGTCGCCTACTCCAGCGGCCTGGCTCGCTATCGACGGTTTGTTCGCACCGTGGTCGCGCTGACGGTCGTGGCGGCTGTCGCATGGGGCCTCACGCCTTGGTATGGGCTGACGTTCAACATGTCGACCAGTCTGCCGGGGACGCTCTACTTCATCCGCAAGGGCCCCTGTCGGCCGCGCCTCGGCGACACCATCGCATTTCGGTGGCACGGTGGGGCGACCTACCCCGCAGGACTGACCTTCATCAAACACGTGGCTGGTTTGCCTGGCGATGTCGTGCACGTCGTTGGTCGCAACGTCTGGGTCAATCAGACCTATATCGGCTACGCCAAGCCGCTCTCGCTTGCAGGGATGGCGCTGTTTCCGACCGAAGACGGCGTGATTCCGCCGGGACACTACTTCGTGGCCACGCCGAACCCGAACAGCCTCGATTCGCGGTACTCGATCGCCGGCACCGTTCCTCAAACCGCAATCGTCGGGGAGGCCTATGAAATTTTTTAACCGCTGCCGCGCCCTCAGCACGCCGGCCGGCGCTTCAACTGGAGGCTCAGATGACGCTTCTGATGCTTGCAATTGGCTTGTTCATATGGGCCGTATGGATGTGCGTGATCGTGTTCTGTCTTGGTGTGGGGTTTCTGGTGGCCTGGTTTATAGGCATGTCATTGGTACACCACATTTCTTTATCGTCCAAATAGTGGACACAGGGATAGGTCCAGCCTGCTTGCTCGTTGGTTGGAGGCAGCTACGACAGCTTATCCGACGAGCTGCAGTCCTGTGGATCGCGGCACTGACGGTCGCGGTATCCCCGATTTCAGCGATTGCGGAGGACCTGGGCGTGGTTGGCCCGACGTATCCGATTGCGGAGCACGACGCGATTGCGATGCTGAAGCGCCGCCTGCTCGAACTGCAAGCCAATGGTGGGCTGGCGGCCATCGAGCGCCGTGCGCGCCAGCGCGCGCTGCATGACGTCACGTCCCTGCCCCCGGTGCCGGGCATTTCGACCGTCAGCGCGTACTCGAGTCGCCTGATTGATCCGACGGTCACCTACTCCAAGCCCGTCACCAACGACGAGGGCGCCGTGATCGTCGCCGCCGGCACGCGTATCAATCCGCTCGACATTGTCACGCTGCACGAGCGCCTGGTGTTCTTCGACGGCCGCGATGCGGGACAGGTCAAGGCGGTGCAGGCGCTCGCGGCCCGCTCCGGCGATTCCATCAAACCGATCCTGACTGCTGGTTCGTGGTTTGACCTGACGAAGTCGTGGAAACGGCAAGTGTATTTCGATCAGCAGGGTCGACTTAGCCAGCGTTTCGGGATCACCCGCGTGCCGGCCGTCATCAGCCAGCGCGGCAACCAACTGCTTCTTGAGGAAGAACCTGCGGAGCAACTGCGTTGACCCGGCGACCAAATCACCTGTCACCTCCCAATTTATCGGAATCGCGATGAACAACTATGACCGTCTGGACTTCACTGCCGACCCGGCCGTTATCGACGTCGTCGAGAAGAACTCGCCCCACGACGGCGCTGCTGCTCTTCAGCACTTCAATGCGACAGTCGAGCCGATCCGGTATGTCGTAGACGTCACCAATGATCAGGTCGTCGTTTCAGGAAAGGGTGTGCTCGCGACTTACTACTGGCGCGCGAGCCCCTACGACAGCAGGGTCGCTCGTCTATCCGTTCAACCTGACCGCCAGATCGTAGGAGACAGCAGCGGGGAAACCTTTCGTGTTGTGGTGGGTGCTGTAGATGATATCCACCGTCCTGCTGCGGTCATCGCCGAGCATCTGAGCGAGGTCGAAGCCGTTGAGCTGATCGGTCGTATCGAGAAGGGGGTGAAGGGCGCCCTCGGTATCGGCGTCGAATCGACCCATACGGTCCAGTTGGATGAGCCTCTTCCCGTCTCCGGCGTTGTTGAGTCCGCACGTCGTTCGATTGGAGCGAAGCTGCTCGACATCCTGGCCACGGTAACGTCACGTGTGGTATGGGTCGCCGCTTGGGGCGTTGCCGGTGCGGCGACCGGCGGTCTTGCAGTGATCCTCCTGCCGATCGTCTATCGCCTTGGCCATCACGTCGGCGCATACCTGATCGACTTCGTCTTCCACGTGTATCCGGCGATGCGGGAGCTGCTTTCATGAGCATGCGCCCTCTCCTTCGCCGCTGGATTCTCGCGATCGCGCTGGTTGCCAGCTGCTTCTCGTTCTCGGCGCCGGCCGATGCGGGTCAGTGTGTCGGCCGATTCGCCAATCCGATCACGGATATCTGCTGGGAATGCGCTTTCCCGATGGCCATCGGTAGCGTCACGTTCCTCAATATGGGCCAGGACGACACCCCGAACCCGGGCGGATTCCTCTGCTTCTGTAGCGGCACGTTTGGCGTCAAGTTCAGCTTCTGGGAGCCGATCCGGCGCGTCGACGTCACGCGCTCGCCCTACTGCTTCGTGTCGCTCGGCGGGATCTCGCTGAACCCGGGCATCCACGCCCCGGAGGGGGAGGTGCGCGAGCAGAAGGACGACACCAAGCAGAGCTTCTATCAGGTGCACTGGTACACCGATCCGGTCATGTACTACACCGAGATCCTGCTAGACGACCCCTGTATGGAGACGGGCAGCTTCGATGTCGCGTACATGACCGAAGTCGATCCGACGTGGAGCGACGACGATCTCACCATGCTCCTCGAGCCGGAGACCTACCTGTTCGGCAGTCCGATCGCCCAGGCCGCTTGCGCAGGTGACTGCGTGCTCTCGAGCCTAGGTTTCGGCAGCAACCTGCTCTTCTGGTGCGCGGGCTGCAACGGCTCGATCTATCCATTCAACGGCCACGTTCAGGCCCATGTGTCCGCGATCCAGGCGTCGTCACTGCTGGTCGAGCGCATGACCGCAAAGCTGCATCGCGAGGGTTTGATGTGGGGCACGACAGGTGACGGGGCCATGTGCGGCTACTACCTGCAGCCGGTGATGGACAAGACCCAATACAAGTACACGATGCTCTACCCCGTTGCGCAAACCGACCAGATCAACGGTCAGTGCTGTCAGCCGTATGGCCGCACGTCGGCGCTCTGGGGCGCCGGAAAGATGATCCCGTACACGGGGGAGGACTTCGCGTACGAGATTTTCCGCAAGCGCAACTGCTGCATGGGTGCGAACCTCGGAGACTTGCCCCAATGAGTCGGCTCACTTTCTCCATCATAGCCGCCGGCACGATCGCCCTCGCGGCCGGTCATGTGTCGGCACAAACCGTGTCGAATGACGCGCTCGCGCGTGAGCAGCAGCAGATCAATACCACGCGCCGAGCGATCTTCGATGAGGCAGCCAGCGGCACCGCACGTTACCGAGGCGTGATGCCATCGTCGGATGCGATTGATGCCGAGATGAGCCGTATCCAGCGCAGTCGCGATCGGCAGATGGCCCAGGCGGCAGCAAAGGCAGCTCACGATGGCAACGCGTTCCCGAACCTACCGGCGCCGGCGCCAGCCGCCGCCGGTGCAGATCCGTTCGCCGTCGCCAAACGGTACGAAAGCCGTACGCAGCGTCGTGTGACCGACTCCTTCGTCGCGTTCGCGAGCTTCTCGATGCCCGCTGCCTCGCTGGTACGCCTGGTGAAGACCATGAATCAGGCCGGGGGAACTGTGGTGTTCCGGGGCTTCAAGAACGACTCGCTGAAGGCGACGGCCGCTGAAATGCAGCGGCTGGGGATTGCGTCCGGCGGCATCGTCGTCAACCCGAAGGCGTTCACGCAGTATCGCATCGCCCGTGTGCCCGCCTATGTCGTCACACGCGGTGGAGACGCCAACAGTCAGGTCGACAGCAGCGGATGTGCGCTGCCGGCGTCGTACGTCTCCTTGTCGGGAGACGTGACGCCCGCGTATGCCCTGCGCCAGATCGTCGATCACAGCCCTACCTACGGGGGGATCGCCGAGCGATATCTCCGTGCACTGGGGGATGTCGAATGAACGGAATGCGGGCAACCCTGCGCCGAAGCGCACCACTGGCCATCGCGACCGCTCTGGCTGCGGTCGCCGTGTGCGCTGCTGCGGACGCCCCATCTACCGGGACTGCGTTTACTGAAGGCCAGTCGTTCGGTAAGTCAGGAATGAACGCGGCTCACGGAAGCATCAGTGGCGGTAGCTCGAACGTGCCGAACTACACGAACCAGGACGGCGAGCTGACGCCGCTGTATGGCGGTGGGCAGGGCAGTCTCGGGCCGGCCGGGTCAGGGAAGGAAGCGGATTGCTCAACGCAGCCAGCGAACCCGAGTGCCTACTGGCGTCAGGAATGCGATGCCGTGAATTACCTCGCGAAGAAGCCTCCCAATCGCATGCCGATCACCGCGAGCGATCCGATCGTGACCGGAAGCAAGGGCGCGATCAATAACCCCGGGTCTACGACGAGTTCGCAGGACTGCCACAACGTGACGTCGACGGTGCCGGCGACCTACCGGAAGGAAACCTGCGAACAGGCCGTGGGTACGCAAACCTATACCTGCAACCGCATCAATGACCCCGTCTGCACCGAACCCTATCAAGGCTGCGCCGCTGGCGGGGTCGTCGAGGGAAGCTTCACCGGCGGGTTTGCCGCGCGCCTGGCATCGAACTCTGCGCTCTGGAACTTCGGCGCTGACACGGGCTATCACGACAACTCAGGCTACAACGGACTGACCGTGTCCGGCTCGATGAGTTTCAGCGTCCAGAACCTTGGTCAGATCGGTACCGCAGTCATCAGCCAGATCACGGCAAACAATACGCTGCGCAGCGTCGACATTAACGGCGTCACGGTCTACACCGATGCGCCGGACGGCGGGCGCATTCTCCAATGCGGAGTGGCGACGCTGCCGGCGTCGGCCGGCGGTATTGATGGACGGCAGACCACCGGCTATCTTGCCGCGTCTTCGCCTGGTGTGACCTTCACACACAATTTGATTTACAACGGCATTCGGAGCGTGTGTTCGGATAAAACTGCCTTTACGGCAGATGGCGGTCTCACAGAGTATCGACCGTTCTTTACCTTCGGTAGCGAGTACGAGGGGAACCCGTCGACCATTGCGCCCAACACCGACATCCGCGCGTATTTGCACGAGGGCGTCAATACCGTCGAGATTCAAGCGGCGATAGGCGGGTACGGTTTCCAGGGCGGCGGGCAGGCCCGAGTTCAGCTCACGCTGAACCAGATCTGCACCGCGACTTGCACGCCGAACTGGATCGACCAGTGCAGCTCGTTCGAACAGCGGGCCGCACAATGAATATCCGCGCTCTCATGTTCGCCGCGCGTGCGTTCACCCTCGTCGGCAGTGTAATGACCGTCACCCTGCTCGCCGCGCCGGTAGCGTATGCCGCGCCCACCTGCCAACGCACTGGTTCAACCTGCATCGAGCCGGCCGGCACACGCATCATCAACGGGATTCCGCTCTACCAGGATTGCTGGAACTACCAGGATACCTACGAATGCCAAGCCGCTTCCACCGTTAACGACTGCGCGCCATTGCAGCAGCAAGGCTGCGGCCTAGTGAACCAGCAGTGTGTGTCATACAACGACGCGGTGCAGGGAAGCTGCGACACGATGCAGTACACGTACCAGTGTCTCGATACTCCGGCGCACACGACGACCGTCACCCAATGCACGAACACGATGTGCGCACCGGGTGCCGGATGCTTCTCGTCAAGTAGTGGTGCGGACGGCGCGCTCGGCAAGGTCGTAGCAGGGCTGGAAACCGGGCGCGAAGCCGGCGCCTACGGTGTCGGTGGCGGTAACGTGAACATTTTCAAAGGCTACGACAGCAGCTGCTCGATCAAGGTGCTGGGCGGCCTCGAGATCAAGAGCTGCTGCACCAGCAACGGCGGCGGTGCCGCTTACTCGAACAACGCGATCGGAAGCGCCGCGGTCAGCGCTGGACTGTCGGTTGGCGGAACGGCGGCGAAGCAGGGCATCGCGTTAGGGTCGAAGTATGTCTTTGACCAGCTGTACGAAACGGTCGATAGCTCGATCGTGAACTCTGGTCTCTTGCAGATGGGCGCATGGGCGGACAGGGCGTTGTCTACCTCCGGAACCTTTGGTGCCTACGGCTTTAGTTTTTCGTTCTCCCTCACCAATGGTGTTCAGCTTGCCGATTTCAATCCGTACGTATTCGCGGCCGAGATCGCTGCGCAGCTGATCCAGATGTGGCTCGCCTGTTCCCCTGACGAGCAGGTGCTCAGTCTGAAGCGTGGCCAGAACCTCTGTGTCCAGTACAACCAGGGCTGCTCCAAGCGCGTGCTCGGCGTTTGCGTCGAGGAAAAGAAGAGCTACTGCTGTTTCAATTCGTTGATCGCGAAGCTCGTCAACCAGCAGGGCAAGGCGCAACTCGGCATCCCGTTCGCAGGCTGCGGTGGCTTCACGGCCGACCAGCTGCAGCGTATCGATTTTTCGAGTATCGACTTTACCGAGTTCGTCAATTCGATCCAGTCCAAAGCCGTCGACGAGGACGCGATTCTGCAGCGCGTGCGGCAATCGATCGGAAGCGGCAAAGGGGTATCCCAATGAAGCGCCTCGTCTCCGCAGCGTTTACTACTGCGATTTTTGCGCTGCCGGCCGCCGCCTTCGCCGGCAGCTACGACGACTTCAGTGCAGTTCTCATCGACGCGATTGATCACGGGTCAGCGTTTGGCGCGCTGCGTGGACCCGTTGCGGGTTCACTCGTCACCAAGCTGCACGCCAACGGTCCGGTCTACGTCACGGCTCGCTCGATCGGCGACTTGCCGCGGCCTGGCTGCAAGCGTCTGGATGTGCTGTTCGACGTCCGCGGCATCCAGACCGAGGCGGGCGAAACCAGCGGGCGTCTGGACGTGAAGATGAACTACTGCCGCGATCGAATTCCGCCGATTGGCTTGGCGCCGGCGGCGCCGGCGCAACCTGCAGGAGATACACCGTGACGCGGGGCCGCCCACTGGTTGCAGATTTCAAAACCCTCACTACCCAGGAGCGTTGATCATGTCCATCGAAAGCCTGTTTCCCCCTTCGCGTGTCCGCTCGAACTGGCGCTATGCGCTACTCGCCAGCCTGCCCTGCTACGTGCGGCGATTCCTCTTCGCTTTCGTCATTGTGCCGGCGGCCGTCCCCGTCGTCGCGCTCGCAATACTGAATCATGGGTCTTTCACGGGTATGGCAACGACCGTGCTCGAACAGGCGGCTGGAAGCGGTACGAATCCGGACACGATCCGACTGCGGACATGCACCGATACGGCGGCTCGCCACGCGCCGTCGGCCGCCATTTGTATGCACTGGCGCACTGACGACGTGCCGATCACGACGCTCGCCCCTCAGGTTGGTCACGGCTTGTTCGTCGCGTGGCTCGTTGCTGTCGTCGTCATGCTTGCGACGGATCTCGGCGTTTCCCCGCCCTCGCCTATCGGACTGCGCAGACGTCTCGACTCGATCGGACGGCCGCGTGCCGAACTTAGTCGTGCAATCCGCGAAGGAGAGGTGAAGTGAGACTGCAGATTACGATCACCAGTATGCGCGCCGCGCCGGCGCCCGACTTGCCGAGCCATCTCTTTGCTGGTGCCGCCAGTGACCGCGCGACCTTCCGGGTAACGCACGGCGCCGCGCCGTCGCGCGAAGCCATTTCCGTGTTGCTCGAGGACGCCGGCTTTGAAGTCGACGCGCAGCGGAGCCGGCCATGAGCGCATTCCGTGGATTCCGGCTCGCGGTAGCGGTCCTGCTTCCTGCAGCGCTGCTGGTGCCGCCGTTTGCGGACGCAGACGGGTTGGACTACAAGTCCGCCTGGAGCTGCGACGGGCAAGAGAAATTCAACTGGTACTGCGATGACGACAAGCCCGCGGCGCCCGCGGGTGCGAGCGCGGCCAAACCGGTCGATTCCGACGACTTCGATCAGATCAAGTCGGCCGACGAGATGCGCGAGGCACTGAAGCACCGACTCGACGTCGCAAACATGGACCCGACGCCCGAGCACATCAAGGAGTACATCAAGCTTTGGGAGTACGTCCAGCAAAAGAGCGCTGTCTTCGCCGATCAATGGCGCCGAGTCGTATGGCAGAACCCGAGCCTCGATTACTCGCTCAAGCGTCCGACCAACAACGTCGCTGTCCATACCTATGACCGGACCCGGGATTCCGACCAGGACGGGCAACTGCGTGCACTCGCGCAGAAGCACGGCCTGATTTTCTTCTTCCGCTCGGACTGCCCGTACTGCCATGCGATGGCCCCGACGATTGTGCTGCTCGCGCAGCGCTATGGCATCGACGTGCTGCCGGTCTCTCTGGACGGTCGGGGTATTGGCGAGTTTCCGAACCCGACGCCTGACCACGGTCAGGCGTCGGTCTGGGGTGTGCAGCAGGTGCCCGCCCTCTTCATTGCGTCCAAAGAGACCGGCGACCACGCAATGATCGGCTCGGGAACGATGTCCCTCCAGGACATCATCGACCGCATTTTCGTTCTCACTGCCTCGCAGCCCGGGGAGCTTTTCTGATGAAACCGACACGCTGGTTTGCCGTACTGACGGCTGCAGTGGTTGCCATCGCCCCGGTGTGTGCGCAGGCGATGTCGATGCAGCAGGTCTTCGACTCAATCAACGCCATGGGCAACGTATCGAGCCCTCGGGCGTTGCAGGGCGAGACGATGGATATGTACAGCGGCGGCAGTGTGTTCATGCGCACGCCACACAAGACTTACCAGCTCGCGAGCGTCACCGCCCCGGAATGGGGTGCGGGTTGCGGCGGGATTGACCTGTTTGCCGGCGGGTTCAGCTTCATCAATAAGGAGCAGTTTGTTGCGCTGCTGCGCAACATCGGCTCGAACGCCTTGGGCTACGCATTCAAGCTTGCCCTGCAGAACCTCTGCCCGACCTGCGACAACGTCATGCAGTCGTTGCAGACCATCGCCCGCGACGTCAACCGGATGAACATCGACTCGTGCCAGGCCGCTGAGGGCATCGTCAATGCGGTGACGCCTGTTGCATGGAAAAAAGAGCAGGCGAACCTGGCCGACACGCTCGGGCCATTCACGAACCTGTATTCGGATATGACGGATGCCTGGACAAATACCGGAAACAGCTCGGCGCAAGCGGCGCAGACGATCAATACGGCCACTGCATCGGATTCCAATCTCGCGGCCAAGCAGCCGTACGGCAATGTGACGTGGCAGGCGCTGCAGCAGCTGCCGGACCTGAGCACGTCGGATCGCGAATTCCTCATGTCGCTGGTGGGGACGGTCATTTTTCCCGACCCGTCGGATTCGGGCGGCACGGAGGTGAATCCTGTATTCCTGCCGCGAATCGGCAGCCTCACGGTGCAGGAGTTGGTCGGTAACGATCCTGCTGCGAACAGTGGCACCACGATTCAGGTGTACGTGTGTGACGAGACGACGAAGTGCCTGAATCCGTCAGTTCAGGAAATTGGATACACCCCCTTCCGTACGCTCGTACAGCAAAAGCTGCAGGTAATCACGGATGCGATCGCATCGCGCTCCGCGATCCCGAACCCGGCGGACACGTTTCGGTTCCTGAGCATGACGGACCTGCCGGTCTACAAAATGATCGCGGTCGGCACGCGTCTGAACAATTCGTCTCTGGCTGACCAGTTGTTGAGTACCTACCAGTCGCTGATCGCTGCCAAGTACGCCGAAGCGTATATCCACGGATCCGCTGAAGATCTTCGCCGGGCAATCGCGCGTTACGGCACCGTGAAATCCAGCACGTCGCTGCTCGACGAGGCCACGAAGCTCAATACCAACATTGACACGGTCGAATCGGAAGCACGCAGCGCAGTGATGCAAGCCTTCAGCCAGACGTCGAACGCGTGGCAACTGGTCGAGCAACTCCAATCGATCGAGCGCGCCGTGCACGCGAATGTGTCGTCCTCGCTTCGGAACTCGTTGGCCTTTGGCCAGACGTTGAACGGCGGGGGGACTCAATGAACATGGAAATCGACACCTATGGGAACGTCGATACCTTGTACTACGTCATGCAGGGTATCGCGTCTTTCATGGGTAGCGGAACCTGGACAGGTCTCATCCGTTACACGTTGTTGAGCGGCGTCGTAATCTGGACGATCGTCGCGATCGGCCGGAAAGGCTATGAGATCTTCCGGTGGTTCGCCGCCGCGATGCTGATGACGCAGCTGCTGTTGCTACCGGTCGAGAACGTGTTCATCACGGACGTCAACAACGTGCAGCCGACTCGGGAGGTGGATCACGTCCCCGCCTATCTCGCCGCGGTTGCCCAGAGCTTCACGCTCATCTCTCGCGTGCTGACACAGTCGTACGAAACGATCTTTTCGGTGCCGGATACGCTGACCCTGAAAAAGGGGGATGTGGGTTTCGGCATCTCCGTGCTGCAGAAGGTGAACAAGGCTGAAATCACCGATCCGGGGCTGCACGCTGACCTTATCCAGTTCTTCAAGGAGTGCACGGTCTACGACATCCAGGACGGCGCGATTGATCCGAAGACGATCATGAACGGCACCGACCCCTTCAATACCGTGTTCACGTCGACGAGCCCTGCCCGATATGTGACGACGAACACCCTCACCGCGAACCCTACGACGGACACCTGTTCCGCGACCGGCACTTTGTTGCTGCTGCGCGTACAGGACGCTGAGCAAGCGGCCGAGCAGATGTATGGCAGCGAGATGTATCCGGAGATCGCCGACCCCTCCATGGCGAAGGCGGAATTCGTCAACGCGATTGGAGATTCGTACGGCTTCATCCTCCAGTCGTCGCAGAACGCGTCGTCGGCGCTACGACAGGCAATGTTCAACAACGTATGGCGCCAGGCGGGAGCGGAGCTGCCCGCGATGCTGAACGATCCGGCGCGCGTGGCCGAGGTCAATGCGTTGATGAGTTCTGCCCAGGCTGCAGTGGCGACGAACGGCTCACTCGCCTCCATGGCGATTCTCGCCAAGAACACGCTGCCGACCGTTCGCAACTATGCCGAAGCGATCATCTATGCGGTTTTCCCGCTCATTCTGGTGCTCTGCCTGATCAGCGGCGCGGATGGGGCCAAACGAATCCTCGCGATGTACGCCAAGACGGTGGCATGGGTGTCTGTCTGGCCGATGCTCTTCGCGGTCATCAACGGGCTGTCGCTGATTCACCTGAGCCATGAGATGCGCTCGATGTCGCTGCAGGCCGGCGTGCCGTTCGGCATGGCGGCGAAGTTCGGACAGACGTTGCTCGACGAGCAGGCGCTGCTTGGATACATGGTGATTATTACGCCTCCCCTTGCGTGGCTGTTGCTGAACTTCGCATCGGCCGGCGTTGTCGGTGCGTTCTCTCAACTGAGCGGCGCGTTGACCGGCTCTGCTCAACAGATCGGTGGTCAACAGGCGCAAGGCGACGAAAACATCGGCAACGTGCACATGGATTCGTCGTCGATCGATAACGCGTCGCGCAACGTGACCTCGGCGAACAAGTACGACAACACTGTGCAGTCGCGCACCGGGTCGATGAACGTCGATACCGGGACCGGCTCGGCCTTCACGAACTTTGCCAATGGCCTGATCGCTCGCACCGAGTTTCAGAACAGCCTCGGCGTTTCGGCCACGTCCCAGGACGCATTTGAGCGGTCGCTCGGCACCGACACCTCGACGGGTGTCGCGGCAAACCGCACGAATTCCACGTTCGCTGGGCGGGAGCAGCTTGCGTCCAGCACGAACAGTGTCTCGAGCAGCCAGGAGCGTGGAAGCTCACAGCGCCTGTCCGACGATTCCAGTTCGGGTACGCGGGCCTCGTCTAGCCAAACAGGTGAGCGGCGGACCGCACATGATCAGCAATATGCGATAGATCAGTCGCACTCCGTCGACGGTACAACTTCTGCAGGAGCCAAAGGTTCGATCATGCTTGGTGGCGGCTTTGCCAAGTCGTTTGGCGAGGATGGGGCGCCGTCCGGCAACGCCGGCGGTGGAGGCGGCGGCTCAGCCGGTGGTAGCGGGCGTGGGCCTTCCGGCAATGGTCGGCAAGGAAGCAGCAATCCGGTCTCGAACTCGCCTCTTTTTAACCAAGCAGAAGAAGACAAACTCGCTCGTAAGGCCGAGTCACTTGGAAAATCGCCGAACGAAGTTCAAGCGATTCGGGATGCGTATCGATTGAAGGTGCGGGCTGCGGATTATGCAAATGGCGGTGGCACGGGGAAAGGGCAGTCGAGTCTGAAGTTTGGTCTCGATGTTTCGGGCGAAGGTGGATATACGAAGTCTTGGCGGAATTCTGACGCACAAAAATTCGTCGATCAAAACAGTAGTTTGGCCGCCTACACCGAGAGCGATAACGTCTCTCACGAAGGCTCGCAGATGCACAATGACTCCACCGGAATGGAGTCCGGGCAGCACGTTCGCCGCGACCGGTCGGCGTCTCTGACGGACCAGGTTTCGTCCGGCTCTCGCGTTGCAGCGGATCTCACTCGCAGCGCAGACGTGCGCCAGCGCGGATCGACGCAAGTGGTTTCGCGCGTAGATACCTCGACCAACCTGATGACGCCTGAGAACCTGCAGGCGGTCGCTGCGCGCAACGGTATCCGATACAGCCAGCTGATGACGTTGCCGTCCCCGCAGATCGCTCAGCTGGTCGCCCAAGATGCAGCGATGCGCGACATCGTTTCGCGCAACTCGACGTTGCCGACCACGGCTCGTGATGGGTCTACTCTCCCTGCGAGCGGCATCGACGTCGTTCGCCAGGACCAACGCAACCAGTCCGGCGTTGGTGCAAGTGCCCCCGCGTCGTTCCAGCGTTTTGCAGGTGCGGTTGGACCAGTGGATACGACACCCCTGGATGTTGCGACGCCGATGCCCCAAATCGTGACCGACGCACAGCACCGTGTGGATGTTACGCAGCAACGGGTCGCGAGCGAGTCCGCCGCGCCGATCAAGCAGGTGCGTGACCACGTCGATCCGTCGGCCGACAACAAGCCGCTCATGACGCCCGAGCGGGCGCCGGGCCGCTTGCTTTCCTCTCCGCCCGCGGCGCCGTCAGCTTCCGATAGCAAGGGGCCCCTGTCGGCATGGGTGAACTCGATTCAGCCGAGCGGGCCGGCTGGAACAACGTCCACCTCGGCACCAATTGAAAACTTCCTACATCCGCGAACTACGGGAAATGGCCCGACTCTTGAAGCCGCTCGAGCGACGGAAACCGGCACGGGCTCGCCCGCGACTCAACCGCGTCTGTCCGAATCTGACTTCAGGATCGTGACTCTGCCGGCCGGCAATGATCACATGTCACATCGGCAGAGTGATCGTCGAGTGCCCGATGCTCCTGACGGGACATACAGCCGGCCGTCTCCGGAGCTACCCAGCCCTGATCAAGAAGCTGTAGCGCGGCCCGTCGGCTCGATACGGGGTCGCCGGGTGGTTGACGATGGAAGTCGGGGAAGTAGCTTGCCGACCGCATCAATGAAGCGTAGCGGCGGGGTCTCAGTCATGGCTCCTGGAACGACGGCTGGCAACCCTGGTTCACGAATCGACAACGTCAAACCAGCTAACTCTGGTCAGGAGCAGGCTACGCCGGCGCCTATCGCGCCTGAACCAGCTGGCCGGAGAAGTTCGCCGTCCGGTGGCATCGGCCTCGCAAGCGTCGGGTCAGAAGTCGGTGGCGTCGACAGAAAGGTGCAGATCGGTCGCGCGCCAGGCGGGTCATCTGCTGCAGGGGATGCCTTGCCATCGACACCCTCGCAATACCTCGATGCCGCAACCGTCGGAGCCGACGCATCTGCTCCGCACGACGACTCGGCGGTAAGCGGCGCGGCCACTTCCCCGAGCGTTTTGGCTTCGGCGAGTCGACTAGGACGCGGTTCTGCAGATGACGCACGTGGAGTCAAGTCGCTCCCGAGCGCGGGCGTTGCAAACGATGATCCCGACAACCAATGAAAAAGGGGCCTTGCGGCCCCGGACGGTAATTCCCCAATCAATGACGCCAATCGCTATGACTCATCTGATTTCTTTGGTCTCTCCAAAACCAATCGTTCGAGAGGTCGCTGCTTGCATTGTTGCTCGAACGAGCGGTGTTCCAGCCGTCATCATAGTGCGCGCCGGTCATGATGAGATGGCCCAGCTTGACTGCAACGCCCAATTGGGCGAACACGCCGAAGATGCAGGAAAAGAGAGCGCCAAAAGCCAAAATGGTAAAGGGCAGCTGCATTACCGTAATCACGATGGCCGCAACCAGGAGCGTGGTCAGATAGCCCCACATGATTTTCCGGTAAATCAATCGGCCACTGCGCGAGGCGATAAACGATGTGAAAACCGAGAAAATCGCTGCTGCCATTATCGCCATGAAATTCGCAAGCACATAGTCCATGATGAGCGCCCCCGTACGCAATTAGTATCGACGTTACGCCTGATTTCTCGTACTGGCAAGTTAATCCTTGATGACGTAATTCGTCGTGGTGTCAATTCATTTGCGTCTTTAATTAGCGCGATCTCGACGGTGAGTCGAGTGCGTCTGGTCGCGCTCACGTTTTCTGCCCTGCTTCTTGCTGCTTGCGCCTCGGTGCACAGCTACGACGCCTGCGCCCGCTCCTATTCAGCGGATGGCCACGCCTCCCACGTCGGGAGGTCGGCATGAAGTTTCTCCTCTTCCTCGCGATCACGGCCGGTGTCGGCTACTACGTGCTGCATGACGGGCCGACGCCGGATCTCGGCAATTTGTCGTCGTCCGTTGGGCATTTTGCGAGCTCTCTGAAGCACCCAGCCGACAACGCCTCACATTCTGAAAGCGCAGGCTCTGGCGACCACGCCTCCGTCCAATTCGCGACTTCACCCGACGGCCAGGCCGAGGCGCTCGTGCTGAGCGTGATCGACAGCGCGCAGTCGGAGCTCGACGTCGCCGCTTACGAGCTCACCAATCGTCGCATCGTTACCCATCTGATCGAGCGCGCCCGCGCTGGTGTCCAGGTCCGTGTCGTCCTCGACCGCTCCCAGCTTGACGGCCGCGGCTCGAAGCTCGCGGATCTCGTCGCGGCCGGAATACCGGTTCGCATCGACATGGCCGTACCGCTCATGCACGACAAGTTCATCGTCGCTGATAGCGATACGACCCAGACAGGCTCGATGAACTACACGCAGGCCGGTGCCAATCACAACGCTGAAAACGTCCTCGTCATCTGGCATCACGCCACGGTCGCCGCAGCCGTGCGCGCCGCGTGGGCGCGCCTATGGAATGAATCGAAGCCTTACCCAGGTGTTTGACCCGGCAATCACGCGCGTAAGCCGAACTTTTTAATGGAGAACACGATGCCTCATGTCGATTTCGAAGTCGCCTGCCAGACGATCGGGCAGCTGATCGCCCACTATGTCGCCGTCATCGCTGAAGAGGAGTCGCGCAGCGAGCCGGATGCGGAGTGCATCGCTATAGCCGACGCGGAACGCAAGACTCTGGTTGCCGCTCGCGATGCGCTGCATCCGGATGATGCGGCTGCGATCGCTCGTGCGCTGGACATCTACGGCCTGCGTGTCCGTCGCTTGAACATCGGTCACGCCTGATTCCGGAGCCCATCATGGACACTATTCCGGATGTCGTGATGCAGCGCGCGTATGCGCGAGTGGAGCGCGAGGCGATTGACGGCAGCCGCGAGCAAGCCGAGCCGAAGGCGATCCTCATCGGTGGCCAACCCGGTGCCGGCAAGACGGCCATTGCGCGTCAGGCGATGGGCGAACTCAACGAGCGCGGTGGTGCCGTTTTGATCGACGCCGATCGCATGAGGGAGAACCTGCCGCAGTACAGCCGGCTTCTTCGCGAGGATCCGCAACATGCAGCCGACCTGACGCATGCCGATGCTGGCCGGTGGGCGGGCCGGCTAACCACGGCCGCATCCGACGTGCGCCGTGATCTTGTGGTCGACGGCACGATGCGTAACCCCGATAGCCTGCGCAATCTGGCGCGGCGGCTCAAGGACCGCGGTTACACGCTGGAGGTTCGGGGCGTGGCCATGCCAGCGGACGTGTCGCTTACGCGTGCGCAGATGCGTACCGAGCGCGAAATCGCGACGACGGGCGTGGGACGGGTGGTCAATCGCGAGCAGCACGACC
Organism: Burkholderia sp. AU27893; assembly: GCF_002223205.1. NCBI lineage: Bacteria > Pseudomonadati > Pseudomonadota > Betaproteobacteria > Burkholderiales > Burkholderiaceae > Burkholderia > Burkholderia sp. AU27893. The sequence continues at coordinate 18,884 of NZ_NKFD01000006.1, read as the reverse complement.
AGGCGTATGCCGGCATGGTGGAAACGGTCGCATTGCTCGAGCGTGAGAAGGCAGTGGATCGAATCCTGATCGTCGATCGGCATCACCGCGAGATATACCGCAACGAACTGCATCAGGGTGAATGGCGCGAGCCGCAAGCGGCCGCGGCGTCGATCGTGCATGAGCGCGAGCGTCCGATGACCCGCGACGAGATAGCCCATCACGTTCAAATGCTCGATGACATTCGTGACGCTCGTACAGGCCGAGGCGCGCCGGCGCCGGAGATTGCCGACATCTCGCTGCGTCGTGAGCAGGCGCTACGCGTCCCGGAGAGGGATGCGCAAGCACGGGTCAACGGAGCGTCTGCGGATGCGCGGCCGGCACCGGAGCGCGGCTTGCGCGACGTCCTCCGGTCGATGACGCGTGACGTGCCGAACGTCGGTGGCCACTTCCCCGATCCGGTCGCCGAGGAAATCGCTGCGTCGCGCCATCTGCCCGCCCTCGAGGCCAGGCTTCGCTCGCACGGGATGACTCACCTGACACCGCTGGACGCCGGCGCGTCGTCGGTCGTGCTGGCGGCCGACGACAAGCATGTGGTGCGGCTCGGAACCGGCGATCTTGCCGTTCGGCCAAAAATTCCCGAGGTCTTGCAGCCGGTGGCGAGCGGCACCGAAGGCAATCTGCGATACGAAATCATGCCCCGCGCCGATATGCGAGGCGTGACATCGGCCGACGTCGCGCGCACGGCCGACGCGCTTCGTCAGCGCGGATACCACTGGAGCGATCAGGGCGTCGACAATCTGGGCATCGTGGACGGTCGTGTGGTCGTCGTCGATCCGGGTGGCATAGAGCCGGTACGCGAACGGGCCATTCTGCCGTCTGCACGCCAACCGGATCAGCCAAAGACGGAGGTCGAAGTCGATACGGCGCGCGCGCCGCGCCGGCGTACCGTTGACCACGCGCGCGACGCGGAGCGCGGCCGCGCGTTCGACACGCTGGGCCGTGACCAGGCGCTCGCCCTCTTCCCCGAGCTCGACGCGGCCTACCACCACCTCGAAACGCGGACCTCGATCAGCACGGTTCCCCACAGCGAAATCGAACGCGCCAACCTGTCCGAACAGATCCATCGGGGCCAGCTACCCGAGGGTGACGTGCCGGACGATGTTTCGCGCCGGGCGATCGGCCTGGCCGGCGATTACCACAACCTGATTCTGCGCGATGCGCAGCAGTTGGAGCGCCACTACCGCGGTGAGGTGCTCGCCAACTCGACGCACCACTCGCTGGTCAAGATCGGTCAGACCGTTGGCATCGTCTATCCGCGCGATCGTCTGTCCCGCGATGTCGAGGTCGGCGAGCAGATCGCGATTCAGTATTCGCCGGACAGCGCGCTGCACCAGGTCAGGGAGCGCGATCACGAAGCGGAACGCGCAGACCGATCACACGACCACCAGCTTTCTATCGAGCGATAGGGGCCGCCATGTCTATTTTCAATCGCCCCCGACGTGTGCGTCCCGTTCCGCATTTTACGCGGCTCTATCTGGCCGAACGTCGACACATTCGCCGTCGGCTGTGGACCAGTCCGAGACTGCTGCGTATCGAAGCCGATTGGGCGACGCGTTACGTCGTGCAGTGGCTCGCACTGTGCTGGTTGGCATGGGCACCGGCGTTGTTGCTCTGGTGGCGGCTGATCTCCAACGGATTCCACCTCGACTACCCGATCGTCGTCGAGCCGCGCGCTTCGCTGCCGATGTACGTGTTCGCCGGCCTCGTCGCTTCGCTTTTCTACGCGTGGTGGCGACCGTACATCAGCTACGTCGAGCTGCAGGTCAGGCGCCACATGGACGACTGGTATCGCACTGTATGTGAAGCGGCGCGATCCGGCCGCCTGTATTAGGCCAGCAACGAATCACCGCCATTTTTGACTGTTGATCACACCAAGGGGAAGACCATGAAATTCACGAAGAACACGCTCCTGATCGTCGCGTTGTCGGCCACTGCGTTACTTGCCGGTTGCGCCACCACTGGCAACGAGCACCTCGAATCCGCGACGCAATCAAGCGTTCAGGCCCAAATCCAGCAGGGCAAGAGCACGAAGCAGGACGTTCAGGATGCTTTCGGTTCACCGAACAAGACCACATTCACCGATTCGGGTCTCGAGATCTGGACATACGAGCTGGCGCACGCCACGCCGCACGCTATCAACTTCGTCCCGATCGTCGGTGCGTTTGCACATGGCGCTGACGTGCGGAAGAAGACGTTGACAGTGCTGTTCGACGACAGCGGGGTCGTCAAGAAATACACGTTTGCCGAGACCACCGACGTGGCCAAGGGAGGCATCGGCCAGTAGCGCCTGCCTGATCGCAATTTAGTGGCGGGAAGGTGCTGTTCCTTACCTTGCGCCTTCCCTTTGACGCCAGCCGGCTTGCCGGCTGGTCTTTTTCCCCGATCTCGCGTTTCTGTAGAGGCACCCGCAATGAATCGATATCGCGCATCTTCCATCGAGCGCCGGCGAGCTGCAGCCTCGATCGCCTGGCCAAAAGGCACGTTGATCCTGACCAACACGGATCCCTCTGCCCAACGCACGCTGAAGGGCGCGGCGGTCGCGCTTGCGGCGGCGGCTTGCCTGTTTTCCATCACTTGCACAAACGGGCCCTTGCAGTCCTGGGCTCGCTCGCGCGAGCACTTCGACATGCGACCTGCGATGGAGGCCGCCCTGAAAGCCGGAAGTCGTTCCGCCGGTACATGGCTTGCCGTTCATTTCAATCGCGACTATCCGGGCTTGCTCCAGGCCGAGTCAGACGCTGGCGAACCGACAGCGATGTACCTGGTTGCTCGCATGCACCTGCAAAAGCACGCGGGTTTCGGCCACACCACGGCGGCGACCGATTCGGATCAGGAAATCGGCATGCAACTCATGCGTCGAGCCGCGGCGGCAGGCGGTCAGGACGCCCTGCGCTATCTGGTCAGTGGGTCTGCGAACTGAACACCACGATGGAATTGGACAAATACGCGGCATGTAAAGGAGAAAGCCGTATGCATACGCGTCCCCTTCACCCCCCCGTTCATCGTCGACATGTGCGAATCATGCTTGGCGTGTTGGCGCTCGTTACCTGGTTACTGATTGCGCCTATTGCTTACCTTGATGCGCTCGGATTCTGGAATAGCACGGAGCCCGTGTTCATCGCCGCGTTTGTTACGGCGCTACTGTTCTTGGCGGCTGTACGTTCGACGTGCACTCGACGTGGAACGTGGAGCGCACTACGTCGTGCGCAACGCGGTTTGCACCGTTTCGGCATGTGTGTCTATTTCATTTGCATGCTGTTGATGATCGTGATCGTCGGGAACTTCGATTCGTCGGCGGCCGGGTTGGCGGAATCGGCTTTCGACTTGTGTTTCGACGGAATGGTTGCCGGCGCAACGTTGTACTTCTGGAGCCTACTGGCGCTGCCGGTCTTATATATTCTCGCCCGCACTGAATCGGCGTGGAAGCAGCGAGGTGCGCGATGACCGCTCGAACTCGCGTTCTGCACCGTTTAGTCGTGGCCGTGTCGCTGGCGTTGCTTGCGTGGATCGTTGGCGGTGTCCTCGCTCGCCAGGCACACGCGCAGGAGTTTCTGTCGCCCGAGCAAGCGTTCCGCGTTCGCATGACCGAAGAACGTGGCGCTGTCGTCCTCCATTTTGCGATCGCTGACGGTTACCGACTTTACGGCGACCGCTTCCGGGTCGCGAGTGATGACGGCCGCGCGCACCTCGGTTCAATTCAGCACCGCGCCGGCAAGGTCGTCGCTGATCCGAGTGCTGGGCGTCCGGTTGAGGTGTTCGAGCGAGAAGTGACGTTGCGTGTGCCGGTCAATGCTCGCGAGATGTTCGGCCTCACGGTGACCTATCAAGGCTGTGCAATCAACCAGATCTGCTATCCGCCGATGCAGCGGACCTTTCCGGTGATTGCTGCTGCACTGCTGTCGCAGTCGGAGGCGTCGCGATGACGGCCGTCCTTTCTCCCTTCTCGCGTGCCCAGTACGCCTATGCGGTCTGTACGACAGACCCCGGTTCGCCAAAGTGGTTCAGCCACCTCCATGCCGCTCGGCACCACGCGATAGCACCCGCTCGCGCATGCGTCGGCATCCACGATGGGGAATTCCCGCCCCTGACTGCCGATATCCCGATGCTGCGCGACGCCTTCGAGGGTGCCGTGCTTGAGATTCACCAAAGGCAGCGCCGTCAGATCGATGGCGATGTTGCCGAAAGAAACCCCCTCTGTTCCCGGAATCTTGGCGGAGGACAGGAACAGAGGGCTCCAGGTCCTGCGCGAGCGCAGGCGTAAACGTCCCGTAGACCGGGCACTCGTTGTTAAGCGGGGATTGTAATGAAATTTTCGAAACGCCCTACACCAAGCGGTTTATCGATCGCGATCGCCGCGGCGATCGCATCGATGGCTGGTCCAGTGCATGCTCAGACGTCCGGAGACGGTGCGCTTTCAGATGGGAATGGTGCCGTTGCCTCTGGCGATTATTCCGTTGCGATCGGCACGGCGGTTACCTCTGCCGGGCCGCGCTCGTTGAGCTTTGGTTACGCGTCGACGGCGGCCGGAGCCGATTCGATCGTGCTCGGGACGTCCAGCACCGCGCAGACGAATGCGGTAGCGGTCGGCAATACGACGGCGGCCGGTACGAATGCAACGGCAATGGGTTCCGCCGCCACTGCCGCGGGCAATGGTTCCGTCGCGATCGGAACCGGCGCCGTCGCGAACAATTCGCAGGATGTCGCAATCGGATCGGGATCCACGACCGGCGCCGCGCACCCGCTTAGTAGCTTCGTTATTGCTGGTGAGAACTACTCGGTGGCGGGATCAACGTCCAACGGGGTGGTGAGTTTCGGTGCGCCGCAAAGTCCGAGGCAACTGACTAATGTTGCCGCCGGCGCCGTTAGTGCAACAAGTCTCGACGCCGTCAACGGATCCGAGCTCTATCACATGGGACAGGCAGTTGGGAGTCTCTCAACGTCGACGAGTCAGTCCGTGACGTCGCTGTCGACTGCGACCGCCAACAATGCCACGGGAGTTGCCGCCGTCTCTTCCGGACTCGCTACGCTGTCAACCACCGCCTCACAATCTTTGTCGTCGCTATCGACAGGGCTCTCGAGCAACACGGCCAACGTCACGAGCCTGTCGAGCAGTGCAGCCTCAAGCGTAGGTTCGCTCTCAACCAGCGTGGCCGGCGCCGGTACGGCGTTGGCCAGCTTGTCGACCGGTATTGCGCAGTCAGCCACGTCGCTGTCAACGGGCCTGGCAAGCAACACGGCCAGCATCACGAGTCTGTCGAGCAGTACGGCATCAGGCTTTGGTTCGCTCTCAACTGGGCTGTCCGACGTCGGCACGACGGTCGCGAGCTTGTCGACGAGCACGGTTGCAGGGTTCTCGTCACTGTCGACGTCGACCGCTCAAACGGTCAGCAGCCTGTCAACCGGCGCGGCCAGTGCGATCGGTTCGTTATCGACCGGGACCGCACAGGCTGTCACGTCGCTGTCGACGGGCTTCGCCAGCAACACGGCCAACATCACGAGTCTGTCGAGCAGTACGGCATCAGGCTTTGGTTCGCTCTCAACTGGGCTGTCCGACGTCGGCACGACGGTCGCGAGCTTGTCGACGGGCACGGCTGCAGGGTTCGTGTCGCTCTCGACGTCGACCGCACAAACGATCGGAAGTCTGTCGACGAGCACGGCCAGCGCGATTGCGACGTTGTCGACTACGACAAGCCGATCGATCTCGTCTCTTTCGACTGGCCTGGCCGGCGACGGCGCGACACTCTCGGCAATGCAGTCCGCTTTGGCTGCAGGGACCGTTGGTCTGGTTCAGCAAGCAGGCGGTGCCGGCACGGGCGCGATCACAATCGGCGCCAGTACCGGCGGTACGGTGCTCAACGTCGCCGGCAACGCGGGCGCGCGGCAGGTCAAGGGTGTGGCCGCAGGCACAGACGCTACCGATGCGGTCGACCTGCAGCAGCTGCAGAGCGTGGCGGCTCAGACAGGCGCAATCGGCTCGAGCGCGGTCGTCTACGACGATGTGTCCCACACGAGCATCACCTTTGGTGCGGTGGGTGTGCCAGTCACTTTGACCAACCTCGCGGACGGCTCCGTGAACGCCGGCAGCACGGACGCGGTCAACGGCCGGCAACTCTATGCCGCGCAGCAGGCGACGAATGCCAACAGTGGTGCGATCGCCGCACTGTCTACTTCAACGCAGGCGGTCACGTCGTCGCTTTCGACGGGCGCGGTTAATAGTGCGGCCTTGTTCGGAAGCTTTTCATCCAGCACGGCTGCCACTTTCTCGCTCCTGTCGACTGGCTTGTCCGCGACCAACGAAAGTGTGTCGTCTCTCACGTCGAGCCTGGTGGCCGGAACCGTCGGGTTGGTCCAGCAGACCGGCGGGACCGGCAGTGGCCGGATCATGGTCGGGGCCAACACCGGCGGTACGGCCCTCGACGTGGCCGGCACATCTGGACCGCGTCAGGTCGAGGGCGTTGCCGCGGGCATCGACGGCACCGATGCGGTCAACCTGCAGCAGCTGCAGAGCGTGGCAGGCCAGACGGGCGCAATCGGCGCGAGCGCAGTTAGCTATGACGGCGCGTCGCATACCCGCGTCACGCTCGGTGCATCAGGGTCGCCTGTGACCCTGACCAACCTCGCGGACGCCTCGTTGAACGCGAGCAGCACCGACGCTGTCACGGGTCGGCAGCTCTATGCTGCCCAGCAGGCGACGAACGCAAACGTCGGCGCGATCGCTGCCCTGTCCACGTCAACGCTGGCGGCAGCGTCCTCGCTTTCCACGGGCATCGCCAGCAACGTCGTCTCGATCGCGAGCCTGTCGACCAGCACGACCACGGCGCTTTCTTCTCTCTCGACCGGCGTCTCCCATGGCCTGGCGTCGCTGTCGACCGGCTTGTCCTCGGCCAACGCCGGCATATCAGCCCTCGCGTCCAGTCTTGCGGTCGGGACTGTCGGGCTGGTGCAGCAGTCCGGCGGCGCCAGCACCGGCACGATTACGGTCGGCGCCGGCACCGGCGGCATCGCGCTCGACGTCGGCGGAACTGCGGGCGCGCGCCAGATCAAGGGCGTAGCCGCCGGCACAAACGCCACCGACGCGGTCAACCTGCAGCAACTGCAGGGCGTAACGGCGGCTGTGGGCGCCGTCGGCGACGGCGCAGTCTCCTATGATGACTCGACGCATTCGCGCGTCACGCTCGGCGCCCCCGGCGTCGGATCGCCCGTCGTGCTCACCAACGTCGCAGACGCGGCACTGACGGCCACCAGCACGGACGCCGTGTCTGGTCGGCAGCTTTACACCGCCAACCAGGCGATCAGCGCCAACGCGGTCTCGATCGCAATGCTGTCGACGTCGACTGGCCTCGCCGTGTCGTCGTTGTCCACCGGCGTCGCCAACGGCGGGGCGACGCTGGCCGCGCTGCAATCGGGACTGGCGGCCGGTACGATTGGCCTGGTGCAGCAAGCCAGCGGTTCCAGCACGGGCACGATCACGGTCGGCGCCAGCACCGGCGGTACGGCGTTTGACATCGCCGGCACTGCCGGCGCGCGCCAGGTCAAGGGCGTAGCTGCCGGCACTGACGCCACCGATGCGGTCAACCTCCAGCAGCTGCAGGGCGTGGCATCTCAGGCCAGCGCGCTCGGCGCGAGCGCGGTCGCCTACGACGACGCCTCGCATACGCGGGTCACATTCGGCACGGCAGGCGCGCCCGTCGCCCTAACCAACGTCGCTGATGCGGCCTTGACGGCGAACAGCACCGACGCGGTCTCGGGACGTCAACTCTATGCGACGAACCAGAGCGTCTCCGCCCTGGCTGGCCAGCTCGCTACGGGTACCGTCGGACTCGTGCAACAACGCGGCGGCTCGAGTGCCGGCGCGATTACGATCGGTGCCGGCACAGGCGGCACCAACATCGACGTCAGCGGCCTGGCTGGCGCGCGCCGCGTCTCTGGTGTGGCAGCGGGTGTGAACGTCACCGACGCGGTCAATGTCGGCCAGTTGAACCAGGTTATCGGTACGGTCAATACGATCGCCGGTAACGCACTGTCTTACGACGATCTCACGAAGCTCAGCGTGACGCTTGGAGGGCTCGGAGCCGGGGTGGCCGTCACCATCCATAACCTGGCGCCCGGCGCGTTATCAGCAACCAGCGCGGATGCGGTCAACGGGGCTCAGCTCTTTGCCACGAATGCGAACGTCGCCGCCAATACCAGCGCGATCGATGTACTTTCTGCCCGACTTGGCGCGATCCTTCCGTCGAGGTTCAGCCAGAGCCTCCCCGAGCCCGGCCAGGGCAGCCTCAAATATGCTGCGTTCAACAGCACCGGCGCCGGTTCAGTTGCAACCGGCACGGATGCGACGGCTATCGGCAGCAATGCGGTGGCCACCGGCGATCGCAGTGTTGCACTCGGCGTGGGTGCCGTTGCCCAAGGCAGCGGCTCGATCGCGGTCGGCAGCGGTGCGAGCACAACTGGCGCCAATGCCGTGGCGCTGGGCGCCGGTTCAGTGGCCGATCGCGACGATTCGGTGTCGATCGGCAACTCGGCGACCGGTACGACGCGAACACTGACCAATGTCTCGGCCGGAACGGCCCCGACCGATGCCGTCAACGTCCAGCAGCTGAACGACACGGTGACGAACCTGAGCAACCGCATCGAACACGACCGACGTGACGCCAATGGCGGCATCGCCGCGGCTGTCGCGATCGCCAGTCTGCCCCAGGCGCCGGCGCCGGGAAAGAGCATGGTGGCCATCGGGGGCGGGACGTACGGCGGGCAGTCCGCCATGGCGCTCGGCATTTCAACGTATGCCGGCCACTGGATTCTGAAGGCGAACGGCTCGACCGATACGCGCGGCACCGTGGCCGCCGGTGTAGGTGCGGGATTCGTCTGGTAACCAAGGAGATCACCATGAATTCGAAACTTCCTGCTGGACCGGACGTGGTGACAGGCATCGGTCTGCGCAATCCTGAGGTGCCGATTGCTTTCGAGCGCGCGCTGCAGGCTCGCGTCGACTACGCGATGGCGATCTGCACGACCGATGAGGGATCCGAAGCGCGGAACGCACTCCTGAAACGGGCACGCTATGGGGCGAGCGATCTCGGCCGAGATCTTGTCCTGGTCGGTGCCGACGATCTCAGTTGTTCGCCGTTGCTCGCCGACGTGCCCGTGTTGCGAGACGCATTCGAAAGTGCCGTCGACTGGGCGCAGGTCGACCAGGCCAACGCCGAGGCTGAACTGGCGGAGGCCTTGGCTGAAGCCGAGAACGAGCTGGCGCGAGAGAAGGCGGCCGACGAGCGACGTGCCAACACGAAGGCGGCAATCGAAGCCGGCGATTGGCCGGCGCTGGATCTCCCAACGCCCGACGCCTTCGTGCAGGCGCTGGCCGCGGGCAAATCGGTCGACGTCGACGGGCACTGTTTCGACTTCGTCAGCGGCGAAGGTCTGTGGTGTACGAATCCGTATGGCGTCGATGCCTATTTCGGAGACGCCATACCGTCGGTCACCTACGCCCGTGAACTGCTCGGTGCGATTGCGCTCGGCACCGTATTCGGCGACGTCCCGCCTGACAGCGATTGAGCTACCCCATCCACATACCGGAGCTTCCCATGCCCGATCAGGTGTTTCGAAGTGGCAAACCCGTGACAGCACACAGCATCGTGTCGGCCGCGATCGCTGGCGACATGACGGCCGACGAGGCCGTGGAACTCGTCCAGTTGCTGATTGAGGCCCGCGCGCGCGGCCTAGATGTCCGAGAGGCCGATCCCCGCTCTGCCAAAGCGCCCTTGAGGGGCTCGGCCAAGCGCTCAGCCGCCGTTTAAACCAGGAGATCTGGCATGCAGAACTTTGAATTAGACGGGTTGGAATACGAGGCGGGAAGCAATAGTTTCCTCGCGAAACTGCCAGCTGCGCACGAGGCAAAGACACGTCCGCTCTGCCTGTGCTCGACCCCACCGATTCCGATGTACATCGCACGTTTCGAGGGGCGGTATCAGGTCAAGCGTATGCCCGGTACCGGCGCGAAGCACAAGCTCGGCTGCGACTCGTACGAAACCCCGCCCGGCCTGAGCGGTTACGGCGATGTAGAGGGGTCGGCCATCGTCGAGGATCCGGAATCCGGAGAGGTCACCCTCAAGTTCGGTTTCGCGTTGGCGAAAGGTGCCTCGCGGGAGATGCCGGAGCCCTCTGGCGATGAGCCTGACAGCATCAAGACGGATGGCAAGAAGCTGACCTTGCGGGGTTTGCTGCACTACCTCTGGGAACAGGCCGGCCTGAATCGCTGGTCGCCGGCCATGGCCGGCAAGCGGAACTGGTCTGTGGTCCGCAAATATCTGCTGTTGGCCGTCGCGGGCAAGAATGCGAAGAAGATGAGCCTCGAGGACATGCTGTACGTCCCTGAGATGTTCGTCGGCGACCAGAAGGACCGCATCGCCCAGCGACGCACCGAGCATCTCGCCCGGATTTCTGTTTCCGAATCCGGGAAGCCGCACTTCGTGCTGGTGATCGGTGAGCTCAAGGAAATCGCGACCGCTCGCTTTGGCTTCAAGCTGGTCATCAAGCATCTACCCGACTATGGCCTGATGGTCGACGAGAAGACCAAGAAGCGGATCGAGAAGGTCTTCGCGTCCGAGCTCGAGATCTGGGCGGCAACGGAAGGCACCCACCTCATGGTCATCGCCACCGCGAGCCTGTCAGCGGCCGGTATCGCCACCGTCCAGGAGGTGTCGATGATGCTGGCCAACGAATCGTGGATCCCGTTCGAATCGCTCGCCGATAACGCGCTTCTGAAGGCCTTGGCCACCCGTCGTTACCAGAAGTGCCTGCGCTACAACCAGACCGCTAAGCATCCAATCGCCACGGCGTTATTGACTGACGCCGAGCGCGGTACGGCGCTCTATGTTGTGCCGGCCGACGTGTCGTCCGGCTACCAGTCCGAGCTAGACACGCTTATCGCGGAGTCGGAACTGGATTCATGGATCTGGCGGCCGGGGACCGAAGTGATGCCCCCGCTTCCCCTGACCGCCTTCGACGCGGCGCGGAAGGCCCAACGGCAACCGCGGCCGCTCGCATCGGCAGCGGCCACGAATGCCCTAGCGGTACCGGGCTCCGCGATTGCGCGCGAGCTCGAAAACAGAACGCGCACGGTGGTTAAGGCGCCCGAAACGGAACCGGATCCGACTCCGCTGTTCGCCGAACCACCGGTCGTCGATGAGCCGCCCCCGAGGTTCGATGATCAACCGCCCTATACCGATGAGGATCGACCGGCGAATTGGTTGTGAGTGCAACTGGTCATGGAATCGCCTAGTTCCGCTGGACTGAAAGCGATTCTTTTGGAATGTTGTGTAGCGCTAACGAATACGGAGGACTGGATAGGCCAGTCAAAAAAAACGCCCCGATTGCACTCGGGGCGCGACCAAGATGACGTACGACAGGGACCTTCGGCGTCGCAGGCGTCAAACCAGAAAGTTCGGATTCTAGAACAGAAGCGTGCCCTGTCAAGCGTCATCTATGTGACAGCAACTTAACGAATCAGCACATCAGATGATGATCCAGAACAACATTGGCCGTATTGTCGGTGAGGCATTGAAAACAGATGCAACGGCGCTGCCGCTCCGCCCCGTGGTAGCGGCTGGCGGCGATCCGGATATCCAAAATTCGAGGGTATCGGGTACGGACTGAACCAGCTCATGACTCGGCTGATTCCCGGTACGTCGCCGAATCTGGCGCACGCCCCGATGAATCCGACCTGTCCGGCCGCCAGCGACGACTGGATGGCCGCGCCTACGCACGCCCCCCGTCGACGCGCGTCGCTGCCCGAGCGCGTTTGGCCGGCGGATATTCCGTGTCCGGCGCCGGCGAACAGCCCCCGGCTGCTGCGCGAGTTGAAGTTGCGCCTCGGCCGATATCTCGAAACGCCGCAGGCCTGGTTGCCGGCCCTGAACGCTGCCAATGGAAGCCGCCGCCAGCAGCGCAGCGAGCGCCGTATAGCGTGCGTGCAACTGGTGCGAGCGCTCGTCAAATTTTGTGATGTCTCGACGTTGCGTATTGCAGTGCCGGCGCAGAGCGGCTGGGTGGATTTCACCCTGCCCTACCTGGCCGAGCAGGCGGGTCTCTCGGTGCGCCGTGCCGAGCGCGCGCTGCGCGACCTGGTCACCGCACGGCTGGTGAAAAGCCGGCCGCAGTGCGAGGTGGCGGTCGGCGACGAAGGGCCGCGCTATCGTGGGCTTGCCGCCATTCGCTACGTGACGCCTGCACTATTCGAACAATTCGGCCTGGGCAAGTGGCTGCGCCATGAGCGCACTCGCGCCCACCTACGTGCGCAGCGCCGGCGTAATGCCGCGCGCAAGTCCGAGCGGAAGGCCCATGCCAGTGCCGGCCAGCTGCGCACGCTGCTCACCGACAAACTGGCCGCTGCTCAGGCCAAGGCCGTCGCTCGGAGCACGCGCTCCGACGACGATCGTCGTGCCGATCTCGAGCGCGCGATCATGATCCGCGCCGGCGAACTCAAAGATATCTACCCGGACTGGGACCGCGACCGGTGTTTCCGGGTCGCGCATAACCAGCTCGCCCCACCCGCCTAGCGTACAAACGGTTTCCTCCTATCTATCGCTACCGCGAGGATGGCGCTTGCGCGGATCCGCCGTCGTGCCGTCTTCTGCCGGTATTTGGTGTCTCATTCGCTGGTTTTCGGCCTGGATTCTGACGCCGTGTCGCCGCCTAGCCGTTCGCAACTGTGGATAAGTGCATTTAACTGTCGGGACGGCTCGCCGTTAAGTGTCGGGGCTTAGTCAGAACCTATCTCTACCTATACCCCATATCGACCCGCGGCAATGCCGCGGTGTCACGCGGGCTTCGCCCGCTTGGCAGGAAACCCCCACGGGCTGCATGCGCTTTCCACCGGCAGGCCGTAAGCGCTACGGCGGCCGCTGGCCGCCGCACCGCTAACGGCGCGACAAAAGATTTCGGGGCGCGTCAAAGCCGCACCCCGAAATCAGCGCGCGCGCGTGCGCGCCCGACTGCCCGCAAGCACCATCGACTATCCTCGGCAGCTTAGCTTTCAGAGAGGGGGGGTATCTTAATACGCAACTAACGGTCAAATGGATCGCCCCCACCAAAATTTTCCCTGCCGCTCCACACCCCCATGTCTACAAGAACGGGGCCGCCCCCAACCCGAGTGGAATCCTCACAATTCTGTTCAGCCCGTGCCTGAGCGCGATACTCTGTCGGAAGAGCAATGGTTATGGGAGGCGACGATGTGCTACTCGGCCAAGATCCAGGCGAACTATCGAGAGTACGTTCGACGTTACGGCGCCGACATGGACATCGAGACGTTCCGGCGCATCTTCTTCGCGCGCGCATCCGGGGCTGACATCAAGATCCCGAAAGCTGTCGACGCCGCGTTCGCAGGTGTCGATGATGAGATCACTACCGCGATCGCCGCGTATCGAAACCAGCGAACACGCGAGCTGGAGACCGCTCTGTTCGAGCAACGCGCGCGGCTGGCCGCGGCCGAGAAAAAGCTCGCCGCGAAGATCACGAAGAAGGCCAGCGAGGACGTCCGAATCGCCACGAACAAGATCGATGCGGCAACGCGCGGGCTCGACGATCTTCGCCGGCAGGACCTGCAGGAGCGTGATTCGCGGATCTTCCCCGGCTGGTATGCGCCCGTGCTGATCGAACTCGACGGCAAGCGCCTGATCGTGCCGATGCGGTACCGCTGCCGTATTCCGGGCTGGACCGAGGCGGAAGAAAAACAGAAGCAGGGAAGCTACAACGCGCGTTTCGACTCGCTCGGCACCGCCTGGCGCAAGGTGTTTGGCTTCACGCACGGTATCGTGCTCGCCGACACGTTCTTCGAGCACGTCGACCGAGACGGGAAGGACGTCATCCTGCGTTTCGATCCGACACCACCGCAGCAGATGCAGCTCGCGTGCTTATGGACGTGCACCGAGATTCCCGGTGCCGACGACCTCTGGTCGTTTGCGGCGATCACCGACGATCCGCCGCCCGAAGTCGCGGCCGCAGGGCACGACAGGTGTGTGATTCCGCTGAAATCCTCGAACGTCGACGCCTGGCTCGCACCGGATCCAAGCCGGCGCGCGCAGTTGCGCGACATCCTCGCCGACCGCGAGCGGCCGTACTACGAGCACCAGCTCGCTGCGTAAACCCGGGGGTTGGAGGGACGGTTATCTCTGTCATATACTGTACAAACATACAGTATTTTGCGAACCGACCCCATGCACCCCGCTCTCGCCCATCCAGAAGCAATCCATCCGAGTTTATGGCGAGCCAGCCAACTGGCGCGCTCGAGCGTGCGCGGCGTCGACACGGGCCATCCGGAGTTGACGGCCGAACTGCCCGGCGGCGGATGGCCGCCCGGCGCGCTGATCGAACTGCTCGCGCCGCAGCCTGGAATCGGCGAACTCCGGCTGCTGGCGCCGGTGCTCGCGCGCGCGGCCGGCAAGCCGGTCATGCTGATCCAGCCGCCGCATGCGCTGCAACCGCTGGCGCTCGCGTATTGGGGTATCGATCCGTCCGGCTTCGTGATGCTGCCGGCACCGCGCTCGGCCGACGCGCTGTGGGCCGCCGAACAGGCGCTGCGTGCTGGCACGTGCGCCGCCGTGCTGCTCTGGCAGTCGCACGTGCGCGCGGACGCATTGCGGCGGCTCAATCTGGCCGCGCAGAGCGGCCAGGCGCTGTTCTACCTCTTCCGGCCGGCGGCCGCCGCGCGCGACGCGTCGCCGGCGCCATTGCGACTCGCGCTGGCACCCAAGCGCGACGGCGTCGACGTCACGTTCGTGAAGCGCCGCGGGCCTGCACGCGATACGCCGCTGTTCGTTCCCTTGTCCCCCTCGCCGATTCGTCGATTTCGAACATCAGCGTCGCGAAGAGGTCATGCAGTACATCTACCGCAAGTACGGCCGCGATCGCGCAGCGCTGACGGCCGCCGTCACGACGTACCGGCCGCGCAGCGCTTTGCGGGAGGCCGGCAAGGCGCTCGGCGTGGATCCGGCGATCGTCGAACGCGTTGCGAAGCAGCACCACTGGTTCGATTCGCGCGCGGATCTGCTGCAGCGGTTTGCCGAGGCTGGCCTCGACCCCGACGCGCCGCTGAATCAGCAGTGGGCCGCATTTGCCGCGCAGCTGCTCGGCTATCCACGACACCTGTCGCAGCACTCGGGCGGCTTCGTGATCAGCCGCGGCAAGCTCACGCGCCTTGTGCCAGTCCAGAACGCGAAGATGGTGGATCGCTCGATCATCCAGTGGGACAAGGACGACATCGAGGCGCTCGGCATTCTCAAAATCGACGTCCTGGCGCTCGGCATGCTATCGATGGTGCGCCGCGCGCTCGACATGATCTCGGAGAAGCGCGGCGAGACGTTCGAGTTGCAGGACATTCCGGCCGAAGACAAGGCGACCTACGACATGCTGTGCGACGGCGACAGCATGGGCGTGTTCCAGGTCGAATCGCGCGCGCAGATGTCGATGCTGCCGCGACTGCGGCCGCAGTGTTTCTACGACCTGGTGATCGAAGTCGCGATCGTACGGCCGGGCCCCGTGCAAGGCGGGATGGTGCATCCGTTTCTGCGCCGGCGCCAAGGGCTGGAGCCCGTCACGTTTCCATCTGAAGGCATGGAGAAGGCACTGGCGCGCACACTCGGCGTGCCGATCTTCCAGGAGCAGGTCATGCAGGTCGCGATGCTCGCGGCCGGCTTCTCCGCCGGCGAGGCCGACCAACTGCGCCGCGCGATGGCGGCATGGAAGCGCAAGGGTGGACTGGAGCCGTACCACGAGCGTCTGGTGAGCGGCATGCTCGAGCGCGGCTACGATCGCGAGTTCGCCGAGTCGATCTTCGCCCAGATCAAAGGCTTTGGCGAATACGGCTTCCCGGAAAGCCACGCGGCCAGCTTCGCGCTGCTCGTCTACTCGAGTGCATGGCTGCGTCGACACGAACCGGCCGTGTTCCTGGCTGCGCTGCTCAATAGCCAGCCGATGGGCTTTTACACGCCGTCGCAGCTGCTGCAGGACGCGCGGCGCCGCGGCGTTGAAGTGCTGCCCGTCGACGTCAACGTCAGCACATGGGATTCGGCGATCGAAGGGCCGACAACGTCGGCGCCCGTGCGCCTCGGCTTCTCGCTGCTGCGCGGCATGCGCGAGGACGTCGCGAGCCGGATCGAGCTCGCACGCGCGGCGCGGCCATTTGCCGACGTCGCGGATCTGGCGCGTCGCGCCCAGCTTGATCGTAAGCGACTCGGCCCGACCGTTTCCCGATGCTGATTTTGCTGGCGCATGATAGTCGCGTTTAGATTGACGGAGACGGTCAGCTATGCCGAATGCAGCGCGCCCGGCCCATCGCACGTATGCGCGGGCATTCAAACAGCAAGTGATCAGGGAAACGTTGGAACCAGGCATGTCGGTGTCGATCGTCGCGCGGCGGCACGACATCAACGCCAACGTCGTGTTCGGGTGGCGCAAGCAATATCGGGAAGGCAAGCTGGAACTGCCGGGACTCGAAGCTGCGCCGTCGGCCATGACAGGCACGGAGTTGCTGAGCGTTGACGTGATCGATTCGGTGTTGATGCTGCCAGCGCCGCAGCCTACGGGAAACGCGACGTCGAAGGTGACAAGCGGCGTACCGATGCCGACGCCCGTGTGCGAGATCGAGGTGGAGATCGGCAAGCGGCGCGTGAAGATTCGCGGCCTGTCTGCTGAGCGGGCCGAAGCGTTCCTGCAGGAATGCCTGAAGTGATCACATTGCCGGCCGGCACCCGCATCTGGCTTGCTGCGGGCGTCACGGACATGCGCTGCGGCTTCCAGGGGCTTGCCACGAAGGTACAGGCGACGCTCGAGGAGAATCCGTTGTGCGGCCATGTGTTCATCTTCCGCGGACGTCGAGGCGATCTCGTGAAGCTGCTTTGGGCCACCGACGACGGGCTCTGGCTGCTGTCGAAGCGATTGGAACGCGGCCGCTTCATCTGGCCGCAAGCCGATGGCGGCAAGATCTCGCTCACGGTCGCGCAGTTGTCGATGCTTCTCGAAGGCATCGATTGGCGGCAGCCCCGCCGTACGGCACCTCTGTCGATGCTGTAGGTGTTGTAAACCGCTCGGGAGGCTCGTAAACTCCGGCGCATGCCGAATCTCGACGATCTGCCCGACGATGTCGCTGCACTGAAGGCCATGCTGGCTGAGGCTCGCGCGTCGGCCATCGAACGGGAACTCGAGATCGAACAGCTGCGCCGCGACATCGCCGCAAGCGATCTCGAGATCACACGGTTGAAGCTCCTGATCGACAAGCTCAAGCGAATGCACTTCGGCCGCAAGTCGGAACAACTTGCCCGAGAGATCGAGAAGCTTGAGCTCCGGCTTGAGGATTTGGCCGCAGGCAGCGGTGTCGCCGACGTTCAGCACACAAAGGTCCGACGAGAAAGGTCCACGACTAGCAGCGATCCGGCCGTACGTGAGCCGCTGCCACCGCACCTTACGCGAGAAGATCGCGTGCTCAAACCGGATTCGATCTGCCCCAAGTGTGAAGGTGCTATGCAGTGCCTCGGCGAGGACGTCTCGGAACAGCTCGCCCGTGTTGCGGCGATGTTCAAGGTGATCCGCACGATCCGGCACAAGACGGTCTGTCCGGCCTGCGGCCACATCGCGCAGCCACCGATGCCGGGACTGCCGATCGAGCGCAGTATCGCGCATCCGAGCTTGCTTGCCGACATTCTGGTGTCGAAGTACGCAGATCATGCGCCGCTGTACCGACAATCGGAAATTGCGGCGCGCGACGGGGTGACGCTTGACCGCGCCAGCATGGGTCGCTGGGTCGGACAGTGTGAGGCGCTCTGCCGCCCGCTGACCGACGCGCTGCGCCGGTATACGATGGCGGGCACGAAGTTGCACGCGGACGACACGCCGATCCCCGTGCTCGCGCCAGGCAACAAGAAGACGAAGACCGGGCGACTCTGGGTGTACGTGCGCGACGACAGCCGTTCGGGCTCGACGGAGCCGGCTGCGGTGTGGTTCGCGTACTCGTGCGATCGCAAAGGCATCCATCCTCAGACGCATCTCGCCGGATTCGAAGGCATCCTGCAAGCCGATGCCTACGGCGGCTTCGACGAGTTGTACGTAAGTGGCAAGATCCGCGAGGCTGCTTGTTGGGACCACGCGCGGAGAAAGTACTACGAGATCCACGCGAGCACACCGACGGACGAGACCCAGAAACTGCTCGAGATGATCGGCGAGTTCTACGGCATTGAAACCGACATCCGCGGCAAGCCGCCCGATGAACGGCAGCGCGTGCGGCGTGAGAAAAGCAAGCCGCTGCTGGACGCCTTCGAAACGAGAATCCGGGCCAAGCTCGCGACGCTGTCGCGCAAGTCGGAGCTGGCCGGCGCGATCCAGTACTCGCTGAATCACTGGACTGCGCTGACGCTGTTCTGCGAGGATGGGCAAGCCGAGATCAGCAACGCGTTGGCAGAAAACGCCCTGCGTTGCGTGAGCCTCGGGAGAAAGAACTTCCTGTTCGCTGGTTCCGACAGCGGGGGTGAGCGGGCCGCCGCGATGTACAGCTTGATTGGTGCGTGCAAACTCAATGGCATCAACCCGCGCGCCTATCTGGAATACGTCTTGACCCACATCGCTGATCACGTCATCACCCGCGTCGACGAACTGCTGCCTTGGAATGTGGTCGACAAGCTGACGTCGGTCAGCTCGCATGGCACTGCCTGACTGCTTCATAGATCCAGATAGATCGTGCCCATGATCCACGATCGTGGGCACGATCTCACGTGATCCTCACGGAACTCCCCAAGCTCTCACATCATGCCCCATGCGCGCGCGAATATGGAACTGGTCGCGCCGAGCCGCTTACG